>NZ_JBEZYL010000030.1:0-42325 GCF_040638465.1 Streptomyces sp. NPDC026206
CGGGCTGCATATGCAGCCCGTCCGGCGATTGAGGACCGGGGTCCGGGGCGGAGCCCCGGTTACGGGAAGGGGCGGGACCGGGGAAAGAACTACGCCCGGGGGCGGCCCATCGCGCGGAAGGACCAGCCGGCGGCCCGCCACGCGGCGGGATCCAGCGCGTTACGACCGTCGAGCAGACGCGGCTCCGCCACGACGACGGCGATGGCCTCGGGGTCAAGCGCCCGGAACTCCGCCCACTCCGTCAGGTGCAGCACCACATGCGCCCCCCGGCACGCCTCCAGCGCGCTCGGCGCGTACGCGAGCGTGGGGAACAGCCGGGCGGCGTTGTCCATGCCCTTGGGGTCGTACACCGTCACCTGGCCACCCTGAAGGTGGATCTGCCCGGCGACGTTGAGCGCGGGCGAGTCCCGTACGTCGTCGGAGTCCGGCTTGAACGTCGCACCCAGCACCGCGACGCGCTGTCCGAGGAAGCTGCCGCCCACGGTCTCGCGGGCCAGCTCCACCATGTGGGAGCGGCGGCGCATGTTGATGGAGTCGACCTCGCGCAGGAAGGTCAGGGCCTGATCGGCGCCCAGCTCGCCGGCGCGGGCCATGAAGGCGCGGATGTCCTTCGGCAGGCAGCCGCCGCCGAAGCCGACGCCGGCCCGCAGGAACTTCTTTCCGATCCGTTCGTCGTGGCCGATGGCCTCCGCCAGTTTCACCACGTCGCCGTCGGCGGCCTCGCAGACCTCGGCCATGGCGTTGATGAACGAGATCTTGGTGGCGAGGAAGGAGTTGGCGGCCGTCTTGACCAGCTCGGCGGTGGGGTAGTCGGCGACCACGAACGGCGACCCCTCGCCGACCGGTGTCGCGTAGACCTCGCGCAGCAGCTTCTCGCCCCGCTCGCCGCCGACGCCGACGACGATGCGGTCCGGGTGCAGGGTGTCCTCGACGGCGAAGCCCTCGCGCAGGAACTCCGGGTTCCAGGCCAGCTCCACGTCGTCGCCCGCCGGGGCCAGCCGGCCCAGCAGCTCCGCGAGCCGGGCCGCGCTGCCGACCGGCACCGTCGACTTGCCGACCACCAGCGCCGGGCGGCGCAGCAGCGGGGCCAGTGAGGTGAAGGCGCTCTCGACGTAGGACATGTCGCAGGCGTACTCGCCGTGCTTCTGCGGAGTGTTCACGCAGACGAAGTGCACGTCGCCGAACTCGGCGACCTCCTCCCAGGAGGTCGTGAAGCGCAGCCGCCCGCTGGAGCCGTCCAGGCCGGCGACGTGCTTGCGCAGCAGGTCCTCCAGGCCGGGCTCGTACATCGGGACCTCGCCGCGCGAGAGCGTCTCGATCTTCTCGGGCACCACGTCCAGGCCCAGCACCTCGAAACCGAGCTCGGCCATGGCCGCGGCGTGGGTGGCGCCCAGGTAACCGGTGCCGATCACGGTGATCTTGAGGGCCATGCGGTACTCCATGTGCTGACTCGTGGTGCTGGCTGTGCCCACCTGCCGGATAGCGTTGCCCGAGCATAGTCGGGCCATGGTCGGGAAGGCTTCCGGGGGAGATCGCCCGCTGTCGGCAAGCTCACGTATCCCCCTGGCGGGGGCCGCCCCTAGAATCATGGTTACTAAACGGTAGTTAACTCTCTGGGGAGTACGCCTTGGCGGGAAACAAGGACTTCGACCTGTACCGGCCGTCCGAGGAGCACGACCAGCTCCGCAAGGTCGTCCGGTCGCTCGCCGAGGCGAAGATCGCACCGTTCGCCGCCGAGGTGGACGAGGAGGGGCGCTTCCCGCAGGAGGCGCTGGACGCGCTCGTCGCGGCCGACCTGCACGCCGTGCACGTCCCCGAGGAGTTCGGCGGCGCGGGTGCGGACGCGCTCGCGACCGTCATCGTGATCGAGGAGGTCGCGCGCGTCTGTGCCTCCTCCTCCCTCATCCCGGCGGTCAACAAGCTCGGCTCGCTGCCGGTCGCGCTGTCCGGCTCGGCGGAGCTGAAGAAGCAGTACCTGAGCCCGCTCGCCAAGGGCGACGCGATGTTCTCGTACTGCCTGAGCGAGCCCGACGCGGGCTCCGACGCCGCCGGAATGAAGACCAAGGCCGTCCGCGACGGTGACTACTGGGTCCTCAACGGCGTCAAGCGCTGGATCACCAACGCGGGCGTCAGCGACTTCTACACGGTCATGGCCGTCACCGACCCGGAGAAGCGCAGCAAGGGCATCTCCGCCTTCGTCGTCGAGAAGTCGGACGAGGGCGTCTCCTTCGGCGCCCCCGAGAGGAAGCTCGGCATCAAGGGCTCCCCGACGCGCGAGGTCTACCTCGACAACGTCCGCATCCCCGCCGACCGCATGATCGGCGAGGAGGGCACCGGCTTCGCCACGGCGATGAAGACCCTGGACCACACCCGCGTCACCATCGCGGCCCAGGCCCTGGGCATCGCCCAGGGCGCCCTCGACTACGCCAAGGGCTACGTCCAGGAGCGCAAGCAGTTCGGCAAGCCGATCGCCGACTTCCAGGGCATCCAGTTCATGCTCGCCGACATGGCCATGAAGCTGGAGGCGGCCCGCCAGCTGACGTACGCGGCCGCGGCGAAGTCCGAGCGCCTCGACGGCGACCTGACCTTCTTCGGCGCCGCCGCCAAGTGCTACGCCTCCGACGCCGCCATGGAGATCACCACGGACGCCGTCCAGCTCCTCGGCGGCTACGGCTACACCCGTGACTACCCGGTCGAGCGCATGATGCGCGACGCGAAGATCACGCAGATCTACGAAGGCACGAACCAGGTCCAGCGCATCGTCATGGCGCGCAACCTCCCGTAGGACCCCGCAACACGTGAAGGCCCCCGGTGCGCCCGCCGGGGGCCTTCGCGCGTGTCCCGGGTGGCGGGGCCCAGTCACCCGGGCCAAGGTGGTGGCGGGGGTCGTACTGCCAGGGAGGCACGCGTCATGCCCGAGGTAACCGCACCGTACGTGCCCGGCACGCCCTGCTGGGTGGACCTGGTGGTCCCCGACCAGCGGGAGGCGCTGGACTTCTACCGGGACCTCTTCGGCTGGCAGGGCGAGCCCGGGCCGCCGGAGACGGGGGGATACGCGGTCTGCAGCCTGAACGGTAAGGCCGTGGCGGGCATCATGACCGCGATGACGCAGGACGGCGGGTCCAAGCCGCCGCCCGCGTGGACCACGTACCTGGCGGTCAGGGACGCGGACGCCACCGTGCAGGTGATCAGCAACAGCGGCGGCACGGTGCTGTTCGAGGCGATGGACGTCCTCGCGCTCGGCCGCATGGCCATCGCCGCCGACTCCACGGGCGCGGTGTTCGGGCTGTGGCAGGCCAACGAATTCCACGGCTGCGAGGTCGTCAACGAGCCCGGCTCGGTGGTGTGGAACGAGCTCAACACCCCGGACCCGGACGCCGCCGGGCGGTTCTACACGGCCGCCCTGGGCGTCACGGTCAGTCCCATGGAGAACGCGGCCGACTACTTCTGCTTCAAGGCGGACGACCGGATGGTCGGCGGCATGCAGAACCTCGACAGGTCCGCGCCCGGATCGCCCGCCCACTGGCTGACGTACTTCTCCGTCGACGACACCGACAGCAAGGTCGACGCCCTGGTCCGGGCCGGCGGCACGCTGATCAAGCCGCCGTTCGACATGGAGGCCGGCCGGATGGCCGTCGTCCAGGACCCGCAGGGCGCCGTCTTCGCCGTCATCGACGCGACCGGCCCGGAGCCCGGGCAGGCCGCCTGAGCCACGGGCCGGATCATGCGGCCGGTCACTTGTCGGCGGCCGTGACCTTCTGGTCCTTCTTCAGCTGGTCGAAGAGCTGCTTCGCCTTGGCCGTGTCCCATTTCACGGCCACGCCGTCGGTGCGCGTCGGGAAGCTGGGGTTCGCGATCGGCACCGTCAGCTGCTGCCCGTCGCCCCCGGTGACGCCCTTCATCGCCCAGAACATCGACGTCAGGTCCCACAGACCCATGTCCTTGTCGACGATGAGGGTGTCGAGCCCGGAGCCGATGACGGGGTAGAGGCGGAACGGGTTGAGGACCGTGGCGGGCGAGGCGGCCTGCTTGGCGAGGGTGTTCAGGAACTTCTGCTGATTGCGCATCCGGCCCAGGTCCTGGTCGGCCTCCTGGTGGCGCTGACGGACGAACGCCAGCGACTGGGCGCCGTCGAGCTCCTGGCAGCCCGCCTCGAAGTCCGCGCCGGAGTCCTTGTCCTTCAGCGGCTTGTCCAGGCACATCTCCACGCCGCCGAGCGCGTCCACCAGGTTGCGGAAGCCGCCGAAGCCGATCTCCGCGTAGTGATCGATGCGCAGGCCGGTGTTGTACTCGATGGTCTGCGCCAGCAGCTCGGGGCCGCCGTCCGCGTACGCCTGGTTGAGCTTGTGCGTGGCGGCGGGGAACTGTTTACCGGACTGCTTCCCGGTGAAGGCGGGAATCGTGACGTAGGAGTCCCGCGGGAGGCTCAGCATCGTGGTGCCGTTGTCACCCGTGTGCAGGATCATCATCGAGTCGGTGCGCTTGCCGTCCGCCGACCCGGTGTGCAGGTCCTTCTTGTCCTGGTCCGACAGGCCCTCGCGGCTGTCGGAACCCACGATCAGGTAGTTCGTGCCCTCGCCGGACGCCGGGCGGTCCTTGACCTTGCTCAGGTCGACCTCGCGGCGCATCTTGCCGTCCGCCCAGAAGTACGTGCCGATGGAGACGGCCAGCAGTGTGACGACGAAGGCGATCGCCCCGATCTTGATGCGCCTGCGCCAGTCGGGCGCCCCGGCACGCGGACCACGCCCGCCGCCCGACGCGGAACCACCGGATCCGGCTGGACCGCCGTTGCCGGGCCCGTAGACCTGCCCGGCGCTGTAGCCGTCGTGGCCGGGGCCGTCCTGCCCCTGCGCGCCGGGGTACCCCTGGTCGCGGGAGTCGTAGCCCTGGGGCGGTCGGTACTGAGGGGGCGGGGCGTCGCGCCGGACGTGCGGCAGGGCGCGGGCGCCCTCCGGCTCGGCGCTGGTGCTGCCGCGCCCGTACCGCTCGCGGCGGTCGGGGGTCCGCCCTTCGGGCCAATCGTTCATGGGATCGAGTGTGCCTGCTGCGGCGAGCGGACTCACAGGGTGCGGACGGGATCGGGGCACTGCTGTTGCAGAGCTGATGCAAATCCCGCCGCCTGCCATGCCGGGAAGATCGCGCGCGGCGGCTTGCTTACAGTGGACGCATGACCGAATACGTCGCTGGCGCCGCAGATAGTGGTCTCCCCGGCAAGCCCACCGGGGCATCGCGCACCACCCTTTCCCACATCATGACGGCGAGCGACACCAACCTCCTCGGCACCGTGCACGGCGGCGTGATCATGAAGCTGGTGGACGACGTCGCCGGCGCGGTCGCCGGCCGGCACTCCGGCGGGCCCGCCGTCACCGCGTCCATGGACGAAATGGCGTTCCTCGAGCCGGTCCGGGTCGGCGATCTTGTTCATGTCCAGGCGCAGTGCAATTGGACGGGCCGGAGCTCGATGGAGGTCGGGGTCCGGGTCATGGCGGAGCGCTGGAACGAGTCCACACCGGCCGTCCAGGTGGGCAGCGCGTACCTCGTCTTCGCCGCCGTCGACGCGGACGGAAAGCCGCGCCAGGTGCCGCCGGTGGCACCGGAGACCGAGCAGGACCGGCGTCGCTACCAGGAAGCGCAGATCCGGCGCACGCACCGCCTTGCGAGGCGGCGCGCGATCAAGGAACTGCGGCAGAACCGGGCCGCCGAGGGTCTTCACGACTGACGCCGGTGCTGAGCTGGTGCTGAGAAACCCCGCCCGCACGCCTCGGGGGAAGCGCACGGGCGGGGCCGCGATGGTCAGACGAGGTCGACTCCGGCCTGAGCCTTGATGGTGTCCACGGCATCATCGGTGAGCCACCGCAGGGGAACCACGGTCCACCTGTCGCGCTTGCGCATGACCACGGCCTTGCCGTCCGGGGTGGTCTCGCACCGCATGAAGCCCTGTTTCCTCAGGTCCTGGATCAGGTCCTCGCCCAGCTTCATCAGTCCTCCCGGTCCTTGTCGTCGGCATGTGAGCTGTGCACGTCGCCATTCCCGGAGACCCGGGTGTCGGGATCGGTTGCCTGATCCTGGTTGGCCCGGGGGTCCCAGGGCTCGCCTGCTTCCTCGAAGTCCTTCCTACCCATTTCTTGTATTCTTTCCTGCCCGAAGGGCTGTACCGGCACAGGGGCCGTCCCTGAGCCGTCAGGGTCTATGCGGTGAGCGCGCCCTCCCGGGAGCGGTGCGCGCGCTCTCGCAGGTGCAGCGCGGGGGCAAACGTGTCGTTGCTCATGGGTGCATCACCCGCAGGTGGCGGCTCAGTGCTGCGGTGAAGCCGCGGGCAGCGGCGGTGCGGCCTTCCCTGTGCGCCTTGCCGCGCTCGGCCTTGAGCCTGTCGCAGGCGTCGCATCTCGGCACGTCCACGACTTCGATGTTGTCGGCCTCGGTGTCCCACTCGCGCCCGCCGTCGAGCGGGCGAAGCTGGTAGCGCGATCCGAGGTGGTCCATCACCCGCCCCAGGCGGTCACGGACGGTGTCGCGGACCACCTTGCCGATCAAGGGGTCCGGCTGGGGGCTGGTGACGGTGTCACTTGTGGTCGTGGTGGGCGTCGTCATGGGCACTCCCCGCACTGGTGGGGTCAGTTCGTACGGAACAGGCAACCGCTGCGGCTCGTGCGGCGGTACCGTCGGAGGGGGTGTCGAAGGGTGTCGCTTCCACGGCCGCGCGCAGAAGGCAGGCAGGTATGGGGTCGCCGAACGTCGAGCTGACAGCCTGGTTGGAACGTTCGGGGATGAGCAGGGGCGAGCTCGCTCGACGCGTCAGAGCCAAGGCGGCCGCGTGGGGGCAGCCGCACATTGCACCCGATTCGACGGGTGTTCGGCGTTGGCTGCAAGGGGAGAAGCCACGCCGTCCTCTCCCCGACATCCTGGCCGGGGTGTTCTCCGGTCACTTCGGCTACCGGGTCACCACGTACGACCTCGGGTTCGGTGACAGCACAACTGCCGACGCGGCGCTCGTGTACAACTCGTCGTACACAGATACGGTTGAAGTCGTCGCAGACCTGGGGAGAGCGGACGTGGACCGACGTGTATTCCTGGCAGCTGCCCCGTTCGCGGCCGTCGCCGGACTGGGGCCGTCGCGGGACTGGCTGCTGAACACGCTGGATCAGGAACCGGATTCGGGGCCGCGGGTGCGGCTCGAGGACGTCAGTGCTGTCAAGAACATGTTCACGACGTTCCAGCGCATGGACATCTTCCAAGGGGGCGGGGCCGGGCGGCTGGTGCTGGCCGAGTACATGAACCAGCACGTCTATCCGCTGCTGCGCCGCGCGCACTCCGAGGACGTCCGCCAGGCCCTGTGCGAGGCGGCGGCCGAACAGACGTACTTGCTGGGCTGGATGGCCTACGACAACGGCGAGCACGGGACCGCGCAGCGCTACCTGATCCAGTCGCTGAGGCTGGCCGACGAATCGAAGAACACCGCACTCGGGGCGCATGTCCTCGCGGGGATGGCCGATCAGGCGACGCTGCTCGGTGATCCGGGCGAAGGGCGCAGGCTGGCGCAGGCCGGGCGCCACGGGCTCGCGAAAGCAACGTCGCCTGCCTGCCTCGCCGACCTCTGGTGCCTCGAGGGGCGGGCGCTCGCTCTGCTCGGCGACAAGGCGGGGGCGGTCCGCGCCGTGGCCGAGTCGGAGAAGGCGGCCGAGCGAGTGCGGCTCGAAGGCGAACCGGACTGGGCCGCGTTCATCGACCCTGCCTACCTCCACGGGGAGCACGCGAATACGCTTCGGGACCTCGGCGAGGCCGGTGCGTCCGAAGAGCACGCCCGTCGCTCGATCGACTTCGCCAAGAGGCAGAAACGGGCGAGGCGGGGCGCGATGTCCCACGCTGCACTTGCGGCCTCGCACGTGCAGCGACGGGACCTTGAGTCCGCGTACGCGGCTGGTCTCCGGACGCTGACGCTCGCGAAACAGGTGAAGTCGTCGCGGGCGGTCGAAGCCGTGGCGGATCTGCAGAAGCGAATGCAGCCCTTCGGGCGGAACCGGCTTGTCGCGGACTTCAACGAAAGGGCGCGCGACCTCGTCGCCGCGGCGTAGCGCGGGCAACGGCAAAGCGCCCTTCCCGCATGGGCCGAACGCGGTCGGCCCGCGCGTCGCCTACGTGCTCTCCCGGCAGGCCACCTGGTCGCCCGTGACCACCGGGATGCCCCCGCTTCGCGGCGGCGGCGGGTCCTGGGCGCGTACCGGGCGGACCTGGGTGAAGTCCGCGCCCAGGGTCACCCTCATCAGTGGGCCCTGCCCGGGCACCGGCTGGAGCCGTGCGCCCGGGATCGCGGCGGCGATCGAGCGGACCGAGCGGTCCCAGTGCGGGTCGTAGGTGATCACCGTGTGCTCCACGGGGGGCTGTGGGGAGTCGGTGGGCAGGCCGGTGGTGATGAAGCCGGTGGCGCGAAGTGCCTGGTCGGTGGTGCGGGCGAGGCCGGGGCGGCCGCTGGCGTTGACGACCTGGACGCGCACCTGTTCGGGGGCCACCTCGACGGCCGTGGGCGGGTGCTCGTTGGTCCTGGCCGGCGGCTTTGCGTCCGCCGCCCGGTGCGGAGCGCGCGGGGCGGCGTTGACGGGACGGTCCTCGCGCAGGGCCTGGAAGAGTTTGGCGGAGCCGGGCTCGTCCCACTTCACGGTCGAGCCGACGTTCGGCACGGGGAAGTCCGCGATGGCGATCGGTACGGAGGTGAACTCCGCGGAGGCGGGTGTCAGGTTCCGCATCGCCTGGCCCAGCCCGACGAGCTCGTCGCTGCCGAAGCCCCGGTCGGCGCGGACCGAGCCGATGACGGCGGAGGCCACGCCCTGGAACTTCACCGGGTTCAGCAGCACCCCGCCGCTTGCGGCCTCGTGCATGAGGGAGGCCAGGAATCGTTGCTGTCGCTGCATCCGGCCCAGGTCGGAGGCCCCGTCGAGGTGGCGGGAGCGCACGTACTGCAGGGCCTGCCCACCGTCGAGCCGGGTGGTGCCGGCCGGGAGGTCGAGACCGGTGTAGGCGTCCTTGAGCGGCCGCACGCTGCACACCTGGACGCCGCCGACCGCGTCGACTGTCTTCATGAAGCTGGTGAAGTCGACCTCCATGTAGTGGTCGACGTGCACGCCGGTCAGGCGTTCCACCGAGCGGACGGTCAGGCCGGGGCCGCCCTCCGCGTACGCCGCGTTGAGCTTCACGACGTGGGCGGGACGGAACCTGCCGGTCTCGTCCGTGCGCTCGGGGATCTCGGTGTAGGTGTCGCGCGGCAGGCTGACCACGGTGGCCCGGTCGTGGTCCGCGGAGAGGTGGACGAGCATCACCGTGTCGGTGCAGTGGCAGGGGGCGCCGCCGAGGCGGTAGCGCTGCCGCTCCCGCTCCGTGATCTTGTCCCGGCCGTCGGTGCCGACGAGCAGGACGTTCATGCCCCGCCCGCCGCCCGGCCGGTCCGAGAGCCCTTCGAAGGCGTCGACCCGGCCGATGCCGCCGTTCAGGCCGGTGACCACCGCGTGCCCGATGCCGCCCGTGCCCAGGACCACCACCGCGGCACCCATGGCGAGGCGCTTTCCCCAGCGCGCGGGGAAGGGTGTCCGTGGCTGGGGCGGGCGGGGGCGGGAGGAGCGGGCCGGTGCGGTCACTTCGAGACCTCCGCGACGAGCGGGTGGAACAGAGGAGGAACGGCGGCGAAATTGCGAACACCGTAGGCCCATACGATGAACTGTCTGCGCCCCCACGCCGCCCGAGGTACCCCGGCCACCCGGGCGGGGCGGGACCCTGTCCCCCATTGGCGGTAACGTGACGGCGGACGCCGACGTAACAGCCGACCGCCGGGGGGTGCCCCCGACCGCCGTACCCCCGAGGAACCATGCCCGATCAGCAGCTGCCCGCCGTTTCCGTGATCATGCCGGTGCTCAATGAAGAGCGGCATCTGCGCACCTCCGTGCGACACATCCTGGAGCAGGAGTATGCCGGTGAAATGGAGGTGGTCATCGCCCTCGGGCCGTCCACCGACCGCACCGACGAGATCGCCGCGGAGCTGGTCCGGGAGGACGCCCGCGTCCATACCGTGCCGAATCCGACGGGCCGCACCCCTGCCGCGCTGAACGCGGCGATCAAGGCATCACGTCACCCGATCGTGGTACGCGTCGACGGCCACGGCATGCTCTCCCCGGACTACATCGCCACGGCCGTCCGGCTGATGGACGAGACCGGTGCCCAGAACGTGGGCGGCATCATGCACGCCGAGGGTGAGAACGACTGGGAGCGGGCCGTCGCGGCCGCCATGACCTCGAAGATCGGGGTCGGCAACGCGGCCTTCCACACCGGCGGCACGGCGGGGCCCGCCGAGACCGTCTACCTGGGCGTCTTCCGGCGCGAGGTGCTGGAGCGGCAGGGCGGGTACAACGAGGAGTTCATCCGCGCCCAGGACTGGGAGCTGAACTTCCGCATCCGCGAGGCGGGCGGCCTGATCTGGTTCTCGCCGGAGCTCAAGGTCTCCTACCGGCCGCGGCCCGATGTCAGGGCGCTCGCCAAGCAGTACAAGAACTATGGGCGCTGGCGGCGCGTCGTCGCCCGCTACCACCAGGGCTCGATCAACCTGCGCTACCTCGCGGCCCCGGCCGCCGTGCTCGCCATCGCGGCGGGCGTGGTGGTCGGCGCGGCGGTCACCCCGTGGGGCCTGATCGTCCCGGCCGGGTACCTGGCGGCCATCACGGCCGGTTCGGTGCCGGCGGGCAAGGGGCTGCCGGCCGGGGCGCGGCTGCAGATCCCGGTGGCGCTGGCGACGATGCACATGTCCTGGGGCTTCGGCTTCCTCACCAGCCCGCGCTCGCTGGCGAAGAAGGTCATCGCCAGCCGTCGTCCGGCGGTCCGGGCGGGGGAGTAGCCCCCCCGTCGCCGGGCGCCCCCGGGGCGCCCGGCGGGAAGCGCTGGCCGGAAGCGCTGGCCGGAAGTGCTGCTAGGAGTGCCGGCTAGAAGCGGTTGAGCGAGTTGACCTTCATGCAGGCCGACTTGTCGTCGCCGTTGAGCGGGTCCGAGCTCTCGGGGGCCTTGTTGTCCCCCTTGCCGTCCCCCTTCTTCCCGCCGCCCTTCTTCTCGTCGCCCTTGCCGTCCTTCTCGCCCGGCTTGCCGGACGGGTCGGCCGCAGGCTCGTCGTCCCCGGTCTTCGGGTAGGCCGTGCCCGTACGCCAGTCACCGCCGACGACCAGCGTGATCTGCTGGACCTCGGGGGAGTGGCGCACCGCGCTCTCCGGCAGGCCGAGGGCCTTGGCGACCGCCAGGGCGTCGCCGCGCTGCAGGGCTCTGGGGTAGGTGATCGTGGTGTCCGCCTGGGCGCGGGGCGTGGAGTCGGAGGTCGCCTTGGTGAAGCCCTCCTTGACGAGGAACGCGGCGATGTCCGAGCCGCGGCCGGTGGCCGGGGGCTCCACGAGGGTGCCGGTGCCGTTGAAGACCGCGACCGCGATGTCGCCCTTGCGGGTGGCGGCCACGGTGGGCGGCGGGTTCTTGTCGTCCTTCTTCTTGTCCTTGCCGTCCAGCGCGATGTCGTTGCGGACGAGCGAGAACAGCTTGTCGGCGTCGCCCGGCTTGGGGATCACATGCGCGTCCGGGTCCTGCGGATCCGAGACCCACGGCATGGTGGCCATGGTGATCCGGCCGGACGGCACCCGCTTGATGTCGTTGCCGAGCTCGTAGAGCTCCTTGACCGAGCCGAGGTCCTTGTCGACGGTGAGCGCCCTGGTGGCGGCCTCGGCGAGGCCGGTGAGCTGACCGGGGTCGGTGAGCTTGGTGCCGGACTTCAGCTGGCGGACCATCGCGTTCATGTACATGTGCTGCGCGTGGGTGCGGCCGATGTCGCTGCCGTCCTCGAAGCCGTGCCGGGTGCGCAGCCACTGCAGGGCCTGCTTGCCCTTGATCGTGTGCGTGCCCTTGGCCAGCCGCAGGCCGGACTTGTCGTCGTAGACGTTGGCGTCCACGCAGACCGGCACCCCGCCGACCGCGTCGGCCATGCTCACCACGCCCGAGAAGTCGATCATCATGAAGTGGTCGACGGGGATGCCGGTGAGCTCCTCCCACGTGGCGACCGTGCAGCCGGGGCCGCCGTTGCCCAGGCTGGTGTTGATGATCTGCCGGTCGGTTCCCTTGTAGACCTTGCCGCTCTCGGGGTCGGTGCACTTGGGGATGGTCACCCGGGTGTCGCGGGGAACGCTGACGACCGACATGTTGCTGCGGTCGGCGGAGACGTGGACCAGCATCTGCACGTCGGCCAGCGGGGGGCGGTCGGCGTCGTCCCGGGCGCCGCCGAGGGCGACGTTCTCTTTACTGTTGCGGCTGTCGGAGCCCAGGATCAGGATGTTCAGCGGACGCTGGCCCTCGGCGTTCGCCGCGCTGCGGTCGAGCTGCTTGTCGCCCAGGTTGAGCTTGTTCTTCCTGATGTTGCTGTTGAGGTGCTCGTAGTAGAAGTACCCCGCGGCCGACACCCCCAGGATGAGCAGCGAGAGGCCGAGCGCGGTCCAGCGGGCTATTCGCCCGATGCGGCGGCGGCGCGCGCCGCCGCCGGGTATGGAGCCGGAGTCCTTGCCGGAACCGGAACCGGAGCCGGAGCTGGAGCCGTCGGATTCCTTGGCGCCCGGGCTCTCCTCGGAGCCGCCGGTCCCGGCCGCCCCTGACGTGCCGGATTCCGTGGGGCCGCCGGTGGGCTCCGCGGCGCCCTTGGAGCTCTTCGAGCCCTTGGACTCCCCCGAGTCCCCGGCCTCTTCGGAGCGTTCTCCCCGCACGCCGCTGCTCTGCCGCATCGGGCCTCCCCTGAATGGTGCGTCCGGCCCGATGGGCAGGCGTGATGTACCTGAAGTTGTACCTGATGAGTATTACTGGCTAATGAGATGCGAAAGGTCGTTCGGGGGGTTCACTTCGCGCAGATGTCGTTATCGTCCGCTTCGACCTTCTGGATCCCCTCGGGCACCTTCTCGGGGGCCGCGACCGGGGTGCCGGCGCCCTTGAAGTCCGCGCCGAGCGTGAGCGTCATCTCCGCCGTGGGCGCGGCGTCGCCCGAGGCCTGCTTCAGGGCGTCGGCGGGAAGGCTCATGTCCTCGGCGAGCCGGCGCGCCTGGTCGGCCTGGTTGGGGGCGAACTCCAGGACCGTTTTGTCCTTTTTGCCGCCTCGGGCGTTGCCGCCGTTGCTGGTGCGGGGCATGCCCTTGGAGTTCTGCATCCAGCTGACGGTCTCGCTGGCGGCGCCGATGCGTCCGCTGCCGTTGAGTACCTTGACCCGGACGTTCGCGTGCTCGGCCTTCGGGCCCTGGAGCAGCGCCGCCTGCTTGGCGTCGGCCTCCTCCTGGGCCTTCTTCTCCTTCTCCTTCACCTCGGTGAGGGAGACGTCCTGACGGACCATGGCGAAGAGGGGCTCGGCCTTCGGCTTGTCCAGGACGACCGTCTTGTGCACCTTGCCCTCGGCGGGGTTGTCGATGACCGGCACGGTGGCGAAGGTGATGTTCTTCAGATTGACCTTGCTGAGCTCCTTGGCCAGGCTGGTCAGCTTGGACACGGAGCCTATGCCGGTGTCGACGGTGAGCGACTTGGTCGCGGCGTCGGCGAGGTCGTAGAGCTTCCCTGGGTTGGTGAGGGTGTCCCCGGCCTTCATCTTCCGGATCATCGAACTCAGGAACTGCTGCTGCAGCTCGATCCGGCTGAGGTCGCCGCCGAAGCCGACGGAGTGCCGGGTCCGCACGAACGCGAGGGCCTGCTCACCCTCGACCGTGTGCCGCCCCTTGCCCAGCTTCAGGTGCGAGTCGGGGTCGTTGATGTCCTTGGCCAGGCACACCTCGACGCCGCCGACCGCCGAGGACAGCCTCTTGACGGCGTTGAAGTCGGCCATCATGAAGTGGGTGACCTTCAGGCCCGTCAGCTGCTCGACGGTCCGCCACGTGCAGCCGGGGTCGCGGTCCTCCTGGCCCAGGCTCTCGTTGAAGCGGACGCCCTTGGAACCGGCGATGTTCCTGGTGGTGCCGCCCTTCTTGGTGGGGCAGGCCGGGATGTCCGTGATCATGTCGCGCGGGATGGACAGCGCCGTGGCGTTCGTCCGGTCCTCGGAGACGTGGAACAACAGCGTGGTGTCGGCATGGCCCACACTGCCGTCGTCGCCGTACCCGGTGTTGCCGTCGCCGGAGCGCTTGTCCGTGCCGATGATCAGGATGTTCACCGGGCCCTTGGTGACGGCGCTGTTGTTGATGCCGACGTCGATCTTGTCGATGTTGTTGTTGAAGTGCTGGTAGAGCAGGTAGCCGCCCACCGAGGTGACGACCAGCACGACGCCGATCGTGCCGCCGGTCCACATCAGGACCTTCTTCTTCGCGGTCTTCTTCGGTTTGGGCTTGCGGCGGCCCGTGGCCGCCTTGGCCGCTGCCGCTCCGGCCCGCCGCCCGCCACCGGTCCCGCGCTGCCCGGGCACACTGCGCCCGCCGTCCGGCTTCGGCTTCCGCCCGGGCGAGGCCGAGGGTGCCGATGCTCTGGCGGAGGCCCGGGGAGCAGCAGGCGTCGCGGCGGGGTCGTGGCCGGACGCCACGGGCCCCCCGTCATGGTCGAGGCGCAGCTCGTAGCTGCCCGTTTTCGGGTCGAACACCCACTGGTCGGCGGGGTCGATGCCACCCGCTCGCCCACGGCCTTGCGCGTCCACGGTCGCTTGAATCCTCCGTCGGTGCCACGCGGCGCCTACCCCCCTGAGGCGCTCGAATGTCGTCTGTGCAGTGCGCGGTCAGCCGGCCGTGCGCACCGGATCGCTCACACTATCCGCCCAGTTCAGCGTCGAGCGACACCGGTGACGAATTGCACTCGCCTACAACTGGGCAATCTGCCCAATCCCTTCGCGGGGACGGATGTTGCAACGAACACCGGGGCGAAAAGGTTTCTGCACCCTTTGCCGGGATTATTGGCGTTCTTTGCGTCCGTCAGGCGCAGATGCCGCGCGCCGCGGTGGTGCCCTGGTACGTGGGCGGAGTGCTGGGCAGCGGTGAGGACGGTGAATAAGTGGAAGAGGGAGCAGGAGAGGCCGGTGAGACCGGCGAGTCGGGAGAGGGCGGCGAGGGCGCGCTGCCGGGCTCGTAGCCACCCGTCGCCCCCTCGGCGCCCTCCGCCCCCCCGGGCTCCGGCTCGCGGCCGGGCCTGCCGCGCCCCGGCTTGTTGTCGGCCGGGCGGACGTGCGCGCTCACCGACACCGGCCGGTCGGTGCGCAGCTGTTGGAAGAGCTGGTCCGCGTCCGGCTGCACGAGCTCGTCGCGTGCGCTGTTGTACGGGTACGGGCGGCGCGGCACCGTCAGGAACTGGACGCGCTCGGTGGGGATGTTCCGCACGGTCCGCACGAGGTTGTACATCTTCTTGAGCGAGTCGAGTCCGGCGTCCGTCGTCAGGGACTTGGTGGCCGCGTCGAGCACCGGATAGAGCCGCGCCGGGTTGAGCAGCACGCCCTCACTCTGCATCTCCCGCACCAGCGCCCCCAGGAACTCCTGCTGCCGCCCCATCCGTTCGGTGTCGCTGCCGTCCCCGAGGCTGTAACGGGCCCGGACGTACCCGAGGGCCTCCTCGCCGTGCAGCACCTGGCGGCCGGCGGCCAGCCGCAGGTGCGCCTCGCGGTCGTCGACGGGCTTCTTCAGGCACACCTCGACGCCGTCGATGGCGTCCACGAGCTGCTTGAACCCGCTGAAGTCCAGCACGATGTGATGGTCGATCCGGATCCGGGTGATGTTCTCGACGGTGCGGATCGTGCAGGCGGTGCCCGCGAGCTCGTACGCCCAGTTGAACTGCGCGAAGCGCTCATTGGTGTAGGTGCCGTCGGGCCGCCGGCAGCTGGGGATCTTCGCCATCAGGTCGCGGGGGAGGCTGACGGCGGTCGCGCTGTTCCGGTCGGCGGCCAGGTGCAGCAGGATCGTGGTGTCCGAGCGCTGGCTGCCGCTGTCCTCGCCGTACTTGCCGTTGCCGGAGCCGCTGCGGGTGTCCGAGCCGATGACCAGGATGTTCTGGGCGCCGCTCACCAGCGCGCTGGGGCGCTCCTTCTCCCAGCGGCGCAGTTCCTCGGCGGTCTCGGTGTCGGTGGTGATGTTGTTGTCGAGCCGCTCGTAGAGCACCCAGCCGATCCCGCCGGCCACGAGCAGCAGGACCGTCACGCCCACCGCCAGCCGACGTCCCCAGCGCCGCCTGCGCCGCCCCGGCGCGCCCGCCCGCCCGGGCGGCCCCTCGGGGAAGGGGCCGCCCGGCGGGCCGGGGCTGCCGGGGCGGTAGGTCACGGCTGCGCTGCATCCCTCCTGCGCTCAGTCGGCGGCGTACGCGCTCCAGCGCACCTACGCACGTATGCCGATCATCGCCCGGACGCGGCGCTCCGGCAGCGTCAGAGGGCCGTCACGGTGACGCGCTCGCTCTCGCGGCGCTTGTCCAGGCCGCCGCCGGACAGGCGGTCGAGGTTGCGGCAGAGCACCACGGAGCCGCCCGCGGCGAGCGGGGCGTAGAGCCCGGCGGACAGGCCCTCCCAGTGGTCGTACGGCAGCCCCGACAGCAGTCGCGAGCCCGCGCCGAGGCCGTGCTGGTGGGCGTCGGTGCGCGCCTTCTCGACGACCTGCGCCCCCGTCAGCTCCAGACCGCCCACGACCAGGGCGGGCGCGTCCGGGCCGACGGGCGCGTACGGGGCGAAGCGGTCGCCCTGGCCGGGCACCTCGACGGCGTAGTCGGCGAACCCGGCCGGCGGCTGCGGGAAGCGGCCGCCCAGGGGGCGCAGGGCGAGCGCGACGCGCTCACCGGAACAGGCCCGCGCCTCCTCCAGCGTGTCCGGCCCGCTGACGACCAGGTCGGCACCGGCCGGGTCGCCGCCCACCTCGGCGACGACGCCGACGGAGGAGCAGGCGAGCAGCCAGACCGCGCTCTGCCAGTGCGCGGGCAGCAGCAGCGCGAGACGGTCGCCCGGCTCGGCGGCGAGATCGCCCTGGAGCAGATTGGCGGTCTTCGCCACCCAATTGGCGAAGGTGGCCACGGACAGTTCCACGCGCTCGCCGGTGGCGTCGTCGTAGAAGGTCACGAGCGGGCGGGCCGGGTCCGCGGCGAGCGCGGAACGCAGCAGGTCGGCGGGGGTGTGATCGGTGGCGTTCATCGGCGCCAGGGTACGCGGCGGGGGCGCGGGAGGTCAGCCGTGCGGGTCCTCCCGGAAGCCGGTGGGGCCGACTCGCCGTCAGTTTAGGAATGGACATATTTGTCCAGTTATGCCCAGGATTTCAGGCATGCGTGGAAATCTTGTCTCCTCAACCGTCACCGCCTGCGCCGCCGCTCTGGCCCTGCCCTTCCTCGCCACCCCGACCGGAGCTACCTCCGGCGCTGTCCCCGGTGTCACCGACGGAGCTTCAGGTCCCGCCACCAGCGCGCCGGGCGCCGCCCGGCCGCACCCCGCCGCGGTGCCGGGCGCTACGCACTCACTGCCCCTCGTCCCGCTCGGTCCCACGCGGCGCGCCGCCGGTCCCGGGCGCCCGCGCGCCGTGGCCCGGGGGCTGCCGCCCCGGGAGGTCGCGCCCTTCTCGCTGGTCGGCATCGTCTGGGACGACGCCGCCAGGGAACTGCACGGCCGCGCCCAGGTCCGTACCCGCGCGGCGGGCACTGCGGCCTGGTCGCGCTGGCAGGACGTCCAGACGCACGACGACGACCGCCCCGACCTCGACTCGCCCGAGGCCCGTGGCGGCAGCCGGCGCGGCTCCACCGCCCCGTTGTGGGTGGGCGCCTCCGACGCCGTCCAGGTCCGGGTGCGCCCCGCGGCGGTGGCCGGCCGGAGTGCGGAGACCGCGGCGCTGCCCTCCGGGCTGCGCATCGAGCTCGTCGACCCCGGCAAGGGCCCCTCCGGCAAGGGCGCGTCCAGCAAGGGCCCCTCGGTCAAGGGCCCCTCCGGCAGGGGCCCCGCTCCCCGGCGGCCGGGCACGGTCCGGCGCGCCCCGTCGCCGCCCTCCGAGGAGGAGACCGCCGCCTCGGCCGCCAACTACCCGCTGGCGCCGCTGGGGGCGGTCGAGATCCCGGCGGTGGGCCGGCCGGAGTCGGAGAAGGACATCAAGGCCACACGCGTGGACCTCACCGCCGCCACGGACGACCGGTCGGGGGAGGACGGCCACGGCGACACGGACCCGGACACCGACACTCCGGAGGGCGACACGGACTCCTTCCCCGAAGTCCCCCCCGAGGCCCTGCCGGAGAACATCCCCGGCACCGGCACCGGCACCGGCACCGACACGGACACCGACACCGAAACCGACGGCGACGGCGTCGAACCCGCCGTGGTCCACTACGTCGGCCCCCGTCCGCGCATCGTCACCCGGGCCGGCTGGGGCGCCGACGAGTCGCTCCGCGAGCGGGGCTTCGCATACACCAAGACCGTGCGAGCCGCCTTCGCCCACCACACGGCCTCCGGCAACGGCTACAGCTGTGCGCAGTCCGCCTCGGTCATTCGCGGTATTTACCGCTACCACGTGGTGAGCAGCGGCTGGCGGGATATCGGGTACAACTTCCTCGTCGACAAGTGCGGCACGGTGTACGAGGGCCGGGCAGGCGGTGTGGCGAAACCCGTCAGAGGCGCCCATACTCTCGGTTTCAACACCAACAGCATGGGCATCGCCGTGCTCGGATCGTTCGCGAAGGCCAACCCGCCCGCCGCCGTGGTGAACGCCCTGGCCCGCCTGACCGCATGGAAGCTCGGCCTCTACGGCGTCAACCCGCTCGGCAACGCCACGCTGGTATCCGGTGGTGGAAACCGCTACAAGAAGGGCACCTCGGTCAGACTCAAGGTCATTTCCGGGCACCGCGACGGCTACGTCACCGAATGCCCCGGTGACCGCCTCTACAACAGGCTCGGCGCCGCCCGCGCCGCGGCGGCCCGCCTCCAGGGCCGCTGACCTGGCAGGGCGGGCCCGTACCTTCTGCATACACTGGCCGCCGATCACGGCCCGGCCCCAGCAGGAAGCAGAGACGACAGGTGACAGAAGCGATCCTCCTGGTCGGCGGCAAGGGAACCCGGCTGCGCCCGCTCACGGTGCACACACCCAAGCCGATGGTTCCGGCGGCGGGCGTCCCGTTCCTCACCCACCAGCTCGCGCGCGCCCGCGCCGCCGGGGTCGAGCACATCGTGCTCGCCACGTCCTACCTGGCGGAGGTCTTCGAGCCGTACTTCGGCGACGGCTCCTCCCTGGGCCTGCACCTGGAGTACGTGACCGAGGTGGAGCCCCTGGGCACGGGCGGAGCCATCCGCAACGTCGCCTCCCGCCTGCACTCCGCCCCGGACGACCCGGTCCTGATCTTCAACGGCGACATCCTCACGGGCCTGGACATCGAGGCCCTGGTGCACACGCATCAGGAAAGCAAGGCGGACGTCTCCCTCCACCTCACCCGGGTGGCCGACCCGAGGGCCTTCGGCCTCGTCCCCACCGACGCCACCGGCCGGGTCACAGCCTTCCTGGAGAAGCCCCAGACACCCGAGGAGATCGTCACCGACCAGATCAACGCGGGCGCGTACGTCTTCAACCGCTCGGTGATCGACGAGATCCCCGCCGGCCGCCCGGTCTCCGTGGAACGGGAGACGTTCCCTGGCCTCCTGGCCTCGGGCGCCCACCTCCAGGGCATGGTCGACTCCACGTACTGGCTGGACCTGGGCACCCCGCAGGCCTTCGTGCGCGGCTCCGCCGACCTGGTCATGGGCCGCGCCCCCTCCCCGGCGGTCCCCGGCCGCTGCGGCGACCGGCTGGTCCTCGACGGCGCCGAGGTGGCCACCGACGCCAAGCTCATGGGCGGCACGGTCATCGGCGCGGGTGCCCGCGTGGAGCCGGGCGCGCGCATCGACGGCAGTGCGGTGCTGGACGGCGCGGTGATCGAGGCGGGTGCGCGCGTCCGCGACTGCCTCATCGGCGCCGGCGCCCGCGTCGGGGCCCGTACGGTCCTGGACGGCGCGGTCATCGGCGACAACGCCCGCATCGGCCCCGACAACGAACTGGGCCCGGGCGCCCGCGTCTGGTGCAACGCCCTGATCCCGCAGGGCGCGATCCGCTTCTCGTCGGACCAGTAGGGCCAGGACGTACCCTGGCCCAATGGCCACCCGCACCTGGGTACCGCCCGGCGGCGGCCCGTACGACCTGGGACGCACCCTGTGCGTCCTGGCCCGCGGCCCCGGGGACCCGGCCTACCGCACGACGCCGGACGGCGCCGTCTGGCGGGCCAGCCGCACCCCGCAGGGACCCGGGACCCTGCGCCTGACGACCGGCGACGGCGCGGTCCACGCGCAAGCCTGGGGCCCGGGCACGGACTGGCTCCTGGACCGGCTCCCCACCCTCCTCGGCCAGTCGGACACCCCTGAGACCTTCAGCCCCCGCCACCGCCTGGTCCACCAGGCACACCGCCGCAACCCCGGCCTCCGGCTGGCCCGCACGGGCCTGGTCCTGGAGTCGCTGATCCCCTCGATCCTCGAGCAGAAGGTGACCAGCGACGAGGCGTACCGCGCCTGGCGCCTGCTGCTCCAGCGCCACGGCGAACCGGCACCGGGCCCGGCCCCGCGCATGCACGTGATGCCGGACCCGCGCACCTGGGCCCTGATCCCCTCCTGGGAATGGCACACAGCGGGAGTGGACGCCAAACGATCGGCGACGATCATCCGGGCCGCCCGTGCGGCGGCGCGCCTGGAGGAGGCGGCGGCCATGGACGACGCCCGCGCCTCGGCCCGCCTCCAGGCGATCCCCGGCATCGGCCCCTGGACGACGGCGGAAACCCTGCAGCGCAGCAACGGCTCCCCGGACGCGGTCACGGTGGGCGACCTCCACCTGCCGAGGATCGTCGGCTACGCCCTCACCGGGTTCCGCGGTGCGGACGACGAGGCGATGCTCGACCTGCTGTCCCCCTACGAGGGCCAGCGCCACCGGGCATGCCGCCTGATCCTCCTGAGCGGCGTCACACTCCCACGCCGCGCCCCGCGCTTCTCGGTGCGGGACTTCACCCGCATGTAGGCACCCGGCCGTCCGCCGACCACCCCGCCCCCGCCCCACGGACGAGCTACCGCACCACGACGAACGCCTCGGGATCGCGCGGCGCACGCGGCGCAGCCGGTGCGGCAGGCCGCCCCACGGCGACGACCCCCATGGGATCCCACCCTTCCGGCAGCGCCAGCGTCCGGCGCACCACATCCCGGCAGAACATCGTCGACGACACCCAAGCCGACCCGAGCCGCTCACTGGCCAGCGTGACCAGGAAGTTCTGCACCGCGGCCCCCGCCGCAACCACGAACATCTCCCGCTCCGCCGCCGACCGCCGCGCGTCCGGGTAGTCGTGCGAGCCGTCCATGACGAGACACGGCACCACCAGGTACGGCGCCTTCCACAGCACATCGCCGCGCCGTACCCGCCGGGCGATGCCCGCCTCCGAACGCCCGTCCGCCCGCAGGTCCGCGACCCACGCGTCCCGCATGGCGTGCAGCAACTCCACCCGCGCCGTCTCGGACTCCAGCAGCACGAACCGCCAGGGCGTCGTGTGGTGCGGCGCGGGCGCGGTCACGGCGGCGGCGACGGCCCGCCGCACCGCCTGCGGGTCCACGGGATCATCCGTGAACTCCCGTACCGTCCGCCGCAGCGTCACCGCCTCCCGCACGGCCTCCGACGTCCCCAGCCGGAACATGTCGTCCTCGGCGGGCCGCACCAGCCACCGCGCCCCTTCCCGCTCCGCACCGTCCACGATGTGGTCCAGGCCCCGCACCACGGCGACCGGCAGCCCCTCGGCCTTGCCCTTGACGAGGTCGCCGGCCGCGGCCAGTTCGTCGACGGTCGCCACGACGGTGGCGACCAGCGGATTGCCGTACGCGTCGACGCCGCCCCGCAGGTCGTTGGCGACCTGCACCCCGGCCGCGCCGAGTGCGAAGTCCGTCACGCCCTTGCGCCAGGGCCGCCCCGCGGTGTCGGTGATCACGACACCCACGTCCACCCGCAGGGTGTCCCGCAGCCCGTCCCGGATCCGCCGGGCGGACGCGTCGGGGTCCTCGGGCAGCAGCAGTACGGTGCCGGCGGCGGTGTTGGACGCGTCGACCCCGGCTGCGGCCATGACCAGGCCGAGCCGGTTCTCGACGATGCGCAGCGGGCCGCGCCGCGCCACGAGCCGTACGGACTCGGCGTCGATCGCGGCCTCGCGGTCGCCGGCCCGGACGATGCGTCCCTCGGCCTTGCTGACGATCTTCGAGGTGACGACGAGGACGTCACCGTCGGCGAGCCCGGGCGTTCCGTCGGCACAGGCGGCGGCCGCGATGGCCTTGACGAGGTCGTCCCCGGCCCGGACCTCGGGGATGCCGGGCAGCGCCCACACCCGGTAGGACGGGGGAACCGCGCTCATGCGCGCACCTCCTCGGCCAGTGCCAGCGCCTCGCGGGCCATCGCGGCGGTGGCCTCGACGCCGGTCATCATCAGTGGCACGGCCCGGCACCGGATACCGGCGTCCTCGACCTCGGCCACGGCACGCTCGTCCACGGAGTCGACCAGCCAACCGTCGAGGAGCCCGGAGCCGTAGTGCCGCGCGACGGCGGCGGCGGTGGACTCGACGCCGACGGCGGCGAGCACCTTGTCGGCCATGCCGCGCACGGGCGACCCGCCGACGATGGGGGAGAGCCCCACGACGGGCGCGGCGGCGTCCGCCACGGCCGCCCGGATCCCCGGCACACCCAGGATCGTGCCGACGCTGACGACGGGGTTGGACGGCGGGAAGAGGATGACGTCCGCTTCGGCGACGGCCTCCAGCACACCGGGCGCGGGCTTCGCCTGCTCGGCACCGACCGGAACGATCGCGTGGGCCGGCACGGAGGCGTGCATCCGCACCCAGTACTCCTGGAAGTGCACGGCCTTGCGCGCACCGTCACCGCCCTCGGGGTCGTCGATCAGGACGTGCGTCTCGACCCGGTCGTCGCTCATCGGCAGCAGCCGCACGCCGGGCCGCCACCGCGCGCACAGCGCCTCGGTCACGGCGCTCAGCGGATACCCGGCGCCGAGCATCTGCGTCCGCACGATGTGCGTCGCGAAGTCGCGGTCGCCGAGCCCGAACCACTCCGGCCCGACCCCGTAGGCGGCCAGCTCCTCCTTCACGGCGAAGGTCTCGCCGGCACGCCCCCACCCCTGCTCCTCGTGGATGCCGCCGCCGAGGGTGTACATCACCGTGTCGAGGTCGGGGCAGACCTTGAGCCCGAACAGATGGATGTCGTCACCCGTGTTCCCGATGACGGTGATCTCCGCGTCGGGGACTGCTGACTTGAGGCCACGGAGGAAGCGGGCGCCCCCGATCCCGCCGGCCAGAACCACAATGCGCTGCATGGCTGCAGTCTGTCAGCAGCGGCACCCCGCCCGGCAGAAGGGCCCGGACTATCGCACCGCACCGGATGCGCCCCAGGTGGCGTCACCTTGTGGTGGCGTCACCTTGTGACGACGCCGGCGACGCCGCCGGCGGTGGGCCGGGCAAGGGTGCCGCAGTGCGCATGCGGCCGGTGCATAGGCATCTCGGTCAGCCCGGGGAAGTAGACGTGGAGGCTGACGGCGGGCTCGAGCGAGTCGTTGACGACCTCGTGGACGTAGCCCGGCGCGAAGACCCGCTGCGCTCCGGCGCCCAGCGCGCGGCGTGCGCCGCCGGAGCGCTCCGTCAGCTCGCCCCGCAGCACGGTCAGCACTCCCGAGGAGCGGCCGTGGTCGTGCAGCCCGCTGCCCTGCCCGGGGACCCAGCTGAGCAGCCAGACCTCGTAGCCGGGACCGGTGCGCAGCCGGTGGTACCAGCGGCTGGCGGCGTCGTACCGGACGAGCGGGGCCCAGCTGCCGGTGTCGGCGGCGAGGGAGCGGGCCAGGCCGGCGAACTCGGCGACGGTGGCGGGATGGGCGGCGGGCGGCGGCATCAGGTGCGGGACGGCGAGCGGGTCGCCGGCGATCTGGACATCGCTGTTCATGTGAGTGGGTTCCTCGGCGGGCGGCACGGAGATGGGGCAGGAGGGGCCGTACGGGCGGGGGAATACGCGTACGCACGCACCGAGCGGGCACAAGCCCTGGCGGTGACGGCAGACCGGGAAGCCGCAAAGATCAGAAAGATCAGCTGGAGCGGACGCGATTCGGCATCGACAGCATCAACAGCTGGAACAGCGACAGCGCGCCTGGACAGCACAGCGGGACCCGTAGGCACGGGTCAGGCTGGGGGTTCCCATGGCAGAGGCCAGGGGGAACGAGGTCGCTGGCATGCGAACAAGGAGACCGGCTCGGCCGCGCTCTGTCAACCGCATGTCCGTTTTGGTGCTAATCATTCACTCTTCCGGTTAGTGACCGGGGCGGAGGGTTTGCGTTGGGCACTGTGCGGACAGTGGGGCGGCGAGCGGAGTCGTAAACATCGTTCTGTCCCCGTGTGTGCGGGGATGGCCCAGGCTCGGTGCAACGCCTTCGCCGCACGTCGCGTCCTGTCCTGTGAGCGGGAAAGACGAGGCGCTTGTGGCGGGCGAGAGATGTGTCCACTCTTGTGGCGGTTTGGCAACTTTCCGCTCAGCCTTGGTTCCGCAGAGTGAATAAGGGGCCCAATAGCAGATCCCGGCTTGACTGGCCCGGATCGGCGCACTTGTAATTTCACTCGTGTCGTTCTGCCGCACCTGACGCGCGGCAGCACACGGGGACGCAATGACAGACGAGGGGCGCACATGACCGAGCTGTTCCAGCAACTGCTGGTCGAGGAGGCGGACGAGGAGCTCGGCTGGCAGGAGCGCGCACTGTGCGCTCAGACCGACCCCGAGTCCTTCTTTCCCGAAAAGGGCGGATCCACGCGTGAGGCGAAGAAGGTCTGCCTTGCCTGTGAAGTCCGTTCCGAGTGCCTTGAATATGCCCTGGCCAACGACGAACGCTTCGGAATCTGGGGCGGCTTGTCCGAGCGCGAACGCCGCCGCCTCAAGAAGGCCGCGGTCTGAGACCGGCGCCGTGATCTGACGAAATGTCTTGTCGAAGGTCGGTCAAGGGGACTGAGGGGCTGTCCGCTCCACCCACTCCCGCAGCACGATTCATACCGCACGGTCCGCCTCTCGCCCCCCGCAAGCGAGAGGCGGACCGCTGTGTTCGCAGCCACTAGTGTGGGGCCCCGTCCGAGACGTACCGACGCCCCGCACGGGCGCTCACACGTCCCTTGCAGTCTCCACTGAACCGGGGCCCGCACCTGCCATGTTCGACCCCACCATTCCCCCGGCGTTCCCCCGTCATGTCGTCACCGCCGTGCTCGTCGCCCACGACGGCGCCCGCTGGCTGCCCGACGCCCTGGCCGGCCTGCTCGGCCAGGAACGGCCCGTGCAGCACGTCGTCGCCGCCGACACCGGCAGCTCCGACGACTCCCGGCGGCTGCTCGCCGACGCCCTCGGTGCCGGCCACGTCCTGCACCTCGCCCGCCGCGCCGGCTTCGGCGCGGCCGTCGCCGAAGCGGTCCGTACGGCCCCGGTGCGGACCGCGGACGACCTGCCCTACCTCCGGCGCTCCAGCGGCTGGGACCCGGTCGGGCGCACCTGGGCCGAGGACGCGTACGGCACCGTCTCCGCCCAGGGCCACACCGACCTCGAACCGGTGCAGTGGCTGTGGCTGCTCCACGACGACTGCGCCCCCGAGCCGGGCGCCCTGCACGAGCTGCTGCGCGTGGCCGACGCGGAAATGTCCGCCGGCCACGACGCCGCCGTCATCGGACCCAAGCTCCGCAGCTGGTACGACCGCAGACAGCTGCTGGAAATCGGCGTCTCCATCGCCCGCAGCGGCCGCCGCTGGACCGGCCTCGAACGCCGCGAGCAGGACCAGGGCCAGCACGACCAGGTCCGTCCCGTCCTGTCCGTGTCGAGCGCCGGCATGCTCATCCGCCGTGACGTGTGGGAAGAGCTCGGCGGCTTCGACGCCCGCCTGCCGCTCATGCGCGACGACGTCGACCTGTGCTGGCGCGCCCACGCCGCCGGGCACCGTGTGCTCGTCGCCCCCGAGGCCGTACTGCGCCACGCCGAGGCGGCCGCCCGTGAGCGGCGCCCCGTCGACTGCGCCGGCCGCCACAGCGTCAACCCGCACCGCGTCGACAAGGCCGGAGCCGTCTACACCCTTCTCGCCCACACGCGCGGTGCCCTCCTGCCGTACGTCATGCTGCGGCTCGTCCTCAGCACCCTGCTGCGCACGCTCGGCTACCTCGTCGGCAAGGCGCCCGGACAGGCGCTCGACGAGCTCGCCGGATTTGCAGGCGTCCTGCTGCGCCCCGGGCGCGTCCGCGCGGCGCGCAAGCGGCGCGCCGAGCCCCGGATCGCGCCCGAAGAACTGCGCCCGCTCTTCCCGCCCCCCGGCGCCACCGTCCGTGCCACCGTCGAACAGCTCGCGAGCGACTTCGGCGGCAGAACGGACGACGGGCTGCCCGCCGCCGGACGCCACGGTGCCGTCGAGTCCGGCCCCGGCGGTGACGACGCCGACTATCTGGAGATCGAGCAGTTCGCCCGCCTCAGACGCGTCGCGCGCAGACCCGCGCCCGTCCTCTTCGCCCTCCTGCTGCTGGTCTCCGCCGTCGCCTGCCGGGGCCTGTTCGGCGGCGGCGCGCTGTCCGGCGGCGCCCTGCTGCCCGTCCCGGACCACGCCTCCGCCCTGTGGGCCGCCTACACCGACGGCTGGCACCCGGTCGGGGTCGGCACGACCGAGGGCGCACCCCCGTACCTGGCCGTCCTCGCGGGACTGGCGACGCTCTTCCTGGGCTCCACGAGCTTCACCCTCACCCTGCTGCTGGTCTGCTCGGTGCCGCTGGCCGGCCTGAGCGCCTACTTCGCCGCCCGCCCGCTGGTCCACTCCCGGCTGCTGCGGGCGTGGGCGAGCGTCGCCTACGCCTTCCTGCCCGCCGCCACCGGCGCACTGGCCACGGGCCGGCTGGGCACCGCCGTTCTGGCCGTGCTGCTGCCGCTCATGGCGCGGGCGGCCGTGGCGGCGGCGGGCCTGCGCGCACCCGGCGCCCGGCCCGGCTGGCGGGCTTGCTGGGCCTACGCGCTGCTGCTCACCGTCACCACCGCGTTCACGCCGGTCGTCTGGCCGGTGGCTGTGCTGCTCGGACTCGGCGTCCTCGTCCTGCACTGCGTGCGCGGCGGCGCGGCCCGGGCGGCCGTGCACGGGCCGCGCCTGCTCGCGGTGGCCGCCACCCCGGTCCTCCTCCTCGCGCCGTGGTCGCTGGGGCTGTTCACCCACCCGTCCCGATTCCTGACCGAGGCCGGGCTGTCGTACGGGCACCCGGCGGCCTCGCCGCTGCAACTGCTGACCGGGGACCCCGGCGGCCCCGGGACCTGCGGTGCGCTGCTGCTGGCCGGCGTCGTCCTGGCCGCCCTGGGCGCCCTGCTGCGGGCGGACCGCCCGCTCGCGGTCCGCGCCGCCTGGGCGGTGGCCCTGACCGGGCTGCTGTGCGCGGTGCTCGCCAACGGCTCCGCCTGGGCGGGGCCGGCCACCCTCCTCTACGGACTCGCCCTGATCGCGGCGGCCGCCGTCGGCGCCGAGGGCGCCCGCGACCGTGTCGCCGCACAGAGCTTCGGCTGGCGGCAGCCCGTCGCCGGCCTCATCGCCCTCGCCGCCGGGGCCGCACCGCTCGTCGCCGCCGTCGTGTGGACGGCCTCCGGCGCGGCCGGGCCGCTGGAACGGCGCGACCCGGTGCAGGTCCCGGCGTTCGTCGCCGAGGAGGCGAGCACCCGCGACCAGGCCCGCACCCTCATGCTGGGCGGCGACGACGGGCGCGTGACCTACACGCTCGTGCGCGGCTCGGGCGCGCGCCTGGGCGACGCCGAGCCGGCTGCCGCCGCCGGGCGCGACGAGCGGCTCGGCGCCGTGGTCTCCCACCTCGTCGCGGGCTCCGGCGCCGACCAGGCCGACCGCCTCGCCGACTACGCCGTCGGCTACGTGCTCGTACGCGACAGCGCGCCCCGGCAGACGACCCGCGTGCTGGACGCGACCCCCGGCCTGACGCGCCTGAGCCAGGAGGACCACCGCTCGCTGTGGCGGGTCGACCGGCAGGTCGCCCGCATCACGATCGTCACGGGCGCGCGGCAACCGGACGGCAGCCGGCGGACCGCCCCGGTGCCGGTCGCCGCCGGACCCGTCGACGCACACACCACCCTTCCGGCAGGCACCGGCAACCGCGTGCTGCGCCTGGCCGACAAGGCCGCACCCGGCTGGCGGGCGACGCTCGGCGGCCGCGCCCTGAAGCCCGTCACCGTCGACGGCTGGGCCCAGGGCTTCACGCTGCCCGCCGGTGGCGGAAAGCTGGCTCTGACGTACGAGTCCCCGGGCGCCCGTACCGCGTGGCTGTGGGCGCAGGGACTGCTCGCCGTCGTCCTGGTCGTCCTCGCGCTGCCGGGCCGTCGGCGGCAGTTCGACGACGACCTGCCGGAGGCCGGTGCCGGGCCGGTGGCCACGGCCCCCGTGCCGGCCCAGGCCGGGCCCGGGGAGGGCCGCCGGGCGCGCAGACTGCGGGCGGCGGCCGAGGGCGCGGAAGCGGCCTCCGGTGCGACGGCCGCGGTGCCCGGGCAGCCGGCCCCGGCGCCCGCCGCGGACCCGTATGCCGTGTACGGGCAGCCGGCCGCGGCCGACGCGGACCCCTATGCCGCAGTGCCGCACCAGCAGCAGTACGCCGGTTGGGAGCAGGGCTACGGGGGCCATGAGCAGCAGCCGTACCAGGAGGACGAGCAGCAGCCGTACCAGGAGGGCGGCCAGGGCGCCGGCCACGACGGCCCGTACCGGCAGGCCCCGTACCCGGCCCCCCACGGTGACGGTGACGGCCAGGACGGTCACTACCCCGCTCAGCCCTACGCGGACGGCGTGTACGACCCGTACGGCTATGGACAGCAACAGCCCTACCGCGGCGGGAGCGACCAGCAGTGAAGCGCACCACCCTGTCCCTGTTCGCCGTGACGGCGTCGCTCGCCGTCGTCACGGGCGTGGCCGCGCTCAACCCGCCCTCGCAGGGCGACGACAGCGGCACGAAGGCGACCTCCGCCCGTATGCCGGTACAGCGCTCCACGCTGCTGTGCCCGTCGCCCACCTCCTCGGAGGTGGGCGACACGACCTACACCGCCTTCACACCGCCGGGCAAGGGTGACGGAGGACGGAAGTCCGCGGCCGACCTGCTGCCCGCGGCGGGCTCGGCGCGGCCGGTGGCCAAGAAGGACGACGCGAAGAAGGACAAGGGCGCGAAGGACGAGAAGCAGGGCGCGGCGGAGAGGGACCCGGACAAGCCCGTGCTGTCCCTGAAGGAGCCCGGCAAACCCGTCACGGCCACCACGGACCGTTCCGACGCCCCGGCCCTCATCGGCACCGCCGACGGCCCGCTCGCGCCGGGCTGGACCGTGCAGCAGACCACGACGGTCGCCGCGGGCAGCGGGCGCGGGCTGCACGGCGTCGCGTGCGCGGCGCC
This sequence comes from Streptomyces sp. NPDC026206, assembly GCF_040638465.1. Taxonomy (NCBI): domain Bacteria; kingdom Bacillati; phylum Actinomycetota; class Actinomycetes; order Kitasatosporales; family Streptomycetaceae; genus Streptomyces; species Streptomyces sp. NPDC026206. The sequence goes on from NZ_JBEZYL010000030.1 coordinate 29,419, forward strand.
CGACACGTCCTTCTGGTTCCCCGGCGCGAGCACCGCCAAGGGGCGCCAGGACTACGTCCACCTGACCAACCCGGACGGCGCGGCGGCCGTCGTCAACCTGGAGCTGTACGGCAAGGACGGCCGGGTCAGGTCGTCCACCGGCGAAGGCGTCAACATCCCGCCGCGCTCCACCGTCCCCGTTCTGCTGTCCACCCTCACCGATGCGACGGAGGAGAACCTCACCCTGCATGTGGCGGCCCGCTCCGGACGGGTGGGGGCCGCGGTGCAGGCGTCCGACGAGAAGCTGGGCGGCGACTGGCTGCCGGCGTCCGCGGACGTGTCACCGACTGTGGTGCTGCCCGGCATTCCCGCCGACGCCACCTCCGTGCGGCTCGTCGCCTTCGCGCCCGGCACCGACGACGCGGACGTCAAGCTGCGGCTCGCGGGGCCGAGCGGTTCGATCACTCCGGCGGGGCACGAGTCGCTGCACATCAAGAGCGGCATGACCGCGGCGGTCGACCTGGGGGACATCACCAAGGGCGAGGCGGGCTCGCTGCTGCTGACCGCCGAGCGCGGCAGCGCGCCGGTCGTCGCGGCGCTGCGAGTGACGCGCGGCAAGGACGACAAGCAGGAGACGGCGTTCATCCCCGCGACGGCCGCGATCCTCGAACGCGGAACGGTGGCCGACAACCGCGCCAAGGCCGGCACGCTGGCGCTGGTCGCCCCCGGCAAGGAGGCACAGGTGAAGGTGACGGCGTCGGCGGGCAGCGAGGGCGGGACTCCGGTCAGCCGGACCTACACCGTCAAGGCCGGCACCACGCTGTCCGTGGAGCCCCCGCAGCCCGGCGGCGGCAAGGGGACGTACGCGCTGACCGTGGAGAAGGTCTCGGGCGGCGCGGTGCACGCCTCGCGGATACTGGCGCTGCCGAAGGACGGCCTGCCGATGTTCACGGTCCAGCCGGTCGCGGACGACCGTTCGACGGTGGCGGTGCCGGAGGCGGAGCAGGACCTGTCGATGCTGAACGACTGACGGGCCCGGGTCCTGCCGCCGGCTCAGTCCTGGCCGTAGCGCGGGTCCACCGACTCGGGTGCGAGACCGAGGAGTTCGGCGACCTGCTCGACGACGACCTCGTGGACGAGCAGGGCCCGTTCGTCGCGCGTCTTGGTGCGGATCTCCACCGGACGGCGGTAGACGACGATGCGGTCGGGGTCGTCGCCGTGGGCCGCGACGTACCGGCCGAGCGGCACGGTCTCGCCGTCGAGCAGGGCTTCCAGGGGGTCCGTGGCCCCCGGCTCGTCGGGGCCGGGGCCGATGGGTACCTCGCGGACCACGAAGTCGACGGCCGCCAGCTGCGGCCAGCGCCGCTCCAGCCGCTCCGCCGAGTCCTGGACCAGGTCGACGAAGGCCTCGGCCCGGCTGACCGACAGCGGCACCTGCGGGGGCGCGATGGGGCCGCGCATGCCGCGTCCGTGGCGGTCGCGGTGGCGCGGTCGCGGCCCGTTCGGGCCGGAGGCACCCCCGGCGTCGGCTGAGGGAGGTACGGGGCTGTCCATCACACCCGAGGGTATCCGCCGCCCGGCCGTACGCACGCGGTAGCCGCCCATCTCATGGCATGTCGCATGATGAGCGTTCCGGCCATCTATGCGATCAATTGCAGCCATATACGAGACCGGCGTTCGCATGCCGAATGACACTATGTGCACCTGGTGGTGACAGTTTTCTTTGCCGCCGGATGTCTTGCCGTCAGCCGTCCAGCCGGGTCGACCAGGACATTCGGCAAAGGGTGTCCACCGGGCGAAACGTGACGACACGGAGGAGTGAGCCGGGGGTGAGTCGTCGCGGCCCGTTCAAAGGTGCGGTACCGTCCCACCTCGTGAGCCCTGTACGTCGCTGTTCGCGCACCGCGTGCGGCCGCCCGGCCGTCGCGACGCTGACGTACGTCTACGCCGATTCGACCGCCGTCCTCGGCCCGCTCGCCACCTACGCCGAGCCCCACTGCTACGACCTGTGCGCCGAGCACTCCGAGCGGCTGACCGCGCCCCGCGGCTGGGACGTCGTCCGCCTCGCCGTCGACAGCGGGCCCGCCCGCCCCAGCGGTGACGACCTCGAAGCCCTCGCCAACGCCGTGCGCGAGGCGGCCCGCCCGCAGGAGCGCGCCGCCGGACGGGGCGCTGTTCCGGGCGCGGTCGCGCCCACCGGCCGGGGCGCGGACCCCATGGAGGTCGCCCGCAGAGGCCACCTCAGGGTGCTGCGCTCGCCGGACTCCTGACGGCCCGTGCCCCCGCTCCGGCGGCCCCCTGCCCCGGCCCGGACACCCCGTGTTCCCGCCCTGACACCGTGCGCCGTCCGGATTGTCAGCCCCGGCAGGTAGGTTTGTTGTCCCGAACCGGACTCCAGGAGGGGTTGGCTGTGGCTGATCTGTCGCAGATCGTGAAGGCGTACGACGTGCGCGGTGTGGTGCCCGACCAGTGGGACGCATCCCTGTCCGAGCTGTTCGGTGCCGCCTTCGTCCAGGTGACCGGCGCGAGCGCGATCGTGGTCGGCCACGACATGCGCCCCTCCTCACCCGGCCTCTCCCGCGCCTTCGCGCGCGGCGCCGCGGCGCGCGGCGCGGACGTCACCGAGATCGGTCTGTGCTCGACCGACGAGCTCTACTTCGCCAGCGGCCAACTCGGCCTGCCGGGTGCCATGTTCACCGCCAGCCACAACCCCGCGCAGTACAACGGCATCAAGCTGTGCCGCGCGGGCGCCGCTCCCGTCGGCCAGGACACCGGCCTCGCCGAGATCCGTACGCTCGTCGAGCAGTGGTCGCAGGCCGGGGCGCCCGAGGCCGCCGCCGCACCGGGGACGATCACCCAGCGCGACGTCCTCGCGGACTACACGGCCCACCTGCGCTCCCTGGTCGGCCTCGCCAGGATTCGGCCCCTGAAGGTCGTCGTGGACGCGGGCAACGGCATGGGCGGCCACACGGTCCCCACCGTCCTCGACGGCCTGCCGGTCGACCTCGTCCCCATGTACTTCGAGCTGGACGGCACCTTCCCCAACCACGAGGCCAACCCCCTCGACCCCAAGAACATCGTCGACCTCCAGGCCAAGGTCCGCGAGACCCGCGCGGACATCGGCCTGGCCTTCGACGGCGACGCCGACCGCTGCTTCGTCGTGGACGAGCGCGGCGAGCCCGTCCCGCCGTCCGCGATCACCGCACTGGTCGCCGCCCGCGAGCTGGCCAAGCACCCCGGCGGCACGATCATCCACAACCTGATCACGTCCTGGTCGGTGCCCGAGGTCGTCAAGGAGCACGGCGGCACCGCCGTGCGCACCCGCGTCGGGCACTCCTTCATCAAGCAGGAGATGGCCCGCACCGGCGCGATCTTCGGCGGCGAGCACTCCGCGCACTACTACTTCCGCGACTTCTGGAACGCCGACACCGGCATGCTCGCCGCGCTCCACGTCCTCGCGGCGCTCGGCGGCCAGGCCGGACCGCTGTCCGACCTCGTCCGGCAGTACGACCGCTACGCCGCCTCCGGCGAGATCAACAGCACCGTCGCCGACCAGGCCGGCCGGGCCGCGGCCGTCAAGGCCGCCTACGAGGGCGTCGAGGGCGCCGAGCTGGACGAGCTCGACGGCCTGACCGTCACCACCGCCGACTGGTGGTTCAACCTGCGCGCCTCCAACACCGAGCCGCTCCTGCGCCTGAACGTCGAAGCACGGGACGCCGCCACGGTCGCGCGCGTGCGCGACGAGGTACTGGCGATCGTCCGGTCCTGACCGGGGCCGCCCTGCCGTCGAGGCCGCCCTGCCATCGAGGGCGCCCTGCCAGCGAGGGCGGGGCGCCGGGCGGATCCCCGCCACGCGGCCGGTCCGCCCTCGGACGCAATACGGGGTGGGGCCCTTCGCAAGGGAGGGGAAGGGGCGGGCCGGGGAATGATCCACCGAACCCTCCCCGGCCGGTGCACCGGTGCCGTAGGTCAGCCATCGGTGCGGCCCCGCAAAGGGCTACGCTGACCACACAGCAACACCCACCCGAAGGGAACCCCCATGCCGCTCGAAGCCGGTCTCCTGGAGATCCTCGCCTGCCCGGCGTGCCGCGCCTCCCTCCGTGAGGAGAACGCCAGCGAGGAGACCCCCGAGCTGGTGTGCGAGAGCCGGAGCTGCGGCCTGGCCTACCCCATTCGCGACGGCATCCCCGTCCTGCTGGTCGACGAGGCACGCCGCCCCGCCTGACCCGCCCGGCTGTCGGACGGCAACCCGCACCCCACGGCGATCGGAGACTGATCAACGGTGTTCGACGAGTCCCTTCTCGACAACCCCGACGGCCTCTCCCGCGCCGACCTCCACGGCCTGCTCCGGGGCGCCGCGGAATCCGGCGCCCGGGTTCGTACGGCCGTCCGCAACGCGGCCGAGGCCGGTGTCGGCACCCTCCAGCCGGACGGCCGCCCCCGCGCCGTGCTGGTCGCGGGCCCCGGACCGGCGAGCGGTTCCACTGCTGACCTGCTGTCCGCGCTCGCCGGGGACACCTGCCCCGTCACCCTGCTCCGCCCGGCCGGCGTCGCCCCCGCCCCCGGAGCCCTGCGCTGGACGCTCCCCGGCTGGACGGGCCCCCTCGACCTGCTGCTCGTGGCCAGCCCGGACGGTACGGAACCGGGCCTCGCCCTCCTCCTCGAACAGGCATTCAGGCGCGGCTGCTCCGTCGTCAGCGTCGCCCCGGCCGGCTCCCCGCTCGCCGAGGCCACCGTCCAGGCCCGCGGCCTCGCGGTCCCGCTGAGCAGCCCCGCCCCCTACGAGGCCGCGAGCGACGAGCCGGCTGGCCCGGACGCCGCGCCGGAGGACGACGAGGCGCCCGGCCCGCCGGCCCACGCCGTCCTGCCCGCCGGCCCCGGCACGCTCTGGTCGCTGCTCACCCCGCTGCTGGTCCTCGCCGACCGCATCGGCCTGCTCAGCGCCCCGCCCCCGGCCCTCGAAGCGCTCGCCGACCGCCTCGACGGCCTCGCCGAGTGCTGCGGCCCGGCCATCGCCACCTACAGCAACCCCGCCAAGACCCTCGCGGCCGAACTGGCGGACACCCTCCCGCTGGTCTGGACCGAAGGCGAACTGGCCGCCGCCGCGGGCCGCCGCTTCGCGACGGTCCTCGCCGCCCTCGCCGGCCGCCCCGCCCTCGTCGCCGAGCTGCCCGAGGCGCTCACCGCGCACGGCACCCTCCTCTCCGGGGCCTTCGCCGCCGGCGCCGACCCCGAGGACTTCTTCCGCGACCGGGTCGAAGAGCCCGAGGCGCTGCACGCCCGGGTCGTCCTGCTCCGCGAGCGGGAGCCGGACGTCACCTCACCCGCCCCCGCCGCCCGCGAGCTGGCCCTGCACCGCGACACCCCCCTCAGCGAGCTGGAGGCCACCGACGGCAGCAGCCCGCTGGAGACCGTCGCCGAGCTCCTGGCCATCACGGACTTCGCGGCCGTTTACCTCGCGCTCGCCTCCAGCCCGTAAACACAACCCTCAGCCACAGGAGCCGTACAGCGAGCCGAGCCGCGTCGTCGATCAACAGTCAGGAACCGCCCCATGGACCGCCTCGTCAACACCGTGCGCCCCTACGCCTGGGGCTCCACCACCGCGATCCCCGAGCTCCTCGGCACCCCGCCCACCGGCGAGCCCCAGGCCGAACTCTGGATGGGCGCCCACCCGGCGGCACCCTCCCGCGTCGACCGCGGCGCGGGCCCCGTCGCACTCGGCGAGGCGATCGCCGCCGACCCCGAGGGTGAGCTCGGCACCGAAGCCGTGCGGCGCTTCGGCCCCAGGCTGCCGTTCCTGCTCAAGGTCCTCGCCGCCGCCGACCCGCTGTCCCTCCAGGTCCACCCCGACCCGGACCAGGCCAGGGCCGGCTTCGCCCTCGAAGAGGCCCACCACGTCCCCCTCGACGCCCCGCACCGCAACTACAAGGACGCCGGCCACAAGCCCGAGCTGATCTGCGCCCTCACCCCCTTTGAAGGGCTCTGCGGCTTCCGCCCGCCGGACGCCACCGCCGAACTCCTCGCCGCGCTCGACGTCGACGCCCTCAAGCCCTACGCCGATCTCCTGCACGCGCACCCGGAGAGCGCCGCCCTGCGCGAGGTCCTCACCGCCGTGCTCAGCGCCGAGCGCACCGCCATGGCCGAGACGGCCGGCCAGGCCGCGGCCGCCGCCGGGCGCCTCGCCGACCGGGACGGCCCGCACCGCGCCGCGTACGCCGCCTACGCCTCCATCGCCCGGCACTACCCCGGCGACCCCGGCGTCATCGCCGCCATGCTCCTCAACCACATCCGCCTCCAGCCCGGCGAGGCCCTCTACCTCGGCGCCGGCGTACCGCACGCCTACCTCCAGGGCCTGGGCATCGAGGTCATGGCCAACTCCGACAACGTGCTGCGCTGCGGACTGACCCCCAAGCACGTCGACGTCCCCGAGCTGCTCCGCGTCGTCCGCTTCGAAGCGACGACCCCCGCGGTCCTGCGCCCCGAGGCCGATGTCGACGGCGCCGAGGTGTACGAGACGCCCGCGCCGGAGTTCCGCCTCTCCCGGTACGCGCTCGCTCCGGGCTCGGCGCCGCACCCCCTCGACGCCCGCACCGCCCAGATCCTCCTGTGCACCGCGGGCACCGCCCTGCTGCGCGGCGAGGACGGCGGGGAACTGAGCCTCGCCCGTGGTGAGTCCGCCTTCGTCCCGGCGGGGGAGCGGGCCGAGCTCATGGGCGAGGGATCCGTCTTCCGTGCCACGATGGCCTCCTGACGCGCGCTCCGCGGCCGTGGCTGCGACAATGACCGGCCGTACCCCGTAAAGGGAAAGCAAAAACAGCCGCAGCGGCGGAAGGGATATCCCGCACCCATGAGTGCATCAGGCGGAACCAAGGCCATCGTCGCCGCGCTGGGCGCCAACCTGGCCATCGCGGTCGCGAAGTTCGTCGCGTTCGCATTCAGCGGCTCGTCGTCCATGCTCGCCGAGGGTGTGCACTCGGTCGCCGACTCCGGCAACCAGGCACTGCTGCTCCTCGGCGGCAAGAAGGCCCAGAAGAAGGCCAGCGAGGAACACCCCTTCGGCTACGGCCGCGAGCGCTACATCTACGGCTTCCTCGTCTCCATCGTGCTGTTCACCATCGGCGGCGTCTTCGCGCTCTACGAGGGCTACGAGAAGATCCAGGAACCGCACGAGCTGGAGCACTGGTACTGGCCGGTCGGCGTCCTCCTCTTCGCCATCATCGCGGAGGGCTTCTCCTTCCGGACGGCCATCAAGGAGTCGAACGAGCTGCGCGGCACGCAGTCCTGGGGCTCCTTCGTCCGCACGGCCAAGGCACCCGAGCTCCCGGTGGTCCTGCTGGAGGACTTCGGAGCCCTCGTCGGACTGGTCCTCGCGCTGTGCGGCGTCGGGCTGACACTCCTCACCGGCGACGGAGTCTGGGACGGCATCGGCACCCTGTGCATCGGCCTTCTGCTCGTCCTGATCGCACTGGTGCTGGCCGCCGAGACCAAGTCACTGCTGCTCGGCGAGGCCGCCGGCCCCGAACAGGTCGCGAAGATCCGCGCCGCCGCCGTCGACGGCGAATCGGTCACCGCGGTCATCCACATGCGCACCCTCCACCTCGGCCCGGAGGAACTCCTCGTGGCCGCCAAGGTCGCGGTACGCGGCGACGACACCGCAGCCCAGGTGGCCCGCGCCATCGACGAGGCCGAGGCCCGCATCCGCACAGCCGTGCCCATCGCCAGGGTCATCTACCTGGAGCCGGACATCTACAGCGAGACAGCCGCCGCGGCAGGCGAAGACCCATCAGCGACCCCGGGCGGCCCGGGAGCGCCGGCATAACCAAGCCGGCCGGCGCAATTCCAGCCCGTCCGGCGTTTGAGGACCGGGGTCCGGGGCGGGGCCCCGGTTTCGGGAAGGGGCGGGGTGGGGGCTCTTCCTCCCTGGCCCCGGCCCCGGCCCATCGGTCCCCCACGCCTCACCCACGGGCCACCGGCCACGGGAACGGCACCTGCACCGCCCTACCCCACCTCCGCCAACACCCCCAGAATCGCCCCCACGTCCGAAGCCAAAAGCAACCGCCCCCGAAAATCCGCATCCAGCAACTTCCGCGCCAACAGCGCCAGAATCCGCAGATGCTCATCCCCCGCCGCCGCCTCCGGCACGGCGATCATGAAGATGAGCCGGGCGTCCATACCGTCCAGCGCGCCCCACTCGATGCCCTCGGCGGACCGGGCGAAGCCGACGACCGGCGCGGTGACGGCATCCGTCTTCGCGTGCGGGATAGCGATTCCCTCGCCCAGACCGGTCGTGCCGAGCTCCTCGCGGGTCAGCACGGCGGCGACGAGGGCGTCGACGTCCGACACCTTGCCGGTGGTGGCCAGCAGTTCGGCCATCTCCCGGATCGCCGCTTCCTTCCGGCCCGCCACGAGGTCCTGCCGCACGGTCCGCTCGGTGAGACAACCCGAGAGAACCCCGGCCGGGGGCGCCCCCGGCTCGAAGGGCCCGGTCCCGGCGGTGGCGCGGGCTACGGGCTGCGGCGCGGCGGCCGCCACCGATACCGGTACGGGCGCCGGGCGCCACGCGGGCGAGCCGGCCCCGCGGCCGCTCACAGCCCTGCGGCCGCCCACAGCCATGAGGGTGACCGTCGTCAGCGCGGTCACCACCGCACCGACGGCAATCGCGATCAGGAACATCGGCACTCCGCTCACCGCGCCGAGCAGGGCAACGACCGGTCCTCCGTGCGGCACGCTGTCCTCGACCGCCGCCAGCCCCGCGATGGCGCCCGCCACCGCGCCGCCCAGCATGTTCGCCGGGATCACCCGCGCGGGACGCGCGGCGGCGAACGGGATCGCACCCTCGGTGATCCCGAAGAAGCCCATGAACGCAGCCGCCAGACCGGTCTCCCGCTCCTGCTCGTCGAACATCCCGCGCCGCAGGACCGTGGCCAGCCCCTGGCCGAGCGGCGGCACCGGAATCGCGGCCGCGCACATGCCCATGATCTCCGGGTTCCTGGAGACCAGGCCCGCACCGAAGAGGAAGGCGGTCTTGTTGACGGGGCCGCCCATGTCGAACGCGATCATGAGCCCCAGGATGATGCCCAGCAGTGCGGCACTCGCACCGGTCAGACTGCCGAGCCAGGTGGTGAGGTGCTCGAAGACCCAGGAGATCGGACGGCCGAGGACATAGATGAAGAACAGGCCGACCGCCGAGGTGGCCAGAACCGGGATCACGATGACCGGCATGATCGGCCGGACGAAGCGGGGGACCTCCACCTTCTTGATCCACAGGACGAGATAGCCTGCGAGGAACCCCGTCACGATCGCCCCGATGAAGCCCGCGCCCGACTTGGAGTCGTACAGGGCGCCCGTGTTGGCGATCCAGCCGCCGATCATGCCCGGCACGAGCGCGGGGCGGTCGGCGATCGCATACGCGATGTAGCCGGAGAGGACCGGGATCATCAGCTTGAACCCGATGTCACCGATGTCGAAGACGTGCTTCCAGAACGAGCCGTCCGGGATCACCAGCCCCCCGTCCGGCCTGGCCTGACCGCCCAGCGCCAGCGACACCGCGATCAGCAACCCGCCCACGACGACGAACGGGATCATGTACGAGACGCCGTTCATCAGTGCCTTGTACGTGACGCCCCGCCCCTCGCCGCCACCGGGAAAGGCACCCCGCGCGACGGGCGCAGGCCCGGACCCCGCCCCCGCCCCGCCACCGGGCTCGTACACGGGCGCGTCCCGCACCCGCTCGATCAGCCGCTCAGGGTGGTGGATGCCCTCGGCGACGCCCACGGACAGCACTCTTTTGCCGGCGAAGCGGCTGCGGTCGACGTCCTTGTCGGCGGCGATGATGACGCCGTCCGCATGTCTGACATCGTTGTCGGTCAGGACGTTCTCCGCGCCGATGGACCCTTGGGTCTCCACCTTGATGTCGTGACCGAGCGCCTCCGCGGCCTGCTGCAGCTTCTCCGCCGCCATGTAGGTGTGGGCGATACCGGTCGGACAGGCGGTCACAGCAAGCAGTTTGAGCCGTCGCCCGCTTCTCGCCGCGGGGGCGGGCGGACCGGCTGATGGGGTCACGGGGATCTCCTCACAACTCATCGCTGACCGCATCCTGCAACACCTGACGGACCCACGGACAGGTGGGGCGTCGCGAGGCCACAACTTGCAGAATGGGGCTGGGGCTTCCCAGGCGCCCCGGTGTAGATTCGTGGCAGAGCCAGACGTCGCTGCTGATGGCGGTCGGGCGGCCCGCTCGTACGGGCCGGCCGAGGGAGAGAGGGCCTCCGACGGACTGCGCTGCGGCCGGGAGACCGGTGTGGGCGAAGGTTGCGCACACTGGGCTCGACCGCGTGCACAGCCGTACCCACGCCCGCTCGCCCCTCAGGAGGAGCAGCCCGTATGACTACCACCACCGGCCAGGACTTCAAGGTCGCCGATCTGTCGCTGGCGGCCTTCGGTCGTAAGGAGATCACCCTCGCCGAGCACGAGATGCCCGGTCTGATGGCGATCCGCAAGGAGTTCGCGCAGGCGCAGCCGCTGGCGGGCGCCCGCATCACCGGCTCGCTGCACATGACGGTGCAGACGGCCGTGCTCATCGAGACCCTCGTGGCGCTGGGCGCGCAGGTGCGCTGGGCGTCCTGCAACATCTTCTCCACCCAGGACCACGCCGCCGCCGCCATCGCGGTGGGCCCCGACGGCACGCCCGAGAACCCGCAGGGCGTCCCCGTCTTCGCCTGGAAGGGCGAGACCCTGGAGGAGTACTGGTGGTGCACGGAGCAGGCACTGACCTGGCCGAACACCCCCACCGGCGGCCCGAACATGATTCTCGACGACGGCGGTGACGCCACTCTCCTCGTCCACAAGGGCGTCGAGTTCGAGAAGGCGGGCTCCGCCCCCGACCCGGCGACGGCGGACAGCGAGGAGTACGCGCAGATCCTCACCGTCCTCAACCGCACCCTGACCGAGAACCCCCAGAAGTGGACTCAGCTGGCGTCCGAGATCCGCGGTGTCACCGAGGAGACGACGACCGGCGTCCACCGCCTCTACGAAATGCAGCAGGCCGGCACGCTGCTCTTCCCCGCGATCAACGTCAATGACGCGGTGACGAAGTCGAAGTTCGACAACAAGTACGGCTGCCGCCACTCCCTCATCGACGGCATCAACCGCGCCACCGATGTCCTGATCGGCGGCAAGGTCGCCGTCGTCTGCGGCTACGGCGACGTGGGCAAGGGCTGCGCCGAGTCGCTGCGCGGCCAGGGCGCCCGAGTGATCGTCACCGAGATCGACCCGATCAACGCGCTGCAGGCGGCCATGGACGGCTACCAGGTCACCACCCTGGACGAGGTCGTCGAGATCGCCGACATCTTCGTGACGACCACGGGCAACAAGGACATCATCATGGCCGCGGACATGGCCAAGATGAAGCACCAGGCCATCGTCGGCAACATCGGCCACTTCGACAACGAGATCGACATGGCGGGCCTGGCGAAGATCCCGGGCATCGTCAAGGACGAGGTCAAGCCCCAGGTCCACACCTGGGCCTTCCCCGACGGCAAGGTCCTGATCGTGCTGTCCGAGGGCCGGCTGCTGAACCTGGGCAACGCCACCGGTCACCCGTCCTTCGTCATGTCCAACTCCTTCGCGGACCAGACCCTGGCCCAGATCGAGCTCTTCACGAAGCCCGAGTCCTACCCGACCGACGTCTACGTCCTGCCCAAGCACCTGGACGAGAAGGTGGCCCGCCTCCACCTCGACGCCCTCGGCGTGAAGCTGACGACGCTGCGCCCGGAGCAGGCGGCGTACATCGGTGTCCCGGTCGAGGGCCCGTACAAGCCCGACCACTACCGCTACTGACAGCAGCAGGCGCTTCAGCAGCTGCCCCGGTAACTGATAGAACAGGCCCCCGCCCCCATGGCGGGGGCCTGTCCCATTCGCGTCAAGGACCCCACCATGCCCCGCGGCCGCTACTCCCTGCACGACCCTCACGATCACTCCCCCCTCGGTGAAGAGCACTTCCAGTGCGCCACCGGCCCCTCCGGCTGGCGCTACGTCTCCCAGGTCACCGGCTCGTCCGGCACACCGGCCGGCTCGGTCGACCTCGCCATCGACGATCTCGGCCGCCCCATCCGCCTTCAGCTCCGCAGCGCCGACTGGCAGGTCCGCGGTGCCGCCATCGACGGCGTCACCTGGGTCCGCACCGACCCCACGGGCGAGCACGCCTCGGAAGGCAATGTCCGCGCCCACACCTTCACCGGTACTTCCCCCGCCTTCTACGTGGGCATCTCCCGACTCCTCCGGCTCACCCCCGGCCAGGGAGCGACGCGAATCCGCCTCGTCCACTTCTCCGCGCCCGTCCTCGCCCCCCTCACGGTCGACCAGTCGTGGGCCTTGGTCGACAGGACAGCACACGCCACTGACAACGGCCTGCTCCAAGTGGACGAGTACCAGGTCAGCGCCCTGGACACCGGCGAGCAGTACGCCGTGCACCTCGCCGGCGACGTCGTGCTCTCGGCCCCGGGCATCGAGCTCGAGGACCTGGAGAGCCCGCCCTCGCAGCTGAGCTGACGCGAGGCCGAGGTGTGCGGCGGGGCCCCGCGGAGCTGGTACTGTTCTCTTCGCCCCACACAGACTGTTGACACGGGATGGTTGGGGAGGTAGATTCGAACGGTTGCGGCGGACTGGACCAGTCCTTGTGCAACGGTTAGTATCGACCAGCTTCGGTCAGTGAATTGATCTCACGCGAAGCGTCTTCCGACTCCTATTGGGAACGAAAAAGCCGATTGTGATCGGCCGGACCGGATCTGATAAAGTCGGAAACACCCCGCCAACGGGGACCAGAAAATGGAATTCGAACCGACTGCTTCTTTTGGAAGCGGGGGGAACGGAAAACGGATCTGGTAAGGTTGGAAACACGAAATACCGAAGGGAAGCGCCCGGAGGAAAG
>NZ_JBEZYL010000031.1:0-32581 GCF_040638465.1 Streptomyces sp. NPDC026206
CACGGGTGGTACCGGTGGTCTGGGTGCTGAGCTGGCGAGGCACTTGGTGGCCGAGCGTGGTGTGAGGCATTTGCTGTTGGTGAGTCGGCGTGGTCCGCAGGCTCCGGGTGCGTTGGAGTTGCAGGCTGAGCTGATTGCGCTTGGTGCGGAGGTGGCGGTTGCCGCGTGTGATGTCGCGGAGGCCGGTGCTGTTGCCGAGTTGCTGGCGGGTGTTTGTGTGGAGCATCCGCTGACTGCGGTGGTTCATACGGCTGGTGTGCTGGATGACGGTGTGGTGACGTCGCTGACTTGTGAGCGTTTGTCGGCGGTGTTGCGGCCGAAGGTGGATGCGGCGTGGAACCTGCATCGTGCCACGCTGGGTCTGGACCTGGCCGCGTTCGTCACTTATTCCTCGATTTCCGGTGTCATGGGTAGTGCTGGTCAGGGTAATTACGCTGCCGGCAATGTGTTTCTTGATGGTCTTGCCCGGTATCGCGCTGCGTGTGGGTTGCCGGGGCAGTCCTTGGCGTGGGGTGCGTGGACGCAGAGTTCGGGTATGACGGGGACGTTGTCGGAGGCGGAGATGCAGCGCATCGCGGCTTCGGGGGTGCCGCCGCTGACTGTCGAGCAGGGCCTGGCGCTCTTCGACGCCGCCACGGACTCCGACGAGCCGTACCTCGTCCTCATCGGTCCGGCCCCGGCCGCCGGTGCCACCCGGATGCAGGGCCACGTGCCCCCTCTGCTGAGGGGCCTGGTCAAGACAACCCGGCGGACGGCAGCGACCGCGGCCGGCGGAGCCGGCACGGCAGCGGCGCTCACCCGGCAACTGCTGGCCCTGGGCGAGGACGAGCGCGCCCGGTTCGCGGTGGAGCTCGTACGGACCGAGGCGGCGGCCGTCCTCGGCCATGCCTCGGCCAAGGCGATCGAGGCGACGCAGGACTTTCACAACCTGGGCTTCGACTCGCTGACCGCCGTCGAGCTCCGCAACCGGCTGACCACCGCCACCGGCCTGCGCCTGCCCGCCACCCTCGTCTTCGACTACCCGACTCCCACCGCGCTCGCCCACCACATCGTCCGGGAGCTCCTGGACGAGCACGGCGATGCCGACGCCCCCGTCGCTCTCTCGTCTGCGGTGGCGGACGATCCGGTCGTCATTGTCGGCATGGCCTGCCGCCTACCCGGCGGCGTACGGTCCCCCGAGGACCTCTGGCAGCTCGTCCTCGACGGCCGGGAAGGCATCTCCGACTTCCCCACCGACCGCGGCTGGGACCTGGAGACCCTGCGCACCGGCGGCCCGGACGGGCGGGGCCGCAGCGCCTCCCTCGAGGGCGGGTTCCTGCACGACGTCGCCGGATTCGACGCCGGGTTCTTCGGGATCTCGCCGCGCGAGGCGCTGGCGATGGACCCGCAGCAGCGACTGCTGCTGGAAACCTCCTGGGAGGCGTTCGAGCGCGCCGGGATCGACCCGGAAGGCCTGCACGGCAGCCAGACCGGCGTGTTCGTCGGCACCAGCGGCCTGGACTACGGCGCGCTGGTGATGAACTCGAAGGAGGACGTCGGCGGTCACGCCGGCACCGGCCTCGCGGCGAGCGTCGTCTCCGGACGCGTCTCCTACACCTTCGGCCTCGAAGGGCCGGCCGTCACTGTCGACACGGCGTGTTCGTCGTCCCTCGTCGCCCTGCACTGGGCTGCACAGGCCCTGCGCACCGGCGAATGTTCGCTGGCCCTCGCCGGCGGCGTCACGACGATGACCACACCGGCGAACTTCACGGGCTTCACCGTGCAGGGCGTCCTGGCCCCCGACGGCCGGTGCAAGACCTACTCGGACGCCGCCGACGGCACGGCCTGGTCCGAGGGCGTGGGCATGCTCGTCCTGGAGCGGCTGTCCGACGCCCGCCGCAACGGGCACAAGGTCCTCGCGGTGGTGCGTGGTTCGGCGATCAACCAGGACGGTGCGTCCAACGGGCTGACGGCCCCCAACGGCCCGTCGCAGCAGCGCGTGATCCGCCAGGCCCTGGCCGGCGCGGGGCTGTCGACCGCCGATGTCGATGCGGTCGAGGGACACGGCACCGGCACCCCGCTCGGTGACCCGATCGAGGCGCAGGCCCTGCTGGCCACGTACGGGCAGGACCGCGACCCCCAGCGGCCACTGCTGCTGGGGTCGGTCAAGTCCAACATCGGCCACACGCAGGCGGCAGCCGGCGTCGCCGGTGTGATCAAGACGGTCATGGCCATGCGGAACGGTGTGCTGCCCAAGACGCTGCACCTCGACCGGCCGTCGTCCCATGTGGACTGGTCCATGGGCGCGGTGGAGCTGCTGACCCACCAGAAGCCGTGGCCCGAGGTGGACCGGCCGTGGCGCGCGGGGGTGTCGTCCTTCGGTATCAGCGGTACCAACGCGCACGCCATCATCGAGCAGGCCCCGATCGAGGAACCGGTCGGTGAACCGGTCGAGGAGTCGGCCGACGAGCCGACCGGGAAGCCGATCCGGAAGCCGAACGCCCGGGCCGGGCACGATTCCGCCGTGGCCCCGTGGCTGGTGTCGGCCAAGTCCGAGGCCGCGCTGGCACAACAGCTCGAGCGGGTCTCGTCGTTGAGTGGGCTCTCCCCGGTCGATGTGGGCTTCTCGCTGGCGGCGGGCCGGTCGGTCTTCGAGCACCGCGCCGTGCTGTTGGCCGGTGGTGACGTCCTCGCAGACGTGGCAGAAGTGACCGAGGTGGCTCGGGGTGTGGCAGCCTCGGACCGGTCGCTGGCTGTCCTGTTCTCGGGTCAGGGTTCGCAGCGGGTGGGGATGGGCCGTGAGTTGTACGGCCGGTTCCCCGTCTTCGCGGAGGCACTGGATGCGGTGCTGGAGCGGATGGACGGTTCGTTGCGGGAGGTGTTGTTCGGTGACGAGGAGCTGCTGAATGACACCGGTTTCACGCAGCCGGCGTTGTTCGCGGTCGAGGTGGCGTTGTTCCGTCTGGTGGAGTCGTGGGGTGTGCGTCCGGACTTCGTGGCGGGTCATTCCATTGGTGAGATCGCGGCGGCGCACGTTTCCGGGGTGCTGTCGCTGGATGATGCGTGCACGCTGGTGGAGGCCCGGGCGCGGTTGATGCAGGCGTTGCCTGCCGGTGGGGCGATGGTTGCCGTGCAGGCCGGCGAGGTCGAGGTGTCCGATCGTCTGGTCGAGGGTGTGTCGATTGCGGCGGTCAATGGTCCGCAGGCGGTCGTGATTGCGGGTGACGAGGCTGCGGTCTCCCGCATTGCCGAGACCTTCGCGGCGGAGGGTCGTAAGACGCAGCGGTTGTCGGTCAGCCACGCTTTCCACTCGCCGTTGATGGATCCGATGCTGGAGGAGTTCCGGCAGGTGGTTTCCGGGCTGTCGTTCTCGGCCCCGAAGATCCCGCTCATCTCGAATCTGACCGGTGAACAGGCGACTGCCGAGCTCGTCTGCAGCCCTGACTACTGGGTCCGTCACGTCCGTGAGACCGTCCGTTTCGCCGACGGGGTGAAGGCGCTAGCCGGGGCCGGTGTGTCGGCGTTCCTGGAGCTGGGCCCTGACGGTGTGCTCACCGCGATGGCCCAGCAGAGCCTGGACCAGGGCGACCAGCATGACGCCGTCCTCGTTCCGGCCCTGCGCAAGGACCGCCCGGAGGAGACCGCTCTCCTGACCGCTCTCGCCCGGCTGCACGTCGTGGGCGTCGGCGTCGACTGGCCGGCCCTGTTCACCGGCACGGGTGCCCGCCGTGTCGACCTGCCGACTTATGCCTTCCAGCACGAGCGGTACTGGCCCACCCCGGCCGCCCCTGTCGGCGATGTGACAGGCGCGGGCCTCATTCCGGCCGGGCATCCGCTGCTGGGCGCGGCGGTTCCGCTGGCGGACTCCGGCGGCGTGATGTTCACGAGCAGGCTCTCGGCGCAGGCGCACCCGTGGCTGTTCGATCACGTGGTGGGCGGCACGGTCCTGTTCCCCGGGACCGGCTTCCTGGAGCTGGCCATCCGCGCCGGCGACCAGGCCGGTTACGACCGGGTCCAGGAGCTCGACCTCACCGAGCCGCTCGTACTGCCCGGGAACGAGGCCGTGGCCCTGCAGGTGTGGCTGGACGCCCCCGACGCGGCCGGCGCCCGCCGCGTGAGCATCTACTCGCGCCCGGAGCACGCCCCTGACCAGCCGTGGACGCGGCATGCCACGGGTGTGCTGGAGGCGGGCGAGCGGCTGGCGGAGTTCGACGCGTCGGTCTGGCCGCCGTCGGGCGCGGCAGCCGTCGACCTCGACGGCTTCTACGACGCGACCGAGTACGGACCGGCCTTCCAGGGACTGCGAGCGGTCTGGGCGCGTGGCGACGAAGCGTTCGCGGAGGTCGGGCTGCCGGCCGGCACAGCCGGGGACGCCGAGCACTTCGGGCTGCACCCGGCGCTGCTGGGCACGGTGGTGCACACCGCCGGGCTCGCCGGAGTGGGGGACGACGAGGACGCCGTCCTGCTGCCCGCCTCCTGGAGCGGCGTCTCGCTGCACGCCACCGGTGCATCGCAGCTGCGCGTCCGTGTGGTGAAGCTCGACGAGCAGTCCGTCTCCGTCACGGCGGTCGATGCGGCGGGTGCCCCCGTGCTGTCGGTGGAGTCGCTCGCCCTGCACGCCCCCGCCACCGGCTCGGCCCCCGCTTCCGGAAGCGGACGCGACCCGCTGTTCCGGGTGGAGTGGATACCGGCTCCGCAGGTACAGGCGAAGGCACAGGCGGCCGGCGATGTCCGGCACGTGACCCTGGGCGGCGCTGAGGAGTTCGGCGTGGGCAGGGCGACGGCCTCCCTCAAGGAAGCGACAGCCTCCCTCAAGGAGCTGACGGGTGGCGAAGGGCTGGTACTCGTCCCTGTCTGGGGCGCGGGGGATGACATCCCCGGTGCCGTGCACGAGGTGACGGCCCACGTCCTCGGCCTGATGCAGGAGTGGCTGGCCGAGGAGCGGTTCGCCGCCTCGCGCCTGGTGTTCGTGACGCGCAACGCCGTCCCGGCCGGAGACGGCGAGCCGGTTCACGACCTCGCGGCGGGCGCGGTGTGGGGCCTGGTGCGCTCGGCACACGCCGAGCATCCCGGCCGGTTCGCCCTGGCCGACCTCGGCGACGAGCAGGACGCCGCGGCGCTGCTGCCGGGCCTGCCCGCGCTGCTGGCCACGGGCGACGCCGAGTTCGTCGTACGCGACGGCGTCGTGCGCGTGGGCCGGCTGGCCCGCCTGTCCACCGGTACGAGCCCGCTGCCCCCGAAGTGGGACGCCGACGGCACCGTACTGATCACTGGCGGCACCGGCGCGCTGGGCGGTCGTCTCGCCCGGCAGCTGGCCGCGTCCGGCACGCGGCACCTGCTGCTCGCCGGGCGGCGCGGGCCGGACGCACCCGGTGCGGAGGAGCTGGAGAAGGAACTGCGCGGCCTGGGAGCGCAGGTGACGTTCGCGGCATGCGACGCCGCGGACCGGGACGCCCTCGCCGCGCTGCTGGCCGGGATACCGGCCGGGCGCCCGCTGACCGCGGTCGTCCACACCGCCGGTGTGCTCGCCGACGGTGCACTCACCTCGCTGACCCCGGACCGCCTGAGCGAGGTCCTGCGGGCGAAGGCCGACGGGGCCTGGCATCTGCACGAGCTCACCCGCGACCTCGGCCTGTCGGCGTTCATCACGTACTCGTCCCTCGCCGGTGTCATGGGCAGCCCCTACCAGGGCGGCTACTGCGCCGCCAACGCCTTCCTTGACGCTCTGGCCCATCACCGCAAGTCGCAGGGGCTCGTGGGCACCTCGCTCGCGTGGGGCCCCTGGGACCTGGACGCCGGAGCGGACAGCGGGGCCACGGACGCCGGCACCGAGCCCGGTGCGGACAACGCCGCCCCGCGCTTGCGGGCGGGTGACCTGCCGCCGCTGTCGGTCGAGCAGGGCCTGGCCCTGTTCACCGCCGCCACCGGTCGCGCCGAACCGGTCGTGGTGCCGCTCGGGCTGCCCCAGGGCGCCCTGCGGCCGCAGGGCGAGGTGGCACCGCTGTTCCGGGGCCTGCTGGGCAGGAGCCGCCGGGCCGCGGTGAACACCGCGGGCGGCGCCGGGGGCACGGCCGGGACGTTCGTCCAGCAGCTGCTGGCACTGAGTGAGAGTGAGCGCGTCCGCCACGTCGTGGAGGTCGTCCGTGCCGAGGCCGCCGCCGTCCTCGGACACGCCGCACCCGACACGGTCGAAGCGCACCGGGACTTCTACGAGCTGGGCTTCGACTCCCTGACCTCCGTGGAGCTGCGCAACCGGCTGATGACCGTCACCGGGCTGAGCCTGCCCGCGACCCTGGTGTTCGACAGCAAGACCCCCGCCGACCTGGCCGCCTGGCTGCGCAGCGAGCTGTCCTCGCAGCCGGCCGGGGACCAGGCGTCCGGCGGTGCCCTGCGGGTGTCGTCCGGGGAGCCGGAGATCGACTCGCTGGAGCGGCTGTTCCTCGATGCCCTGGGTAACGGGAAGATGCGGGAGGCCCAGCGGATGCTGGCCACCGTCGCCGCCCTCCGCCCCACGTTCGAGGCGACGGCGGAACTGGAGGACCTGCCCCTGTCGGCCACCCTGGCCGAAGGCACCGGCAGCCCCAAGCTGATCTGCGTCAGCGCGCCCACCGCCAACGCGGGCGTTCACCAGTACTCCCGCCTCGCCGCGCACTTCCGGGGCAGGCGTGAGGTGGCCGCGCTGCCGCTGGTCGGCTTCGCCACGGGTGAGCGCCTGCCGGCGACGCCCGAGGTCGCCGCCCGGGTCATCGCGGAGAGCGCGCTGCGCGCCAGCGACGGCGAGCCCTTCGTCCTGGCCGGTCACTCCTCCGGAGGTTCCTTCGCCTACGCGGCGGCCGGGGTGCTGGAGCACACATGGGGCATCCGGCCCGCGGCCGTGGTGCTGCTGGACACGCTGAGCTTCCAGCACAACAGCGACGAGGGCGTCGACTACATGGGCATGATGCGGCTCAACTTCAACGGCAGGGAGGAATCGCCGGTACGCCTGACCAACTCCCGGCTCTCCGCGATGGGACGCTGGATGGTCCTGCTGAACGCCCTGGACGTGCAGCACACCACGGCGCCCGTCCTGGAGATCAAGTGCGACCGGTCCCTGCAGGGACTGGAGAGCGGGCCGGAGGCGGACGGCGGCCGGAAGAGGGAGGCGCTGATCGCGTCGGCCGACGTCCGGCTGGTGGCCGCCGACCACCTGTCGATGATGCGGGAGGACTCCGCGGAGACCGCCGAAATCATCGAGAACTGGCTCACGTCGGACGCATTCGCCGCCCTCGCGGGCCGCATCCGCTGACCCCCCCCCAGCCGCCCACGGCGACGGCTGACGGGCGCACCGCACACCCTCTGGGTGGGCGGTGCGCCCATTTTCCGCTGCTTCCACTGCGCATCTAGGGAAACCCGCAGTCCAGGTTGACGAAGATGGGCGGGAAATGGTCGGACGTGGGTGTCGGCAGTCTCTTCGCCCCCCTCGACGACGGCCGAACGACGAGGCCTCCAACGGGCATTTCCCGGCACACCACCGAGGGGTTGACAGCGTGACGTCGAACGAGGAGAAGCTCCGCGAGTACCTGAAGCGGGCTATCGCGGACCTTCACGACACCCGTCAGCAGCTGGGCGAGGTGGAAGGGAAGCGCCAGGAACCCATCGCGATCGTGGCCATGGGCTGCCGCTACCCCGGAGGCGTACGGTCACCGGAGGAGCTGTGGGAACTGGTCCACGGCGGCGTCGACGCGATCTCCACCTTCCCCGCCAACCGCGGCTGGGACCTGGACGGCCTGTACGACCCCGACCCCGGCCACCACGGGACCACCTACTCCCGTGAGGGCGGATTCCTGCACGACGCGGGGGAGTTCGACCCCGCCTTCTTCGGCATCTCCCCGCGCGAGGCCCTCGCCATGGACCCGCAGCAGCGGCTGCTGCTGGAAACCGCCTGGGAGGTCGTCGAACGGGCCGGCATCGACCCGCAGTCCCTGGCCGGCACCCGTACCGGCGTATTCGTCGGCACCGGCCACGGCTACTACGACGAGGGTTCCGGAAAGGGGCAGGACGAAGTCGCCGGGCATCTGCTGACCGGCAACACCATCAGCGTCGCCTCGGGCCGGATCTCCTACGTCCTCGGCCTGGAGGGCCCGGCGGTCACCGTCGACACGGCGTGCTCGTCGTCGCTGGTGGCGCTGCACATGGCGGTGCAGTCGCTGCGTCAGGACGAGTGCTCGCTGGCCCTGGTGGGCGGGGCGACCGTGATGTCGACCCCGCAGATGTTCGTGGAGTTCTCCCGCCAGCGCGGGCTCGCTTCCGACGGCCGTTGCAAGCCGTTCGCGGCCGCCGCCGACGGCACCGGATGGAGCGAGGGCGTCGGGCTGCTGCTGGTGGAGCGGCTCTCCGACGCACGCCGCAACGGCCATCCCGTACTGGCCGTGGTGCGGGGCTCCGCCGTCAACCAGGACGGTGCCTCCAACGGCCTGACCGCCCCCAACGGCCCCTCCCAGCAGCGTGTGATCCGCCAGGCCCTGGCCAACGCCGGCGTCGCGGCCACGGACGTCGACGTCGTGGAGGCCCATGGCACCGGCACGACGCTCGGTGATCCCATCGAGGCACAGGCCCTGCTGGCCACTTACGGGCAGCAGCGCCCGGCGGAGCGGCCGTTGCTGCTCGGTTCGCTCAAGTCGAACATCGGGCACACCCAGGCCGCCGCGGGCGTCGCCGGCGTCATCAAGATGGTGCTGGCCATGCGGCACGGCGTCGTGCCCAGGACCCTGCACATCGACGAGCCCACGCCGCACGTCGTCTGGTCCGCGGGCAGCGCCAGGCTGCTGACCGACGCCGAAGCCTGGCCGGAGGCCGCTCAGCCGCGCCGCGCCGCCGTCTCCGCGTTCGGGGTCAGCGGAACGAACGCCCACGTGATCCTGGAAGAAGCACCAGAAGCACCAGAAGCACCAGAAACACCGGCGGACGCACCAGAAACACCGGCGGACGCACCAGAAACACCGGCGGACGCACCAGAAACACCGGCGGACGCACCAGAAACACCGGCGGACGCACCAGGAGCTCCGGCGGACGCACCGGAGGCTCCGCAGCCGGGCGCATCGGCGCCCGCCGGGGCCGATGCGCCCGTACCGGCCTCCGCGCGGCCCCCGCGCGCCCTGCCCTGGATCCTGTCGGCCAGGTCCGCGCAGGCCCTGCGGGAGCAGGCGGCCCGGCTCGGCCGGCACGTCCGCGCCCACGCGGACCTGGACCCGGCGGACGTCGCGTTCTCCCTGACGGCGACAAGGGCACTGATGGAGCACCGTGCCGTCCTCGTAGCCGGTGAGAGGGCGGAGTTCCTGCGGGGCCTGGACGCCCTGGCCGGGGGCCGCGGCGCCGCCGGCCTCGTCGACGGCGTGGCGGCCAAGGCCCCGATGGCGTTCCTCTTCGCGGGCCAGGGCTCCCAGCGGCCCGGCATGGGACGCGAACTGTACGAGACCCGGCCGGTGTTCGCCGAGGCGTTCGACGCGGTGTGCGCGCAGCTGGACCCGCACCTGGAACGCCCGGTCCGCGAGATCGTCTTCGCCGGTGAGGGCTCGGCCGACGCCGCCCTGCTGGACCGGACCGCGTACACGCAGGCCGCACTGTTCGCCGTCGAGGTCGCCCTGTTCCGGCTGCTGGAATCCTGGGGCATGACACCCCACTTCGTGGGCGGCCACTCCATCGGCGAGCTCTCCGCCGCGCACGTGGCGGGCGTGCTGTCCCTTCAGGACGCCGCGCGCCTCGTCGCGGCGCGCGGCACCCTGATGCAGGCCCTGCCCACGGGCGGGGCGATGATGGCCGTACAGGCCACCGAAGAGGAGATCCGCGCCTCGCTGGCCGCACACGAAGGCGCGGCGGACCTCGCGGCCGTGAACGGCCCGGACTCCGTGGTCGTCTCCGGCGACGACGAGGCCGTATCCGCCGTCGCCGCCCACTGGAAGGAGCAGGGGCGGCAGGTCAAGCGGCTCCGGGTCAGCCACGCCTTCCACTCGCCGCGCATGGACGCCATGCTGGAGGAATTCGGGCGCGTCGCCGAGGGCCTGCGGTTCAACGCCCCGCGCATCCCCGTCGTCTCCACGGTCTCCGGCGCGCTCGCCACGGCGGACGAACTGTGCTCACCGCAGTACTGGGTGCGCCAGGTCCGCGAAACCGTCCGGTTCTGCGCGGCGGTCCGTACGCTCGAAGCCGAGGGCGTCGCCACGTTCGTGGAGATCGGCCCCAGCGGAGTGCTCGCCCCCATGGCCGAGGCGTCCCTGACGCCGGCCTCCACGACCGCCACCGACGCGCCGGTGCTCGTCCCGGCCCTGCGCCGCGACCGCACCGAGACCCGGGCGCTGGCCGAGGCCGTCGCCGCCGTCTCCGTGCACGGCGCCCGCATGGACTGGTCGGCGTACTTCGCCGGAACGACCGCCCGGCGCGTCGGGCTGCCGACCTATCCCTTCCAGCGGCAGCAGTACTGGCTGACCGGCCCGGACACGGACGCGGCGACCGGCGGCACGGCCACCACCGGAGCCGACGCCGCGGAAGCCGGCTTCTGGGCGGCAGTCGAACGCCAGGACATGACAGAGCTGTCGACCGTCCTCGCCCTCGACGGCGACGACGCCGAGGCCTCGCTGGGCAACCTGCTGCCCACCCTCTCCTCCTGGCGCCGCCGGCGCAGGACCCTCACCACGGTGGACGCCTGGAGCTACCGCACCGACTGGACACCCGTCACAGGCATCACCGGCCGCGCGGCGTCGGGCCGCTGGCTCATCGTGGTGCCGGACGGCGCGGCCGCCGCTGACGACCCCTGGGCCACCGGCCTCGCCGACGCCCTCGCCGCCCGCGGAGTCCGGGCCGAGCGCCTGGAGGCGGGCGGCCCGGGCTTCACGGACGACGACCGCGCGGCCCTCGCGGCCCGGCTGGCCGAAGGCCCTCTGACCGGCATCCTGTCGCTCCTCGCACTCGACGAACGCCCGCACCCGGACCACCCGTCCGTGCCCCGCGGGCTGGCCGCCACCACGGAACTCGTACGGGCCCTGGAGGAGCTCGCCGCCGAGGCACCGCTGTGGAGCGCGACCCGGGGCGCGGTCACGGTGGACCGGCTGGACACGGTCACCCACCCCGTGCAGGCCCAGGTGTGGGGCCTGGGCCGCGTCGTCGCCCTGGAACTCCCACAGCGCTGGGGCGGCCTCATCGACCTGCCTCCGACGATGGACGACCGCACCGTGACCGCCCTCCTCGGCGTGCTCGCAGCCGCCGGCGGCCCCGAGGACCAGGTCGCCGTCCGGCCCGCGGGCGTGTTCGCCCGCCGCCTCGTCCGGGCCGCCGCCGCCGAGAACGCCGGGCAGAGCCCCGCGGTGCGCGGCACGGTGCTGGTCACCGGCGGCACCGGCGCTCTCGGCGCGCACGTGGCGCGGTGGCTGGCAGGCGCCGGGGCCGAGCACCTGGTGCTGACCGGCCGCCGGGGCGCGGCCGCCCCCGGCGCACGCGAACTGGAAGCGGAACTCACCGCCCTGGGCACCAGGGTCACCGTGGCGGCCTGCGACGCCGCCGACCGGGACGCGCTGGCGGAACTGCTGGCGGCGATCCCCGCGGACGTGCCGCTGACCGGTGTGGTGCACGCCGCGGGCGTACTCGACGACGGAGTGCTGGAGTCCCTCACCCCGCAGCGCTACGAGGCCGTCCTGCGCCCGAAGGCCGACGCGGCGGTCAACCTGCACGAGCTCACCCGGGACAAGGACCTGGCGATGTTCGTGCTGTTCTCGTCCATCGTGGGCGTGCTCGGCAACCCCGGGCAGGCCAACTACGCCGCGGCGAACGCCTTCCTGGACGCCCTGGCCGAGCAGCGCCGCGCCCAGGGCCTGGCCGCGACCTCCGTCGCGTGGGGCCCCTGGGCGGACAGCGGAATGGCGGCCGGTGACACCGCGCTCGCCGGGCGCATGCGCCGCGACGGGCTCACCCCCATGGACCCCGGACCCGCCCTCGCCGCCCTGAGCCTTGCCGTGGCCCGGGGCACGGCGACCGTGACCGTGGCCGACGTGGACTGGGACGCGTACGCCCCCGCCCTGACCGCCGTCCGGCCCAGCCCCCTCATCGGCGACCTGCCCGAGGCACGCCGCGCACTGCGGGCCCGCAGTGCGGCGCCCGGCGGCCCGCAGGGCGCGGCGTCCCCGCTGTGGGACCGCATCGCCGCCCTGCCGGCGGCGGAAGGGGACCGCGTTCTCGTCGACCTGGTACAGGAGGAGACCGCGAAGGTCCTGGGCCATCCCTCCTCGGACACCGTCGACGTCAACCGGGCTTTCCGAGAGCTGGGCTTCGACTCGCTGACGGCGGTGGAGCTGCGCAACCGGCTCACTGCCGCCACGGGCCTCCGCCTGCCCGCCACCCTGCTCTTCGACCACCCCACGGCCCTCTCCGTCGCCGGGCACCTGCGTTCCCTGACGCTGGGAACCCCCGCCACGGCGGCCCCCGCCCCGTCGGCGCAGCCGACCGCCGGAGCCGACGAGCCGGTCGCCATCGTGGGCATGGCATGCCGCTTCCCCGGCGGCGTGAGCTCCCCGCAGGAGTTCTGGTCCCTCATCTCCGGTGGCGGCGACGGGATATCGCCGTTCCCGGCCGACCGCGGCTGGGACACCGACGGGCTCTACCACCCCGACCCCGACCACCAGGGCACCAGCTACGCCCGCGAAGGCGGGTTCCTCTCCGATGCGGCCGGGTTCGACCCCGCCTTCTTCGGCATCTCGCCGCGCGAGGCCCTGGCCATGGACCCGCAGCAGCGGCTGCTGCTGGAAACCGCCTGGGAGGCCGTCGAGGGAGCCGGCATCGACCCGGAGTCGCTGCGCGGCAGCGTCACCGGCGTGTTCGCGGGCACCAACTCGCAGGACTACCAGACCATCCTGGACGGCGACCGGGACGACGTCGCCGGCCATCTGCTGACCGGCAACGCCGCGAGCGTGGTCTCGGGCCGCGTCTCCTACGCCTTCGGCTTCGAGGGCCCGGCGGTCACCGTCGACACGGCGTGCTCGTCGTCGCTGGTGGCACTGCACATGGCGGCGCAGTCGCTGCGCCAGGGGGAGTGCTCGCTCGCACTGGCCGGCGGGGTGACGGTGATGTCGACCCCGTACTCCTTCGTGGAGTTCTCCCGCCAGCGCGGGCTCGCGCCGGACGGCCGTTGCAAGCCGTTCGCGGCCGCCGCCGACGGCACCGGGTGGAGCGAGGGCGTCGGGCTGCTGCTGGTGGAGCGGCTCTCCGACGCACGCCGCAACGGGCACCAGGTGCTGGCCGTGGTGCGGGGCTCCGCCGTCAACCAGGACGGTGCCTCCAACGGTCTCAGCGCCCCCAACGGCCCCTCCCAGCAGCGTGTGATCCGCCAGGCCCTGGCCAACGCCGGGGTCGCCGCCGCGGACGTCGACGCGGTCGAGGCCCACGGCACCGGCACCAGGCTCGGCGACCCCATCGAGGCCCAGGCCCTGCTGGCCACCTACGGCCAGGACCGCGACCCCGCACACCCCCTGCGGCTCGGCTCGGTCAAGTCGAACATCGGGCACACGCAGGCCGCCGCGGGCGTCGCCGGCGTGATGAAGATGGTGCTGGCGATGCGGCACCAGGAGCTGCCCAGGAGCCTGCACATCGACGAGCCCACCCCGCACGTCGACTGGGCGGCGGGCGCGGTCGAGCTCCTCGGCGAGCCGGCCGCCTGGCCCGCCGGCGGCGGCCGGCCGCGCCGCGCCGGCGTCTCCTCCTTCGGCATCAGCGGCACCAACGCCCACGTCATCCTCGAAGAAGCCACCCCGGCCGTCGCCGTTGAACGGGCCGAACGGGCCGCCGCCGTTGAACGGGCCGAACGGGCCGCCGCCGTTGAACGGGCCGCCGCTCTCGAACCGGCCGCCGCCGTCGAGTCGGCCGCCATCCTCGAGCCGGCCGCCGCTCTCAACTCGGCCGCCATCCCCGAACCGGCCGCCATCCCCGAATCCGCGCCCGGCCTCGCGCCCGAATCCGCGCCCGGCCTCCCGCCCGGCCTCGCGCCCGAACCCGCGCCCGGCCTCGCGCCCGGCCTCCCGCCCGAACCCGCGCCCGAACCCGCGTCCGCCCTCGCGGCCGGGCCCGCGGACAGCACCTCCGTGGTGCCGTGGCTGATCTCGGCGAAGAGCACCGAAGCCGTACGCGACCAGGCACGCCGTCTGGCCGCGTACGTCCGGGCCACCCCTGCCCTCGACAGCACCGACATCGCGTACTCCCTGGCCACCGGCCGTACCGCCATGGACCACCGTGCCGCCGTCGTCGCGGCCGGCCGCGAGGACTTCCTCGCCGGGCTCGACGCCCTCGCCGGGCGACTCGTCTCCCCCCACGTCCTCGAAGGCACCGCCGAGGGCGGCCGCAAGGCGGTGTTCGTCTTCCCCGGACAGGGCTCGCAGTGGGCCGGCATGGCGCTGGACCTGCTGGACACCTCCCCGGTCTTCGCCGCCCGCATGGCCGAGTGCGCGGCCGCCCTCTCGCAGTACACCGACTGGTCCCTGGCCGACGTGCTGCGCGGCGCACCCGGCGCGCCCTCCCTCGACCGCGTCGACGTGGTCCAGCCCGCACTGTTCGCCGTGATGGTCTCCCTGGCCGGGCTGTGGCGGGCGCACGGCGTCGAGCCCGCGGCCGTACTGGGCCACTCGCAGGGCGAGATCGCCGCCGCCTGTGTGGCCGGCGCCCTGTCCCTGGACGACGCCGCCCGCGTGGTCGCCCTGCGCAGCCAGGCACTGACCGCCCTGTCGGGGCAGGGCGGCATGGTCTCGGTCGCCCAGCCCGTCGAGGCGGTGCGCGAGCGCATACAGGCCTGGGGCGAGGACGTCTCCCTCGCCGCCGTCAACGGCCCGAACTCGGTCGTCGTCTCCGGGGCGCCGCAGGCCCTCGACGAACTGGTCGCCGGATGCGAGCGCGACGGGATCCGCGCGCGCCGCATCCCGGTCGACTACGCGTCGCACTCCGCCCAGGTGGAGCGCATCCACGACGAACTGCTGACCGTGCTGGCGCCCATCGCACCGCGCTCGGCCGGCATCCCGTTCTACTCGACGGTCAGCGGTGAGCCGGTGGACACCACCGGGCTCGACGCCGCCTACTGGTACCGCAACCTGCGGCAGACCGTGGAGTTCGAGCAGGCCACCCGGGCGCTGCTGCGCGACGGATACCGTGCGTTCATCGAGGCCAGCCCGCATCCGGTGGTGATCGCCGGAGTGCAGGAGACCGCGCAGGACGCCGGTGCGCCGGCCGCCACGACCGGCACCCTGCGCCGTGACGAGGGCGGCCTCGACCGGTTCCGCACCTCGCTGGCCGACGCCTGCGTCCACGGAGTGCGCGTCGACTGGGACGCCTTCTTCGCCGGCACGGCCGCCCGCCGCGTCGAACTGCCGACCTACCCCTTCCAGCGGCAGCGGTTCTGGCCCCGCGCTGCCGGAGCGGCGGGCAACGTCGCCTCGGCCGGGCTGGGCTCACCCGGCCACCCGCTGCTGGGTGCCTCGGTGGAGCTCGCCGGAGGGGACGGCCTGATGGCCACGGCCCGCTGGTCGCTGCGTACGCACCCATGGCTCGCCGACCACGCGGTGTCCGGGGTCGTCGTGGTGCCGGGTGCGGCGCTGGTGGAAGCCGTGATCCGGGCCGGTGACGAACTGGGCTGCGGCCGGGTGGAGGAGCTGACCCTGCACGCACCGCTCGTCCTGCCCGAACGCGGAGACGTACAGGTGCAGATCCTGGTCGGCGAGCCGGGGGAGACCGGTCACCGCCCGGTGACCGTCCACGCACGGCCGGACGGGACCGCCGGTACGGGCGGCGGGGCATGGACCGAGCACGCCACCGGCACCCTCGCCGCGACCGGCACGCCGGACACCACTGACGCTGCGGCATCACAGGACTTCGCCGTATGGCCCCCGCGGGGAGCCGAGGCGATCGGGACCGAGGGGTTCTACGCGGCGCTGGCCGAGGACGGCTACGGCTACGGCCCGCTCTTCCAGGGTGTACGGGCCGCCTGGCGGCAGGGCGACGACGTCCTCGCCGAAGTGGCCCTGCCCGAGCAGGGCCACGCGGACGCGGCGCGCTTCGGCATCCACCCGGCGCTGCTGGACGCCGCGCTGCACGCCGCGGGGCTCGGCCCGCTGGGCAAGGAGGACGGCGGCCCCGGCATGCCGTTCTCCTGGACCGGCGTCGCACTGCACGCGGCCGGCGCCACCGCCCTGCGGGTGCGGCTGACCCCGGCCGGCAAGGACGCCGTCACCGTGGTGATGGCCGACAGCACGGGCCGCCCCGTGGCCTCGGTCGACTCGCTGGCCGTACGGCCCGTGGCGGCCGAACTCCTCGGACCGGCCGGATCCGTGGCCCGCGACGCACTGTTCCACCTGGAGTGGACCGCCCTGCCGCAGACCGCGGCCGACACGGCTGCGACGGCCGGGTGGGCCCTGCTCGGCGACGCCCCCGCCGCGCTCCCCTCCGTGCCCGCCTGGGACGACCTGAACGCGCTCGCCGCGTCCCTGACCGACGGCACCCCGGCGCCAGGCGTCGTCCTCGTACCCCTGCCCGGGCCGGACGGCACCGGAACCGAGGTGGCGTCCGCACTGGAGCCGGTCCTGGAACTGCTGCAGGCCTGGATCACCGACGAAAGGTTCGCCGGCACCCGGCTCGTGCTGGTCACACGGGACGCGGTCGCCACCCACTCCGGGGAGGACGTCCGCAACCTCGACGGCGCCTCGGCGTGGGGCATCGTCCGCTCGGCGCAGTCCGAGCACCCCGGCCGCATCGTGCTGGCCGACGTCGACGGCCACGCCGCGTCCTGGCGGGCGCTGCCCGGCGCGGTCGACGCGGACGAACCGCAGCTGGCGCTGCGCCAGGGCACCGCCCACGCCCCCCGGCTGGCCCGCACCCACGCGCACCCCGCGCTGACCGTGCCGGACCCGGCGACGCCCTGGCGGCTGGACATCCCGGAGAAGGGCACCATCGACAATCTGGCGCTCGTGCCCTGCCCGGAGGCCACCGGGGCCCTGGAACCCGGGCAGGTCAGGGTCGAGGTGCGGGCGGCCGGACTCAACTTCCGCGACGTCCTCAACGCGCTGGGCATGTATCCCGGCGGCGCCCGGTTCCTGGGCTCCGAAGCCGCCGGTGTCGTCGTGGAGGCCGGGCCCGGCGTGAGCTCCCTCGCCGTCGGCGACCGCGTCATGGGCATGGTGCCCGGCGGCTTCGGCCCGCTGGCAGTCGCCGACCACCGGGTGCTGGTCCGCATGCCCCGCGACTGGACCTTCGCGCAGGCGGCCGCCACCCCCGTGGTGTTCCTGACCGCCTACTACGCGCTGCGCGACCTCGCCGGCCTGACCGCCGGCGAATCGGTCCTCGTGCACGCCGCCGCCGGCGGAGTCGGCATGGCCGCCGCCCAACTGGCCCGCCACTGGGGCGCGGACGTCTACGGCACCGCCAGTGACCACAAGCGGGAACTGCTGCGGTCCGAAGGCTGGCCCGCCGACCGGCTGGCCTCCTCCCGCACCCTGGACTTCGAGGACCGCTTCCGCGCCGCAAACGGCGGCCGTGGCGTCGACGTCGTCCTGAACTCCCTGGCCCGCGAGTACGTGGACGCCTCACTGCGGCTGCTGCCGCCGGGCGGCCGCCTCATCGAGATGGGCAAGACCGACATCCGCGATGCCGACGAGGTGTCCCGCACCCACCAGGGCGTCACCTACCGGGCCTTCGACCTGATCGAGGCGGGCCCGGAGCGCATCCAGCAGATGCTCGCGGAACTGGTCACCCTGTTCGAACAGGGGGTGCTGCAGCCGCTGCCGGTCACCACCTGGGACGTCCGGCACGCCCGCGACGCGTTCCGCTTCGTGTCCGAGGCCCGCCACGTCGGCAAGGTCGTCCTCACGGTGCCCCGCCCGTGGGACACCGAAGGCACCGTGCTGATCACCGGCGGCACCGGCGAACTGGGCGGGCTCCTGGCCCGGCACCTGGTCTCCCGCCACGGCGTACGCCACCTGCTGCTGACCGGCCGCCGCGGCCCGGACGGCCCCGGCGCCCGAGCCCTGCACGACGAGCTGACCGCCCTGGGCGCCCATGTCACCGTGACCGCCTGCGACGTCGCCGACCGCGACGCGCTGGCCGCGCTCCTGGCGTCCGTACCCACCGGGCACCCGCTGACCGCCGTGGTGCATGCCGCGGGCGTCCTCGACGACGGGGTGATCACCTCCCTGACGCCCGAACGGCTGCGGGCGGTGACCCGCCCCAAGGCCGACGCGGCCCGGCACCTGCACGAGCTGACCGCGTCCGCCGACCTGGCCGGCTTCGTGCTGTTCTCCTCGGCCGCCGGCGTCTTCGGCTCCGCCGGCCAGGGCAACTACGCGGCGGCCAACGCCTGCCTCGACGGCCTCGCCCAGCACCGCAGCACCCACGGCCTGCCCACCACCTCGCTCGCCTGGGGACTGTGGGCCCAGGCCAGCGGCATGACCGCGCACCTCGACCGGACCGACCTCGTCACCGCCGCCAAGTCGGGAGCGCAGAGCCTCTCCACCGAGGACGGCCTCGCCCTCTTCGACGCCGCCCTCGCTGCCCGCAGAGCCCTGCTCGTACCCGTACGCATGGACGCCTCCGTCCTGCGCTCGCGCAAGCCGGGCGAGATCCCGCCCCTGCTGCGCGCGCTGTACCGGGGACCCGCCCGGCGCACGGCGAGCACCACGGAGGCCGCCGGCACCGACGGGCTGCGGCAGCGCCTGGCGGGACTTCCCCGCACCGAGCGCCGCGGCCTGCTGCTCGACCTCGTCAGCACCTGCGTGGCGGCCGTGCTCGGGCACACCGGCACCGATCTCATCCACGCCGACCGGGCCTTCCGCGACCTGGGCTTCAACTCCCTGACCTCCGTCGAACTGCGCAACCGCCTCGGCACCGCCACCGGCCTGCGCCTGCCCGCCACCCTCGCCTTCGACTACCCCGCCCCCGCGGCCCTCGCCGAACACCTCGAAGCGGAACTGTCGGACGGCGACGACAGCGAGCGGACGGCCCCCGCCGAAGCCACGGCGACCACGCCGGTCACGGCCGACGACCCCATCGCGATCGTCGGCATGGCCTGCCGGCTCCCCGGCGGCGTCCGCTCCCCGAAGGACCTGTGGGAGCTGCTGTCCTCCGGCACCGACGCCATAGCCGGCTTCCCGGCCGACCGAGGCTGGGACCTGGACGGCCTGTACGACGCCGTGCCCGACGAACCCGGCGCCTCCCGCACCCGCGAAGGCGGCTTCCTGTACGACGCGGACCGGTTCGACGCCGACTTCTTCGGCGTCGGCCCCCGCGAGGCACTGGCCATGGACCCCCAGCAGCGGCTGCTGCTGGAGACCTCGTGGGAGGTGTTCGAGCACGCCGGGATCGACCCCAGGTCGGTCCGCGGCAGCCGCACCGGCGTCTTCGCCGGCCTCGCCTCCAGCGACTACCTGACACGTGTTCCGGACGTACCCGAGGAACTCGCCGGCTACGTCAACAACGGCAACGCCGTCAGCGTCGTGTCCGGCCGCGTCGCCTACACGCTGGGCCTGGAGGGCCCCGCCGTGACCGTGGACACGGCATGCTCCTCCTCCCTGGTGGCCCTGCACATGGCGATGCAGTCGCTGCGCCAGGGCGAGTGCACGATGGCGCTCGCCGGCGGCGTGACCGTCATGTCCTCGCCGCGGCTGTTCACCGACTTCTCCCGGCAGCGCGGGCTGGCCGGCGACGGCCGCTGCAAGCCCTTCGCCGCGGCCGCGGACGGCACCGGGTTCTCCGAGGGCGTCGCACTCGTTCTCGTGGAGCGCCTCTCCGACGCCCGTCGCCTCGGCCATCCGGTCCTGGCCGTCGTACGGGGATCGGCCGTCAACCAGGACGGCGCCTCGAACGGCCTGAGCGCCCCCAACGGGCCCTCGCAGCAGCGGGTCATCCGCCAGGCCCTCGCCAACGCCGGTCTGACGCCCGCGGACGTGGACGCCGTGGAGGCCCACGGCACCGGCACCCGGCTCGGTGACCCCATCGAGGCCCAGGCTCTGCTGGCCGCCTACGGCCAGGACCGGCCGGAGGACCGGCCCCTCCTGCTCGGTTCCGTCAAATCCAACCTCGGGCACACCCAGGCCGCCGCAGGCGTCACCGGAGTGCTGAAGATGGTGCTCGCCCTGCGGCACGGACAGCTGCCCAAGAGCCTCCACCTCGACGAGCCCAGCCCGCATGTCGACTGGTCCTCGGGCGCCGTCAGCCTGCTGGGCGAAGCAGCCGACTGGCCGGACACGGGACGGCCCCGCAGGGCCGGCGTGTCGTCCTTCGGCATCAGCGGCACCAACGTCCACGTCATCCTCGAAGAAGCACCCGCCGACGCGTCCGCGCCGGGCAGCACGGCACCCGACGAGCCCGCCCCCGACGGCGACGGCCGGACCGTGCCCTGGGCGCTGTCCGCCCGCACCGAGCGTGCGCTGCGCGGCCAGGCCCGCGCCCTGCTCGCCCACCTGGAGGACGAGCCGTCCACGGCCCTCCTCGACACCGCGCTGTCCCTGGTCACCACGCGCTCGACACTGGAGCGACGCGCGGTCGTGACCGGCTCCGACCGTGCCGAACTGGCCGCGGGACTGCGCGCGCTGGCCGACGGCAGCCCCGCCCCCGCAGTCGTCCGCGGCGGCTTCACCGGCGGCCGGGAACGCAAGGCCGTCCTGGTCTTCCCCGGCCAGGGCTCGCAGTGGGCCGGCATGGGCACCGAACTCCTCAAGACATCACCCGCGTTCGCCGGCCGCATCGCCGAGTGCGAGCAGGCACTGGCCCCCTACGTCGACTGGTCCCTGAGCGACGTCCTGCGCGGTACGGACGGCGCGCCCGGACTCGACCGCGTCGACGTGGCGCAGCCCGCGCTGTGGGCGGTCATGGTCTCGCTCGCCGAGGTCTGGCGCTCCCACGGCGTGCGGCCGGCCGCCGTACTGGGCCACTCGCAGGGCGAGATCGCCGCGGCCTGCGTCTCGGGCGCACTGTCCCTGGCCGACGCCGCCAAGGTCGTCGCGGTCCGCAGCCAGGCCATCGCGGAGGAACTCTCCGGACACGGCGGCATGGTGTCGGTCGCTGCCCCCCACGACCAGGTCGTCACCCGCATCGAGCGATGGGGCGACAAGCTGTCCGTCGCCGCCGTCAACGGGCCCTCCACGGTCGTCGTCTCCGGCGACGCCACCGCACTCGACGAACTCCTCGCCGAGTGCGGCCACGACAAGGTCCGCGCCAAGAAGATCCCCGTGGACTACGCCTCCCACTCGGCCCACGTCGAGCGGATCCGTGCCGCCCTGCTCAAGGACCTCGCAGGGCTCGAACCGCGCGAGAGCCGCATCCCGTTCTTCTCGACGGTGACCGGGGACTGGATCCGCACCACCGCACTCGACGAGCACTACTGGTACGAGAACCTGCGCCGCACCGTACGCCTGGAGGAGTCGCTGCGGGCGCTGCTCGCAGCGGGCCACGACGTCTTCGTCGAGTCCAGCCCGCACCCCGTCCTGACCATGGGCATCGAGGACACCGTCGCCGACGCCGAAGCCGACGCGGTGGTCATCGGATCGCTGCGCCGCGACGACGGCGGCCCCGCACGCCTGCTGTCCTCGCTGGCCGAGGCCCACGTACACGGGGTGAACGTCGACTGGCAGGACTTCGTCGCAGGCGGCCGACCGGTGGAGCTGCCGACCTACGCCTTCCAGCGCGAGCGGTACTGGCTGGAGGCGGCCGGGCACACCGATCCGGCGGGCCTCGACCCGGCCGTCCGCCTCGCCGACGACGCCGGCGTGGTCCTGACCGGCACCATCGGCGTCGGCACACACCCGTGGCCGGGGCAGCACAAGGTGCTGGACTCGGTCGTCGTCCCCGGCACCGCCCTCGTCGAATGGGCCGTGCGCGCGGGCGACGAAGCCGGGTGCGCGTTCGTCGACGAACTGACCGAGCACGTGCCGCTGGTCCTGCCGGACCAGGGCACCGTGGAGATCCAGGTCGTCGTCGGCACAACCGGGGACGCGGGCCTGCGCCCGGTCACCGTCCACTCCCGGCCCACGGGCGGCGAGGGCGACTGGACGCGCAACGCCACCGGCACCCTGGCCGCCACCGCCACCGCCACCTCCACCGCCGGTGCGGCGCCCCATGCGGTGGTGCCGGATGCCTGGCCGCCGCAGAACGCCCGGCCCGTCGACACCGGCCGGCTGTACGCCACACTCGCCGCGCAAGGGTACGAGCCGTTCCCGACGGTGGAAGCGGTGTGGCTGCACGGCGACGACCTGCTCGCGGAAGTCGCCCTCGACGGCGACGACCTGGGCGACGCGGCGCGCTTCCGGGTCCACCCCGCCCTGCTGCAGACGGTCCTCGCCCTGAGGTCCGCCGCCTACGGCGCCGACGAGGCCACGCCCGCACTGCCTGTCGCATGGCGGGGCATCTGCGTTCTCGCCACCGGCGCCACCCGCCTGCGGGTCCGGCTGACCCCGGCGGGCGAGGACGGCACCGTCTCCCTGACGGCCGTGGACCCCTCGGGTGCCGCGGTGATCACTGCCGACGCGGTCACGACCCGGCCGGTGACGCCGGAACGGCTCGCCGCCGGCGGCGCCGGAACCGGCGCCGTACGACACGACGCCCTGTTCCACGTCGAGTGGATCCCCCTGGCGGAACCCGGCGCGCACAAGCCGTCCGGAACGTGGGCGGTTCTCGGCACGGACCGCACGGCGGCAGGGACGGCAGCCCGGCTGGAGCGTTCGGGCGTGCCCGTGCACTCCTTCGACTTCGACTTCGACTCCGACTCCGACTTCAACTTCGACGGAAGCCTGTCCGCCCTGACCGCTGCTCTGGACGCGGGCGAGCCGGCCGCAGCACCCGGGACCGTACTGCTGCACCTCGCCACCGGCGCCGACGAATCCACCGGCACGGCCGAGGCCGTTCACGACTCCGTACAGCGCGTCCTGGCCCTGGCCCAGGCCTGGCTGGCCGACGCGCGGTTCGCGGCGTCGCGCCTGGTCCTGGTGACCCGAGGGGCCGTCGCCACCGGACCGGACGACAGGGCCGAGGGCCTGGCCGACGCCGGTGTGTGGGGCCTCGTACGCTCCGCACAGTCCGAGCACCCCGGCCGGTTCCTGCTCGTCGACCTCGACGGCGACGAGCGCTCCGCGGCGGTCCTCGCCGAGGCGACGGCCGCCGCGATCGCCACCGGCGAGTCGCAGCTGGCGCTGCGGGCGGGAAGCCCGGTGATCCCCCGCCTGCGGCGCACGGGCACCACGACCGAGGAGACCGTCTCCCGCACCTGGCAGGGCGGCTCCGGGACCGGCGAGGGCACCGTGCTCATCACCGGTGGCACCGGATCGCTCGGCGGGCTCGTCGCCCGCCACATCGTCACCCGGCACGGCGCCCGCCACCTGGTGCTGACCGGCCGCCGGGGCCTCGCCGCCCCGGGCGCGGAACAGCTCCGCGACGAGCTGACGACCCTGGGCGCCCAGGTCAGCGTGGTCGCCTGCGACACGGCCGACCGGGCCGCACTCGCCGCCCTGCTCGACGGCATCCCGGCCGAGCACCCGCTGACAGCGGTCGTGCACGCGGCCGGTGTACTGGAGGACGGGCTGCTGGAATCCCTCTCACCCGACCAGGTCGAACGAGTGCTGCGCCCCAAGGCCGACGCCGCGTGGAACCTGCACGAGCTGACCAAGGACGCGAACCTCGGCGCCTTCGTCATGTTCTCCTCCTTCGCCGGGGTCGCCGGAGGCATGGCCCAGGCCAACTACGCCGCGGCCAACGCCTTCCTCGACGCCCTCGCGCACCACCGCCGCGCACAAGGCCTGGCAGCGGTGTCGATGGCATGGGGATTCTGGGAAGAACCTAGTGGATTGACGGCCACACTGGGCCGCGTGGACGTTGATCGCTTCGCGCGCTCCGGAATGCTCCCCATCCCGGCCGAACAGGGCCTGGCCCTGTTCGACGCCGCCTCCCGCACCGAACGCGCACTCCTGGTACCGGTCCGGCTGGACCCGCGCGCCCTGCTCGCCGCCGGTGAGATCCCGCCGGTGCTGCGCGGACTCGTACGCACCCCCGTGCGCCGGGCCGCCGACGCGGCCACCGGAGCGGCACACGACGCGGCCATCGAACCGGGACGCGGACAACACCCGGCGCTCGCCGATCGCTTGGCCGGCCTGAGCGTGCCCAAGCAGGAGGCACTCCTGCTGCAGCTGGTCTCCGGGCACGTCGCCACGGTGCTCGGCCACGGCTCACCGGAGGCCGTCGAGGCCGAACGCGGCTTCCTGGACCTCGGAATGTCGTCACTGACCGCCGTGGAACTGCGCAACCGGCTCAACGCCGAGACCGGACTGCGGCTCCCCACGACAGCGATCTTCGACCACCCCACGCCCCTCGGCCTCGTCCGGCACCTCCGTGCCCAGCTCGGCCCCGTCACCGGTGAAACGGCGGAGAGCACACCGGTGTTCGCCGAGCTCGACGTCCTCGAAGCAGTCGTGTCCCGGTCCGGCACCGGCCTGGACGCGGACGCCCGGGCGCGGCTGATCAACCGCCTCAAGACATTGCAGTGGAAGCTCGACACCGCCGACGAAGGCGGGCCCGCGGAAGACACCGGCGACGCCGGCGCCGACCTCTCGGCCGCCTCCAGCGACGACGAAATGTTTGACCTCATCGACAAAGAACTCGGCCTCGCCTGACAGCCCAGTCGGTCGAAACATCTTTCCTGAACTGGGAGGTTCCCACCCATGGCTAGCACCGGTAACGAAGACAAGCTCCGCGACTACCTCAAGCTGGTCACCGCCGACCTGCGGCGCACGAAGCAGCGACTGGAGTCCGTCGAGGCCCGGGACAACGAGCCGATCGCCATCGTCGGCATGGCCTGCCGCTTCCCCGGCGGCATCGCCTCGCCCGAGGACCTGTGGCGGCTCGTCGCCGACGGCGCCGACGCGGTGGGCGAGCTGCCGGACGACCGGGGCTGGGACGTGGAGTCGCTCTACGACCCGGAGCCGGGCAAGCCGGGCAAGAGCTACGTGCGCCACGGCGGATTCCTCGCCGGAGTCGGCCACTTCGACGCGGAACTCTTCGGCATAGCCCCGCGCGAGGCCCTGGCCATGGACCCCCAGCAGCGCCTGCTGCTGGAGTCGGCGTGGGAAGCCATCGAACGGGCCCGCATCAACCCCGCGTCGCTGCGCTCCACGGCGACCGGCGTCTTCGTCGGCGGCGCCGACACCAACTACGGCTCGCTCGCCAGGCAGAGCGACGAGACCGAGGGGCATCTCCTCACCGGCGGCGCGACCAGCGTCCTGTCCGGCCGCATCGCCTACACGCTCGGCCTGGAAGGCCCGGCCGTGACGATCGACACGGCATGCTCGTCGTCCCTCGTGGCGCTGCACCTCGCCGTACGCGCCCTGCGGTCGGGCGAATGCTCGATGGCGCTGGCGGGCGGCGTCGCGGTGATGCCGACGACCAGCCTGTTCACCGAGTTCTCGCGGCAGCGCGGGCTCGCCGCCGACGGCCGGTGCAAGCCGTTCGCCGAAGCGGCCGACGGCACCTCCTGGGCCGAGGGCGTCGGAGTCCTGCTGGTCGAGCGGCTCTCGGACGCCCGGCGCAACGGCCACCAGGTGCTGGCCGTCGTGCGCGGCACGGCCGTCAACCAGGACGGCGCCAGCAGCCGCCTCACCGCCCCCAACGGCCCCTCGCAGCAGCGCGTCATCCGCGCGGCCCTGGCCAATGCCCAGCTCTCACCCGACCAGGTCGACGCGGTGGAGGCGCACGGCACCGGCACGACACTCGGCGACCCCATCGAGGCACATGCCCTGCTGGCCACGTACGGTCAGGACCGCCCGCAGGACCGGCCGCTCCGGCTCGGCGGCATCAAGTCGAACATCGGCCACGCGCAGGCTGCGGCAGGCGTCGCCGGTGTCATCAAAATGGTCATGGCGATGCGGCACGGTGTGCTGCCGAAGACCCTGCACGTGGACGAGCCGTCCTCGCACGTCGACTGGAGCGCCGGAGCCGTCGAGCTGCTGACCGAGCGGACCGACTGGCCGCAGACCGGCCGGGCGCGCCGCTCGGCGGTGTCGGCCTTCGGCAT
This sequence comes from Streptomyces sp. NPDC026206, assembly GCF_040638465.1. Lineage (NCBI taxonomy): Bacteria > Bacillati > Actinomycetota > Actinomycetes > Kitasatosporales > Streptomycetaceae > Streptomyces > Streptomyces sp. NPDC026206. Next base: position 26,024 of record NZ_JBEZYL010000031.1, read on the forward strand.
CAGCGGCACGAACGCGCACGTCGTACTCGAACAGGCCGAACCCGCCGAAGCCCCCGGGCAGGAGGGCGAACCGGCGGTCGAACCCGGCCTGGTGCCGTGGGTGCTGTCGGGCAGGACCGAGGCGGCACTGCGCGCACAGGCCGCACGCCTGCTGTCCCACGTGGAGGCCGCGGGCCCGGCCGGGCCGGCACTGACGGACGTCGGCTTCTCGCTTGCGACGAGCCGGGCGAGCTTCCCCCACCGAGCGGTCGTGCTCGCCACGGACCGCAAAGCCGTGGTGCGGGCTCTGTCCGCTGTGGCGGCGGGTGAGGCGGCCGCGGGCGTGGTGGAAGGCCTGGTGCGCTCGGGCCGGTCTGCGTTCTTGTTCTCGGGTCAGGGTTCGCAGCGGTTGGGGATGGGGCGTGAGTTGTACGGCCGGTTCCCGGTGTTCGCCGAGGCGCTGGATGCGGTGTGTGCGGGGCTGGACGAGCATTTGGACCGTCCGCTGCGGGATGTGATGTGGGGCGAGGACGGGGGGTTGTTGAGCCGGACGGTGTACGCGCAGGCCGGGTTGTTCGCGGTTGAGGTGGCGTTGTTCCGGTTGGTGGAGTCGTGGGGTGTGCGCCCGGACTTCGTGGCGGGTCATTCGATCGGTGAGGTTGCTGCTGCGCATGTGGCGGGTGTGTTCTCGTTGGCTGATGCGTGTGTGTTGGTGGCGGCTCGTGGCCGGTTGATGCAGGCGTTGCCGGTGGGTGGTGCGATGGTGGCGGTGCAGGCGACCGAGGACGAGGTCCTGCCGTGCCTGGGCGATGGCGTCTCGATCGCGGCCGTCAATGGTCCGACGGCCGTGGTGGTTTCCGGTGCCGAAGACGCTGTTGAGGCGGTTCGGTCGCACTTCGAGGGTCTGGGTCGTAAGACGAGCAGGCTGCGGGTTTCCCATGCGTTCCACTCGCCGTTGATGGAGCCGATGCTGGCGGGTTTCCGCGAGGTTGTGGCGGGTCTGTCCTTTGGTGCTGCGGGCATTCCGGTTGTGTCGAACCTGACGGGTGAGCTGGCTTCGGACGAGCAGCTGTGTTCTGCTGATTACTGGGTGCGGCATGTGCGCGAGGCGGTTCGTTTCGCTGATGGTGTGCGGGCGCTGCTGGCCGAGGGTGTGACGCGGTTCCTGGAGCTGGGCCCGGACGGTGTTCTGTCCGCCATGGCCCGGGAGTCGGTGCCGGACGACACCGCCGTACTCGTCCCCGCACTGCGCAAGAACCGGCCGGAGGAGCAGGCGCTCGTCGCAGCCTTGGCGCAGCTGTCCGTGCAGGGCGCCGACGTCGACTGGCCGGAGCTCTACGAGAGGACCGGCGCCCGGCATGTCGACCTGCCGACGTACGCCTTCCAGCACGAGTGGTACTGGCCGAAGCCGGCACCGGCCGCTACCGGCGATGTCAGTGCGGCGGGCCTGGAGGCCACGGATCACCCGCTGCTGAGCGCATCGGTGGAACTGTCCGACAGCGACGGCTTGTTGTTCACTACACGACTGTCCCTCCAGTCCCATCCCTGGCTGGCCGACCACGTCGTGATGGGCTCGGTGCTGCTGCCGGGTACGGCGTTCGTCGAACTGGCGATCCGTGCCGGTGACGAGGTCGGCTGCGACCGGGTCGAGGACCTGACCCTGGCCGCACCGCTCGTCCTCCCCGAACAGGGCGGCCTGCAGCTGCAGTTGCGCCTCGGGCCTGCCGACGACTCCGGCAGCCGTTCCCTCAGCGTCCGCTCCCGGCTCGAAGGAGCCGGTGACCAGCCCTGGACCCAGCATGCGACCGGTGTGCTGGCCGTGGGCGAGCACACGGCCGACTTCGACGCTCTCCGGAGCGACGCCGCATGGCCGCCAGCCGGGGCCGAACCGGTGGACCTGAACGGCCTCTACGAGGGCATGGCCGAGGGCGGCTTCGAGTACGGCCCGCTCTTCCAGGGCATGCGCACCGCCTGGCGGCGCGGCGACGAGGTGTTCGCCGACGTGGTGCTGCCGGACGCCGCCGAAGGCGAGGCCGCGGCATTCGGACTCCACCCCGCACTGCTGGACGCCGCCTTGCACGTCACCGCCTTCAACGGCATGCCGCGAGGCGTGGTGCCGTTCTCATGGGAAGGCGTCTCCCTGCACGCCTCCGGTGCCGCGGCGGTGCGCGTACGGGTCGCCCGTACCGGGGACGAATCCGTGTCCGTGGCGATCGCCGACACGGACGGCGGGCCGGTGGCCTCGGTCGAGACGCTGGTCCTGCGTGCCGTCGCCGAGGGCGGCCGGTCGGGCAGCGCGGGCGGGTTCGACCAGGACTCCCTGTTCCAGGTGGAGTGGTCACCCCTTCCGGTCCCGGCCCTGGCGGTCGACGCCCTGGTGGTTCTGGGACCGGATGCCGAGGAAGCCTGGGGCGGGCTCTCGGTGGACGCCTACGCGGACCTGGCGTCGCTGGTGAACGCGGAAGCGGATGTACCAGGTGTGGTGCTGGTGCTGGTGTCGCCGGCCTCGGCGGTCGGCTCCGGCTCCGGTTCGGGCTTGGGCTCGGGTTCCGGTTCGGGTTCGGGTTCGGGTTCGACTGTGGTGGAGTCGGTTCACGGGGCTGTGTCGCGGGCGCTGGGGCTGGTGCAGTCGTGGCTGGCCGATGAGCGGTTCGCGGAGTCGCGTCTGGTGTTCGTGACGCGGGGCGCGATGACGGGTGAGGACCTTGCCGGGGCTGCGGTCTGGGGCCTGGTCCGCTCCGCGCGGTCGGAGAACCCGGGACGCTTCGGGCTGGTGGACCTGGACGGTGGGGACGACGTCCTGGCGGTGCTGCCCCGGGCGCTCGCGCTGGACGAGCCGCAGTTGCTGGTCCGTGATGGTGAGGTGCTGGCGGCCCGGCTTGCCCGGGTACCGGTGCCTGTGCCGGTGTCGGCGTCGTCGGCGGGTCCGGTGTGGGGTGCGGACGGCACGGTGCTGATCACCGGTGGCACGGGTGGTCTGGGTCGTGTGGTGGCCCGGCACCTGGTGGCCGGGCATGGTGTGCGGAGTCTGCTGCTGGTCAGCCGTCGCGGCCCGGAAGCCGAGGGCGCCGAGGAACTGATCGCGGAACTGGCTGCTGACGGTGCCGCCGCGACCATCGTCGCCTGCGACGTCGCGGACCGTGCGGCGGTGGCAGAACTGATCGGGCGGTATCCGGTCTCGGCTGTGGTGCACACCGCCGGTGTGATCGACGACGGTGTCATCGGCGCCTTGACGCCGGAGCGGCTGGCGGCCGTGCTGCGCCCGAAGGTGGACGCGGCGTGGAACCTGCACGAGGCCACCAAGGAGCTGGATCTCTCCGCGTTCGTGGTCTTCTCTTCGGTCTCCGGCACCTTCGGCGGTCCGGGGCAGGGCAACTACGCGGCCGGCAACACCTTCCTGGACGCGCTCGCACGGTTCCGCCGCGCGGAGGGGCTGCCCGGTGTGTCGCTGGCTTGGGGTCCTTGGACCCAGGACGGCGGAATGACCGGCACCCTGTCCGACGTCGACATTCAGCGGATCGCCCGCTCGGGCATGCCGGAACTCTCGCCCGCCGAAGGCGTGGCCCTGTTTGACGCCGCACTCGCCACTGATGAGGCGGTGGTGCTCCCTGTGCGCTTCGACCTCGCGGCGCTGCGGGCGCACGGTGACATTCCCGCGCTGCTGCGCGGGCTGATCCGGACGCGTGCGCGCCGGTCGGTCACCGCAGGCTCGGGCGTAGTCTCCGCCGGTCTGGTGCAGCGGTTGGCGGGGCTGGCGGTGGCCGAGCGTCGTGAGGTGTTGCTGGATCTGGTGCGTGGGCAGATCGCGGTGGTACTGGGGCATGCGGATGCGCAGACGGTGGATCCGACCCGCGCATTCCAAGACCTCGGGTTCGACTCCCTGACGGCAGTGGAACTGCGCAACAGGCTGAACAAGGCGACGGGTCTGCGGTTGACAGCCACCGTGGTGTTCGACTACCCGACGGCGGACGTGCTGGTGGGCTTCCTGCTGGATGAGCTGTTCGGCGCGGAGTCTGCCGAGGGGTCGTCGGCGTTGGTGCCGGCGGGTGTGTTGCCGCCGGTGGCCGACGACCCGGTAGTGATCGTGGGTATGAGTTGCCGGTATCCGGGTGGTGTGTCCTCGCCCGAGGATCTGTGGCGGCTGGTGTCCGAGGGTGTGGACGCGGTGGGTGGGTTCCCGACCGATCGTGGCTGGGACGTGGAGGCGTTGTACAGCGCGGACCGGGAGGTGCCGGGTACGTCGTACACGCGGTCCGGTGGGTTCCTCTACGAGGCGGGGGAGTTCGATCCCGACTTCTTCGGAATGAGTCCTCGTGAGGCGTTGGCGACGGATTCGCAGCAGCGTTTGTTGCTGGAGACGACGTGGGAGGCGTTGGAGCGGGCGGGTATCGACCCGGTGTCGTTGCGGGGCAGCCAAACGGGCGTCTTCGCAGGCATCATGTACAACGACTACGGAAACATGCTCGTCGGCGACGAGTTCGAGGGCTTCCGGGGCAACGGCAGCGCCCCCAGCATCGCGTCCGGCCGCGTGTCGTACACGTTCGGCTTCGAGGGCCCGGCCGTGACAGTCGACACAGCATGCTCGTCGTCCCTGGTCGCACTGCACTGGGCAGCGCAGGCCCTGCGGTCGGGGGAGTGCTCGCTGGCGGTCGCCGGTGGTGTGACGGTGATGTCGACACCGACGACGTTCGTCGAGTTCTCGCGGCAGGGCGGGTTGTCGGCGGATGGCCGGTGCCGTTCGTTCGCCGATACGGCGGATGGTGTGGGCTGGTCCGAGGGTGTCGGCATGCTGGTGCTGGAGCGGCTGTCGGATGCTCGCCGTAACGGTCATCGTGTGTTGGCTGTGGTGCGTGGTTCGGCGGTGAATCAGGATGGTGCGTCGAATGGTTTGACGGCGCCGAACGGTCCGTCGCAGCAGCGGGTGATCCGGCAGGCGTTGGCGAGTGGTGGGTTGTCCGCTGCGGATGTCGACGTGGTGGAGGCGCACGGTACGGGTACGACGCTGGGTGACCCGATCGAGGCGCAGGCGTTGCTGGCGACGTACGGCCAGGACCGGCCCGGCGACCAGCCGCTGTGGCTGGGCTCGGTGAAGTCGAACATCGGTCACACGCAGGCTGCGGCAGGTGTCGCCGGTGTGATCAAAATGGTCATGGCGATGCGGCATGGTGTGCTGCCGCAGACGTTGCACGTGGACGAGCCTTCCACGCACGTGGACTGGTCGGCCGGAGATGTTGAGCTGCTGACCGAACCAGTTGAATGGGTGGAAAGCGGTCGTCGGCTTCGGGCGGGCGTGTCCTCGTTCGGCATCAGTGGCACCAACGCTCACGTGATCCTTGAGCAGCCCGAGCCGGCCGAGGTGCCGACGCAGGAGGACAGGCCTGCGGTCGAGCCCGGTGTGGTGCCGTGGGTGCTGTCGGGCAAGACCGAGGCGGCACTGCGAGCACAGGCCGCCCGCCTCCTGAACCATGTGCAGGGACAGTCCGGACTACCCTCCGCGAGCATCGGTTTCTCCCTGGCGACGGAACGGTCGAGTTTCACCCACCGTGCGGTGGTCCTGGCGTCCGACCGGGAGAGCGTCGTACGCGCCCTGTCCGCGTTGCTGGTCGGAGAGCCGGCCGCGGGCGTGGTGGAAGGCCTGGTGCGCCCGGGCCGGTCTGCGTTCTTGTTCTCGGGTCAGGGTTCGCAGCGGTTGGGGATGGGGCGGGAGTTGTACGGCCGGTTCCCGGTGTTCGCCGAGGCGCTGGATGCGGTGTGCGCGAAGCTGGACGAGCATCTTGATCAGCCGGTCGCCCAGGTGATCTGGGGTGATGATGCCGAGCTGGTGAACGAGACGGTGTACGCGCAGGCCGGTTTGTTCGCGGTTGAGGTGGCGTTGTTCCGTCTGGTGGAGTCGTGGGGTGTGCGCCCGGACTACGTGGCCGGTCATTCGATCGGTGAGGTCGCTGCCGCGCATGTGTCCGGGGTGTTCTCCCTCGCTGATGCGTGTGCGTTGGTGGCGGCTCGTGGCCGGTTGATGCAGGCGTTGCCGGTGGGTGGTGCGATGGTGGCCGTCCAGGCTGGTGAGGACGAGGTCCTGCCGCACCTGACGGATGAGGTTTCCGTCGCGGCCGTCAACGGTCCGACGGCCGTGGTGGTTTCCGGTGCCGAAGACGCTGTTGAGGCGGTGCGTGCCCACTTCGAGGGTCTGGGTCGTAAGTCGAGCAGGCTGCGGGTCTCGCACGCGTTCCACTCGCCGTTGATGGAGCCGATGCTGGCGGGCTTCCGCGAGGTTGTGGCGGGTCTGTCCTTTGGTGCTGCGGGCATTCCGGTCGTGTCGAACCTGACCGGTGAGCTCGCTTCGGCCGAGCAGCTGAGCTCTGCTGACTACTGGGTGCGGCACGTGCGCGAGGCGGTCCGTTTCGCCGACGGCATGCGTACCCTCCTGGCCGAGGGCGTGACGCGGTTCCTGGAGCTGGGCCCGGACGGAGTCCTGTCCGCCATGGCTCAGGAGTCGGTGACCGACGCCGACACCGCCGTACTCGTCCCCGCACTCCGCAGGAACAGGGACGAAGCACCCACTCTGCTCACTGCGTTGGCACA
>NZ_JBEZYL010000032.1:0-26566 GCF_040638465.1 Streptomyces sp. NPDC026206
GGCGAGGGTTTCGTCGAGCGGGGTCCGGCTCACCAGCACCGTCGGGGCCAGGCATCGCAGCCCGTCCGGCGCTTGAGGACATCGCCTACCCCAGCGCCCGCCCCAGCACATAGACCGCCGGCGCGGCGAGAGCCAGCGGCAGGGCCACGCCCGCCGTCATGTGGACGAAACGGGACGGGTAGTCGTAGCTCGCCACCCGCAGCCCGATCAGCGCGCACGCCCCGGCCGCCAGCCCCAGCAGTGCGGCGGAAGCGCCCATGCCGGTCAGCCGGCCGCCCGCGATGCCCGCGCCCGCGGCCGCGATCAGCGCGACGACGGGGGCGGCGACCGACGGCAGCGGCAGGGCCCGCGCCAGCACGGCCGCGGCCACGCCGGCCGAGCCGGCGACGACCGCGTCGGGGTCGGCCGCGAGGTGACCGGCGGCCATGACCGCCAGGGCGGCCGAGGCGGTGGCGGCCGTCAGCCCGTACAGCCGCTCGTCGGGCGAGGCATGGCTGCGCAGCTGGAGCACGACGACCAGCAGAATCCATACGCCGAGCGTCCCGAGGAGGACGGTCGGCGCCTTCACGGTGTCCGTGGCCAGCAGGGCGATGTCGGCGACCACACCGCCCAGGAACGCCAGCGCGATGCCCTGCCGGGCCGGCCACATGCCGTTCAGCCGGAACCAGCCGGCCGCCGTCACCGCCTGCAGCAGCACGACCGGCACGGCCAGCGCGGGCCGCGCCAGCGGCGCCGTGACGGCCAGCAGCACGGCGAGGAAGGACGTCACCAGCGCGGGCCGCAGGCCCGGGGAGAGGATCTGCGACCGGCCCTCGGCCTTCGCCTTCTCGGCGGCCGTCATCGCCCGCCCGGCCTCCGGCCCGGCACCGGCCTGCGGCGCGTCGGACTCCGCCACGGCCACGTGCGCCGCCGGTACCGGCGCGGGCACGGCCGCGGCCGGTGCCCCGTACGCCGCCGGTTGCTGCTGCTGCGACCAGGCCGCGGCACCGGTGGCCCCGCCGGCGGGCCACGGCGACTCGTACGAGGGCTCGGCGGCCGGCGCCGGGCCGGGTGGTTGCTGCTGCTGCCAGCTCTGCGCGTCCCAGGTCCGGGTCTGCCAGGTCTGGGTGACCGGCTCCTCCTGTGCCCGGTAGGCGTGCTGCGGCCAGGCCTCGGGCCCCTGCGGCTGATGCGGGGCCTGCTGCTGGGCGTGGGCCTGCGGGTCGTACGGGTAGTCGTACGACGGCTGTCCCACCCTGTCCTGGCGGTCTGTACTGGATTCGTACGGCTGCTCGTACGGCTCGTAGGGCCGGTACGGCTCGTACGGCTGCTCGTACGGGTTGTGATGATGCTGATCGCTCATGCTGGCGGGGTCACCCTCCTGCGAAGGGCGGGAGCACCTCGACGGTGCCGCCCTCGGCCAGTTGGACCGTCGAGTGGTCGCGCGTACCGACGGGGTCGCCGTCCACGAGGAACGAGCAGCGCGAGAGTACCCGCGCGAACTCAGGCTCGTCCGCGTGCCGCCGCCGGGCCGTGGCCAGCGCGTCCGCGAGCGTGCGCGCCGCGTACGGCTCCTCGGCGGCGCCCGCGGCGGCCTTGGCCGCGGCCCAGTACCGGATCGTGCCGGCCGGTGGTTCCGGCGGCCCCGGCTCCGCCGGCAGCTGTGCCGGCAGAGCCGGCCGTGCCGGGTGTGTCGTCGCCACAGCGACCCCTTCCGTTCTTTCCGGCTTCCTGCCGCCCCACCATGATGACGGGTGCCGGGCGGGGCACGCTCCCCAGCCGGTAAAGGAGAGGCAGTCCGGAGCGGTGCTCGCATAGGCTGCCTGTGTGCTGGTACGACTTCTCCGGGCCCATCTGCGGCCCTACTCCGGGGCCATCGCGATAGTCGTGCTCCTGCAGCTCGTGCAGACTCTCGCGACGCTCTATCTGCCCACCCTCAACGCGGACATCATCGACAAAGGCGTCGTCAAGGGCGACACCGGTTACATCCTGCAGACCGGCGGGCTGATGCTCGCCGTCACCCTCGCGCAGATCGTCTGCGCCATCGGCGCCGTCTACTACGGAGCCCGTACGGCCATGGCGGTCGGCCGCGACCTGAGGGGCGCGGTCTTCGACCGGGTGCAGTCCTTCTCCGCGCGAGAGATGGGGCATTTCGGCGCGCCCTCGCTGATCACCCGGACCACCAACGACGTCCAGCAGGTCCAGATGCTGGCCCTGATGACGTTCACCCTCATGGTGTCCGCGCCGATCATGTGCGTCGGCGGCATCGCGATGGCGCTCAACCAGGACGTTCCGCTGTCCGGGCTGCTGCTGGGCATCGTGCCGGCGCTGGGGCTCATCGTGTCGCTGATCGTCTGGCGGATGCGGCCGCTGTTCCGCGGGGTCCAGGAGCGCATCGACACCGTCAACCGTGTGCTGCGCGAGCAGATCACCGGCATCCGCGTCATCCGCGCCTTCGTCCGGGACACCCATGAGCGGAAACGATTCCGGGGCGCCAACGCCGACTTGATGGACGTCTCCCTGCGGGCCGGGCGGCTGATGTCGCTGATGTTCCCGTCCGTGATGCTGGTCGTGAACCTCTCCTCGATCGCCGTCGTGTGGTTCGGCGCCCACCGCATCGACAGCGGCGGCATGCAGATCGGCGCGCTGACGGCGTTCCTCAGCTACCTCATGCAGATCCTGACGGCCATCATGATGGCCACCTTCATGTTCATGATGGTGCCGCGCGCCGAGGTCTGCGCCGAGCGCATCCAGGAGGTCCTGGCCACCGACTCCAGCGTGGTGCCGCCCGTGATGCCGGTCACCGAGCTCCGCGGGCGCGGCCATCTGGAGCTGCGCGGGGTCGGGTTCGGCTACCCGGGCGCCGAGGAGCCGGTCCTCAAGGACGTCTCGCTCGTCGCGCGGCCCGGTGAGGTCACGGCCGTCATCGGTTCCACCGGCAGCGGCAAGTCGACCCTCCTGGGCCTGATCCCGCGCCTGTTCGACGCGACGGCCGGCACGGTGCTCGTCGACGGTGCGGACGTGCGCGACCTGGACCCGGTCATGATGGCCGAGGCGGTCGGGCTCGTACCGCAGAAGCCGTACCTCTTCTCCGGCACCGTCGCCTCGAACCTGCGCTACGGACGTCCCGACGCGAGCGACGAGGAGCTGTGGCAGGCGCTGGAGACCGCGCAGGCCCGTGACTTCGTCGAGGCGATGGAGGGGCGGCTGGAGGCGCCGGTGGCCCAGGGCGGCACCAACGTCTCCGGCGGCCAGCGCCAGCGCCTGGCGATCGCCCGCGCCCTGGTGCGCAGGCCGGAGATCTATCTCTTCGACGACTCCTTCTCCGCGCTCGACTACGCCACCGACGCCCGCCTGCGGGCCGCGCTGGCCCGGGAGACGGGCGACGCGACGGTCCTCATCGTCGCGCAGCGCGTATCGACCATCCGCGACGCCGACCGCATCGTGGTCCTGGACGAGGGCCGCGTCGTCGGCACCGGTACCCACACCGAACTGATGGGGACGAACGAGACGTACCGGGAGATCGTGCTCTCCCAGCTCACCGAGGAGGAGGCGGCGTGACGTCCCCCGACAGGCCGGGCGGCAAGCCCGGCGACAAGCCCGGCGGCGCGGCCGCCGGCACCCCGCAGCGCAGAGGGCCGGCCCCCGCGGCCGGCATCGGGCGCTTCATGGGCGGCCAGCCCACCGAGAAGTCCATGGACTTCGGCGGCTCCAGCCGCCGGCTGCTGGCGCAGCTGCGCCCGGAGCGGCCCGCCATCGTCGTCGCGCTGTTCCTCGGCCTCGCCAGCGTCGCGCTGAGCGTCATAGGCCCGAAGATCCTCGGCCGTGCCACCGACCTCATCTTCGCCGGGGTCGTCGGCAAGCAGGTGCCGTCCGGCACCTCGAAGGCCGAGGCCCTCGACCGGATGCGGGAGCAGGGCAACGGGCGGATAGCCGACGTCCTGGGCGGCGTCGACTTCACCCCCGGCCAGGGGATCGACTTCGACGCGGTCGGCTCGGTGCTGCTGTGGGTGCTGTTGATCTACGTCGGCGCCTCGCTGTTCATGTTCATTCAGGCCCGCATCGCCACGAACGTCGTCCAGCGGGCCGTCTTCCGGCTGCGCGAGGACGTCGAGGAGAAGCTGGGCCGGCTGCCGCTGAGCTACTTCGACAAGCAGCAGCGCGGCGAGGTCCTCTCCCGCGCCACCAACGACATCGACAACATCGCGCAAACGTTGCAGCAGACCCTGAGCCAGATCATGGCCTCGGTGCTGACCATCGTCGGCGTGCTGGCGATGATGTTCTGGATCTCCTGGCTGCTGGCGCTGGTCGCGCTGGTCACCGTGCCGGTGTCGGTCGTCGTCGCCACGAAGGTCGGCAAGCGCGCGCAGCCGCAGTTCGTCGCCCAGTGGAAGTCGACGGGCAAGCTCAACGCCCACATCGAGGAGATGTACACCGGCCACTCCCTGGTGAAGGTCTTCGGCAGGCAGAAGGAGTCCGCCGAGATCTTCCGCAAGGAGAACGAGGAGCTGTACACCGCCGGCTTCAAGGCGCAGTTCATCTCCGGCCTGATCCAGCCCGCGATGATGTTCATCGGCAACCTCAACTACGTGCTCGTCGCGGTCGTCGGCGGGCTGCGCGTGGCCAGCGGCTCGCTGTCGATCGGTGACGTGCAGGCGTTCGTCCAGTACTCCCGGCAGTTCAGCCAGCCGCTCACGCAGGTGGCGTCCATGGCCAACCTGGTCCAGTCCGGCATCGCCTCCGCCGAGCGCGTCTTCGAGCTGCTCGACGCCGACGAGCAGTCCGCCGACGCGGCCGACGCACAGCGGCCCGGGCAGGTGAGCGGCCAGGTCTCCTTCGAGAAGGTCTCCTTCCGCTACGAGCCGGACAGGCCGCTCATCGAGGACCTGTCCCTGGCCGTGCGGCCGGGACAGACCGTCGCCATCGTCGGCCCGACCGGCGCGGGCAAGACCACGCTGGTCAACCTGCTGATGCGGTTCTACGAGGTGGGCAGCGGCCGCATCCTGCTCGACGGCGTGGACATCGCCGCCATGAGCAGGGAGGAGCTGCGCTCCCACATCGGCATGGTGCTGCAGGACACCTGGCTCTTCGGCGGCACGATCGCGGACAACATCGCCTACGGGGCGCCCGAGGGCACCTCCCTCGACAAGATCGTCGAAGCGGCGAAGGCCACCCACGTGGACCGCTTCGTCCGCACCCTGCCCGACGGCTACGACACGGTCATCGACGACGAGGGCTCCAACGTCAGCGTCGGCGAGAAGCAGCTGATCACCATCGCCCGGGCGTTCCTGGCCGAGCCGGAGATCCTGGTGCTGGACGAGGCGACGAGCTCCGTCGACACCCGGACGGAGGTACTGATCCAGCATGCGATGAACCAGCTGCGCACGGGACGGACGAGCTTCGTGATCGCCCACCGGCTCTCCACCATCCGCGACGCGGACCTGATCCTGGTGATGGAATCCGGCCGCATCGTGGAGCAGGGCACCCACCAGTCGCTGCTCGCGGCGGACGGGGCGTACGCCCGGCTGTACGCGGCGCAGTTCGCGCAGCCGGTGGCGGTGGAGGGGGCGTAGCCGGCCGGGCGGCCCGGAACGGGTCGGGCAGGCCGGAACGGGTCGGGCCGGCAGTCGGTCGGCGCGGGGCGGCCGGGGCCGGGCGGGGGGCGCGTGCTCCGGCGCGTGCCCCGGTGCGCCCGGTGTGCTGCACCGCGCCGTCTCTCCGCCCTTGGAGCGCGAGCCGCCCGCCGCGCGGCAGACTGGACCCTGAAGGGGCCGTCAGGGCGCCTGCGCGGCCTCCGCCCGCACACCGTCCGCTGTCAAGAGGGCGGTGCGATGACCACTCGAAGTGACCGACGAAACACAAGCTCGTGCAAAATCGTCCGTCCCTCCGAAAGTCATCTGGGCTATTCTGCTGGGCAGAGAGGATCCGGGCAGAGTAGCCCCCGGGTCCTTTTGTGCATTCGGACGACGAGCAGTGCCCCACCGTCCTCGCAGGGACCGAGGAGGAACCGACGCAATGGGCGAGCGAAGCGCACGAGAGAAGACCAAGAGCCGAACGGGACGTACGACCGAGGCGGGAGGCAGCCGATGAGTTCCTTGCTGCTCCTGACCAACGCCCTCCAGCCGTCGGCCGAGGTGCTTCCCGCACTCGGCCTGCTGCTGCACAGCGTGCGCGTGGCCCCCGCGGAGGGCCCCGCCCTCGTGGACACCCCCGGCGCCGACGTCATACTGATCGACGGCCGCCGTGACCTGCCCCACGTACGCAGCCTGTGCCAGTTGCTCCGCTCCACCGGCCCCGGCTGTCCGCTGATCCTCGTCGTCACGGAGGGCGGCCTGGCCGCCGTCACCGCGGACTGGGGCGTCGACGACGTCCTGCTCGACACCGCGGGCCCGGCCGAGGTCGAGGCCCGGCTGCGGCTGGCCATGGGCCGTCAGCAGATCACCATGGACGACAGCCCCATGGAGATCCGCACCGGCGACCTCTCCGTGGACGAGGCGACGTACAGCGCCAAGCTCAAGGGCCGGGTCCTCGACCTGACCTTCAAGGAATTCGAACTCCTGAAGTACCTCGCACAGCACCCCGGCCGCGTCTTCACCCGGGCGCAGCTCCTCCAGGAGGTCTGGGGTTACGACTACTTCGGCGGTACGCGCACCGTGGACGTCCACGTACGGCGGCTGCGCGCCAAGCTCGGCCCCGAGCACGAGTCCCTCATCGGCACGGTCCGCAACGTCGGCTACCGCTTCGTCCTCCCGGAGAAGCCGGAGAAGGCCGAGCGCCCGGCGGAGGAGGGCAGGTCCAAGGGCGCGGCCGAGCCGTCGGCCGGGGCGGGCGGGCCGTCGCGGAAGGAGCAGCCGCGAGCTGTCGGAACCGAGCCCGCACGCCCGGTGAAACGGTAGGTGGACCCGCGTAGACTGCCGCCGTGGCCAAGGTGACGCGGGACGATGTGGCGAGGCTTGCGGGGACGTCGACCGCGGTCGTCAGCTACGTCATCAACAATGGACCGCGCCCGGTGGCTCCGGCGACGCGGGAGCGAGTGCTGGCCGCGATCAAGGAGCTGGGGTACCGGCCCGACCGGGTCGCCCAGGCGATGGCGTCACGACGGACGGACCTCATAGGCCTGATCGTCCCGGACGCGCGCCAGCCCTTCTTCGCGGAGATGGCGCACGCGGTCGAGCAGGCGGCGTCCGAGCGCGGGAAGATGGTCCTCGTCGGGAACTCCGACTACCTCGACGAGCGCGAAGTGCACTACCTGCGGGCCTTCCTGGGCATGCGGGTCTCCGGCTTGATCCTCATCAGCCAGGGCCCCAGCGAGCACGCCGCGATCGAGATCGACGCCTGGGACGCCCGCGTGGTCCTGATGCACCGCCGGCCCGACGCGATCGACGACGTGGCCGTCGTCACGGACGACATCGGCGGCGCCCAGCTCGCCACCCGCCACCTCCTGGAGCACGGCCACCCCTACGTGGCCTGCCTCGGCGGCACGGAGGAGACCCCGACCGTGGGCGACCCGGTCACCGACCACGTCGAGGGCTGGCGGCGCGCCATGCGCGAGGCCGGCAAGTCCCTGGAGGGCCGGCTCTTCCAGGCCCCCTACAACCGCTACGACGCCTACAAGGTCGCCCTCCAGCTCCTGGCCGGCCCGGACCGGCCCCCGGCCCTGATCTGCGCCACCGACGACCAGGCCATCGGCGTCCTGCGCGCCGCCCGCGAGCTGCGCATCGACGTGCCGGGCGAGCTGGCGGTCGCCGGCTTCGACGACGTGAAGGAGGCGGCCCTCACGGACCCGCCCCTGACGACCGTCGCCTCCGACCGCCAGGCCATGGCCCGCTCGGCCGTCGACCTGGTCCTGGACGACGGCCTCCGCGTGGCCGGCTCCCGCCGCGAGCGCCTGAAGCAGTTCCCTTCCCGCCTGGTGATCCGCCGCTCCTGCGGCTGCGGGGGCTGACGGTCTTACCCGGACCGAACACCCTTCTGCACCCCTTCTCAGTGCGTACTCAGACTGTTCTCATCTGCACGGAGCACAGTCATAGGCATGACGGAAAACGAGCACCAGTACCCGGCGCCCCCGGCCTACTCCCCGTACGCCCACTTCGAGGAGCAGGCCCCGGTGGCCGCGCCCGGGCACAGGGCCGAGCGCAAGCGCCCGGTCCGGCTGCTCGCGGCCTGTGCTCTGGTCGCCGCGCTCGTCGGCGGCGGCTCCGCCGCCCTCGTCGGCGAGCTGACGAACGGCAAGCACGGCACCAGCCGGTCCACGCCCGTGCAGAACGCCTCCACCAAGGGCACCGGCGTCTCCGCGGTGGCCGGTGCGGTCAGCCCCAGCATCGTGGAGATCAAGGCGGCCACGTCCTCCGGCCAGTCCACCGGCTCCGGCGTGATCATCACCGGCGACGGCGAAGTGATCACCAACAACCACGTCGTCGCCGGCGCCGACACCGTCCAGGTCACCCTCAGCGACGGCAGCACCAGGACCGCCAAGGTCGTGGGCACCGACCCCGACAAGGACCTCGCCCTCCTCAAGGTGCAGGGCGCCAAGGGTCTGAAGGCCGCCGCTCTCGGCGACTCCGGCAAGATCAAGGTCGGCGACCAGGTCGTCGCCATCGGCTCGCCCGAGGGCCTCACCGGCACGGTCACCAGCGGCATCGTCTCCGCCCTCAACCGCGACGTCACCGTGTCCAAGGAGCAGGGGCGCGCCCAGCAGGAGCGCGGGGTCCCGCAGTGGCCGTTCGAGTTCGGCGGCAACCAGTACAACGGCGACACGGGCTCGTCCAAGACCACGTACAAGGCCATCCAGACCGACGCCTCCCTCAACCCCGGCAACTCCGGCGGCGCGCTCATCGACATGAACGGCGAGATCGTCGGCATCAACTCTGCGATGAAGCCGGCCGGTTCGGGGAGCGGCGCGAGCGACTCGGCGGGCAGCATCGGCCTGGGCTTCGCCATTCCGGTCAACACCGTCAAGGCCGACCTGGCCAAGCTGCGGGCGGGCGGCAGTGGCAGCTGAGCCCGGCCCCCGTGGCGGCGTGCGAGGCTGAGAAGGACCGCCGCCACCGATGCACACCCGTGAGGTAAGCCGATGAGCCCCGCCGAGCACGGCGACCAGAGCGCCCGCATCCTGATCGTGGACGACGAGCCCGCCGTCCGCCAGGCGCTGCGCCGCAGCCTCGTCTTCGAGGGCTACGACACGGAGCCGGCCGTCGACGGGCTCGACGCGGTCGAGAAGGTCGCGGCGTACGACCCGGAGCTGATCGTGCTCGACGTGCTGATGCCGCGTATGGACGGCCTCACCGCCGCCCGGCGCCTGCGCGCCTCCGGCGTGACCGTACCGATCCTGATGCTGACCGCCCGCGACACCGTGGGGGACCGGGTCACCGGGCTCGACGCCGGCGCGGACGACTACCTGGTCAAGCCCTTCGAACTGGACGAACTGCTGGCCCGCATCCGCGCGCTGCTGCGCCGCAGCTCCTACGCGACGCCTGCCGCCACCGCCGCGGCCGACACGCAGCCACTGTCCTACGCCGACCTGCGCATGAACCTCGCGACGCGCGAGGTGACGCGCGGCGCCCGCCGGGTGGAGCTGACGAGGACGGAATTCACGCTGCTGGAGCTGTTCATGGCGCACCCCAGGCAGGTGCTGACGAGGGAACAGATCCTCAAGTCCGTCTGGGGGTTTGAATTCGAGCCTTCGTCCAACTCGTTGGACGTCTATGTGATGTACCTGCGCCGCAAGACCGAGGCGGGCGGCGAGCCGAGGCTGGTGCACACCGTGCGCGGGGTGGGCTACGTCCTGCGGGCCGACGGCGGTGCCGGGGGTGCCGGTGCCATGGGCGGCGGCGCGGAATGATCAGCAGATACCGCAGGCTGCCGCTGCGCTCGCGGCTGGCCCTGCTGACGGCGGCGGCCGTCGCGGTGGCGGTGGCGCTGGCGGCGGGCGCGTGCTGGCTGGTCACCGAGCAGCAGCTCAGCCACCAGCGGGACACAACGCTGACCAGTCAGCGCGTTGACGACAGGTCCGTCCAGGTGCTCGTCCAGAGCTGCGGCACGAACCCCTCCGGGCTGCCGCCGGCCCCCGGCTCGTACACGGTCCAGGTCGTCACGGCCGGTGGCCTGGTCTGCACGACGCCGGGCAAGTCCTCGATCAGGGTGACCGAGGACGACGTGGCGGTCGCGGCGGGCCGTGTGGACGAGGTGCTGCACGACAGCCGGGCGGCGGACGGGCAGGAGATGCGCGTTGCGACGTACCGCAGTGAACGCCTGCCGAACACGGCTGTCTCCATCGCGCAGCCGGTGAGCGAGATCGGCAAGCCACTCAACGCCCTCGCGCTGGTGCTCGTCATCACGGCCGGGGTGGGCGTGCTGGGTGCGGCGACGGCCGGCCTGTGGATCGCACGGGCGGCGCTGCGGCCGGTGGACCGGCTGACGGGCGCGGTCGAGCACATCGCCCGCACCGAGGACCTGGCGGTGCGCATCCCCGTGGAGGGCGACGACGAGATCGCCCGCCTCTCGCGCTCGTTCAACTCCATGACGGCCGCCCTCGCCTCCTCCCGTGACCGGCAGCAGCAGCTCATCGCGGACGCGGGCCACGAGCTGCGCACCCCGCTGACGTCGCTGCGGACGAACATCGACCTGCTGGCGCGGAGCGAGGAGACGGGCCGGGCGATCCCGCCCGAGGACCGCAAGGAGCTGCTGGCGAGCGTCAAGGCGCAGATGACGGAGCTGGCCGCGCTCATCGGCGACCTGCAGGAGCTCTCCCGCCCGGACGGGCCGGGCGGCGGCCCGCTGCAGGTGGTTGCGCTGCACGAGGCGGCCGGGCGGGCGGTGGGCCGGGCACGGCTGCGGGCCGCCGGGTCCGGGCTGTCGATCGATGCGGAGATCGACAAGTGGTACGTGCGGGCCGAGCCGGCCGCGCTCGAGCGGGCGGTGGTGAACCTGCTCGACAACGCGGTGAAGTTCAGCCCCGCGGGTGGTGTGATCGAGGTCCGTCTGGTGAAGGGCGAGCTGACCGTACGCGACCACGGCCCGGGCATTCCGGCCGATGAACTCCCGCATGTCTTCGACCGGTTCTGGCGGTCACCGACGGCCCGCAGCCTGCCCGGAAGCGGGCTGGGCCTGTCGATCGTCGCCCAGACCGTCCGGCAGGCGGGCGGCGAGGTGACGCTGCACGCGGCGGAGGGCGGCGGCACCGTGGCCGCCGTCCGGTTGCCGGGCGCGGCGACGGAGCCGCCGCCTATCGCCTGACGCCTCCCTCGCCGAGCCGCAGCCCGGCGGCCGACAGCTCCACCCGGATGCCGTCGCGCTGGACGGTGACCTCGCGCAGGTGCAGTCCTCGGCCTGTGGGGGAAGGCGGAAGGAGAGGGAGAGGCGGTCGGTCAGGGCAGGCGGCTGGAGGCGGGTGAGAGCGGTGAGCAGCTCCGGGTCGATGCCCACCTTCTCCAGCAGCCAGGGGTGTTCGACGACGACGTCGACGAGGTTGACCCGCGTCAGGTCCGCCACGAACCGGGGCGCCCCTGTGATCTCCCCCAGCCTCTCCTCGCTGCGCAGGGCGACGGCCACGTCGTCCTCGCTCACTCCGAGCCGGGCGGCGACGGCCGGGACGGAGAGCAGGTCCTTCACGCGCGCGGCGTCGCGGCTGAGGCGGCCGGCGGCCTCGGGGTGAAGGGTGAGGCTTTTGCCGGAGCCGGCATCGGAACCGGAACCGGCATCGGAACCGGGCCGGTAGGTGGCGATGCGGGGGATGTCCAGGCTCATGCCGTCGATGTCCGTGGAGACGGCGCGGTCGCCGTCGCGGCGCAGCCGGGCCTGCGCCTGTAGCCGCAGCTCCTGGCCGGCGACGGACAGCCGCCCCTCGGCGCTGATGGCGTTGCCGCCGAGGTCGCTGAACCGTACCTGCGAGGCACCCAGTTCACGGTTCATGTCCTCGAAGGAGAGCAGCACGCTTCCCCCGAGGTCCCCCACGACCGCACCCCGGACACCGGCCGACAGGCTCCCGGTGAGCCGGACGTCGCGGGCGCTCGCCCGTACCTTGGCGAGCGACACCCGGTCAGCGGCGACGTCGGGGACGGTGACGTCGACCTGCTTCAGGCGCTTGGCCAGCACCTGCGTCAGGAACGGAAAGCCATGGATGTCCACCTGCGGCTGGGCCGCCAGGTGCAGCGACTGCTGCAGCTTCTGCTGCGCCTTCTTCTCCGCGTACATCACCGCACACCGGTCGGCCAGCACGAGGAACACCGTGCAGGCGCCCAGGATGAACAGCCACTTCGCCGCGCGGCGGTACGTGCGCAGGGGGCTGGGCGGGCGACGCCTGCTGCCACCGCGGCGCCTGCCGCGGCGCCTGCGCCGGTGGTCGGGCGGGGACCAGGGCTCTTCCTCGTCGCCCGTGAGTAAAAGGGGCGGCTCGGCCGGTTCGGCGTAGTCCGGGTCGGCGAGCGCGGCGAGCTCTTCGTAGGGGTTCGGGGGCCGGGTGGGTATGCGTGTGGGGGTTCGCATCGCCACATCCCACCACGCATGGCGGTCCCGGGCGCAAGGGCTACCGCGAGTACCCGACAAAATCCTGATGCCTTGTCCGAACAGGAGTCTTAGCATCCGTACGCACGGGAGGCAGGGCGGTTTTCAGCCGTTGCGCCGGGGGCTGCTTTCCCCTTGGCCGAGCCGCCGCTCCAGCCAGGCCACGTCCCAGTAGGTGCCGAACTTCCGCCCCACCTGCTGAAGCACGCCCGCCGGGCGGAAGCCGAAGCGCTCGTGCAGCCGCATCGACGCCACGTTGGGCTGGGTGATGCCCGCGTAGGCGCGGTGGACGTCCTCGCGGGCCAGGGCCTCGAACAGCGCGTCGTAGAGCAGGGCGCCCAGGCCGCGGCCCGTGCGTCCGGGACCGAGGTAGACGCTGGTCTCCACCGAGGTCTCGTAGGCCTGCTTGTCCCGGAAGGGGCCGCTGGAGGCGTAGCCGAGCACCGTGCCCGCCTCCTCTGCGACCAGCAGCCGGTGGCGGCCGGTGGCGGGGTGGGCTTCGAGCCACGCGCGGCGCTCGTCGACGGTGACGGGCTCGATGTCGAAGGTGACGGGGGTGTGGACCACGTAGTGGTTGTAGATCGCGGTGAGCTCACCGAGGTCGCCGCTCGCCGCCGGGCGGACCCGTATCCTCGCTCCGCTGTCACGCATGGCTGCTCCCTTCCTGCCCGGGGGAGGCTACCTGCGCGCCGTTTGGCACGTCCTTGGTGACCGTATGCCGGGACGTCCCCGACGGAGCGGGAGCCCCCACCGCCGCCCAGGTGCGATGAAGGCTCCCGCTGTCCGGCGGCCGGGCCGCGGCTGCACGACTGTGCGGCTGGGACAGTCGAATCGAGCCGGTGCCGGTCCTTGCCGGGGCAGCCGTCTTCAAGGGCTCTCCCGGTAGATCAGGCGCGGTGGGCAGACCAGTCCTTTCCGCCGGATTGGCTGATAAACGACAGTCGCCCTCGCCGTAGGAGCATCTGCATCCGCGAGCGCCCGCGCACACCACCGTGCGCGCCACGGCAGCCCGGAAGCGCCCCTGCCACAAACGTCATGGGGGGGCGGGGACCGTGCCCCGCCCCCCAAGGCCGGTCCGGCGGCGGACCTGTCCCGCCCGTCCGGTCCCGGCCGGAAGGGACTACGGCTTGATCACCGTGATCCGGTCACCCTTCGGCGGCGCCAGCGGTGCCTCCTTCGTCGAGTGCGCCGTCAGGTAGGCGACGAACACGTCGAGGTCCGAGGCGCCCACGCGCTTGTTCGTGCCCTCCTTGAACGCCGGGAACCCGTCGCCGCCGCCCATCAGGAACTCGTTCGCCGCGACGCGGTACGTCCTGCCCGCCTCGACGGGCGTGCCGTTGAGCTTCACCGAGGACGCGACGATGCGGTCGGCGCCCTTCTTCGTCAGATCCAGCGTGTACGTGAGGCCCCTGCTGACCTGGAGGACCTTCGGCTGGGCCTCGTTCGGGCCGCTGACCTGCTGCTGCAGGGCCGCCAGCAGCTGCGCGCCGGTGAGGTCCTTGGTCTGCATCATGTTGGTGAAGGGCTGGACCGTGAACGCCTCGCCGTAGGTCACGACGCCGTCGCCCTCGGCGCCGGAGGCCTTGTGGGCCAGGTCCGAGCGGATGCCGCCCGGGTTCATGAAGGCGATCTGGGCGCCGCCCTTGTCGGCGGCCGCGAGGCCTTCGAGCTGGGCGTCCGTGATGACGTCGCCGAGCGGTTGCTCGTACGCCTCCGAACCGCGGCCGTTGATGTCGGCGGAGATGTAGCCGACGGGCTTGTTGGCGACCGGGGCCGCGAGGGTCTTCCAGCGGTCGATGAGCCTGGTCATGTCCGCGGCCTTGGGCTGCTCGCGGTCCACGACGTGGTTCGTGGCGTGCGGGCCCTTGACGCTCGTGCGGACGATGTCCTTCGTGCGCCGGTCGTACGTCAGCGTCGTGTCCGTGTACAGGCGGCCGAACGACGCGGCCGAGGTCACCGTGCGCGGGGCGCCCGACGGGTCGGGGATGGTGCAGGCGTAGGCCTGGTGGGTGTGGCCGGTGACGAAGGCGTCGACCTTCGGGGTGACCTTCTTCGCGATGTCGACGATGGCACCGGAGATGCCCGCGCCCGCGCCGGGGGTGTCGCAGTCGTAGTTGTACGAACCGGACGCGGGCATGCCGCCCTCGTGGACCAGGGTGATGATGGACTTCACGCCCTGGCGGTCGAGTTCCTTGGCGTACTTGTCGATCGTCGCGACCTCGTCGGCGAACTTCAGGCCCTTGACGCCCTCCGCCGTGACGACGTCGGGCGTGCCCTTCAGGGTCAGACCGATGATGCCGATCTTGACGCCCTTGTGCTGCCAGACCGTGTACGGCTTGAGGATCGGCTTGCCGGTCTTCTCGTCGGAGACGTTCGCGGCGAGATAGGGGAAGTCGGCGCCCTTGAAGGTCTTGCCCTTCTCGAAGCAGCCCTCCTTCGGGTGGCAGCCGCCGCGCTGCATGCGCAGCAGTTCGGCGCGGCCCTCGTCGAACTCGTGGTTGCCGACGGAGGTGGCGTCCAGCTTGATCTTGTTGAGCGCCTCGATCGTCGGCTCGTCGTGGAAGAGGCCGGTCATCAGCGGGCTGGCGCCGATCATGTCGCCGCCCGCGGCGGTGATCGAGTACTCGTGGCCCCTGCGGGCCGTGCGCAGGGAGTTGGCGAGGTACTCCACGCCGCCGGCGGGTATGACCTTCTTCGTGCCGTCGGCCTGGTTCTCCGTCACGGTGCCCGAGGAACCCTGCGGGGGCTCGAGGTTGCCGTGCAGGTCGTTGAACGAGAGCAGCTGTACGTCCACGGTGCGGCCGTTCCCGTGGCCGCGGTCGTGTGCCCCCGCCGGGAGCGCCGTGACGGCCAGCGCCCCGGCGGTCGCGGCGAGTACGGCGGTGGTGGCGGTCAGCCGTGTGAGGGCGAGGCGCTTGCGTCGAGGCAGCGACTTCGCGGGCATGCGTTCCCCTTTGTGAAGGTGCTGGGGGTGTATCGGGTCGGGCGCAGCATACGGTTGACGCGCGTAGCGCGGCAGGAGGGGAGAGGTAACGGAAGGGTGACGTGCCAGGGTCGTAGGCTCGCCCCATGAGCGACGTGGTGAATGACGTGAGCGGACAGCGGCGGATCGCGGTGCTGGACGAACTGGCGCCGGAGCAGGTGCGGGACGTGCTGCGGCTGATCGGGGAGGCCGCGGCCGTGGACGGTCAGCCGGCCGTCTCGGAGCAGGGACGCCTGCAGCTCAAGGGGCGGCGCGAGGGCGTGCGGCACGTCCTGCTGAGCGATGCGGACAGGGTGCTGGTGGGTTACGGGCAGCTGGAGGACAGCGACCCGGTGGAGGCCCCTGCGGGGGAGTTCGTGGTGCACCCCGAGCACCGGGGGAGCGGGCACGGGCGGGCGCTGGGGGTTGCCCTGCTCGGCGAGTCCGGCAAGCGGTTGCGCGTGTGGGCGCACGGCGGCCACCCCGCCGCCCGGCACCTCGCGCAGGTGCTGGGGCTGAGTCTCTTCCGCGAGCTGCGGCAGATGCGGCGCACGCTGCACGACCTCGGCCTCCCCGAGCCCGTACTGCCCGAGGGCGTGAGCGTGCGCACCTTCCGGCCCGGTGAGGACGACGCGGCCTGGCTCGCCGTGAACGCGGCCGCGTTCGCGCACCACCCCGAGCAGGGGTCGTTGAACCAGCGCGACCTGGACGACCGGAAGGGGGAGGCCTGGTTCGATCCGAAGGGCTTCTTCCTGGCCGAGAGGGCGGGCGGGATCATCGGCTTCCACTGGACGAAGGTCCACGCCGACGACGGCCTCGGCGAGGTGTACGTCCTGGGCGTACGGCCCGGGGCGCAGGGCGGCGGCCTGGGCAAGGCGCTGACCGCGATCGGCCTGCGGCACCTGGCGGGGCAGGGGCTGCCGACGGCGATGCTCTACGTGGACGCCGACAATCTGCCGGCCGTCGCCGTGTACGAGCGGCTGGGGTTCGCGACGCACGAGACGGACCTGATGTACCGCACGGAGAGCTGACGCCGAGCCGCCCCTCGCCGAGAGCCGCTCCGAGAGCTGTCCCCGAGAGCCGCCCCGAGAGTGCGCCTCTTCCTTCCTCGGTTGACAGGGCACGAACCCCTCCATCACCCTTTCACTAGTCAATTAGTGGAAGGGTGATGCGCGTGGTCGAGTTCCGCATCGACCGGCGCAGCGGCGTCGCCACCTATCTGCAGATCGTCCAGCAGGTCCGACAAGCCCTGCGACTCGGCCTGCTCGCCCCCGGCGACAAGCTGCCCACGGCCAAAGAGGTCGTCGCGGCCACTGCCATCAACCCCAACACCGTCCTGAAGGCCTACCGCGAACTCGACCGCGAGGGCCTGGTCGAGGCGCGCCCCGGACTGGGGACGTTTGTACGGCGCTCGCTGGCGCGGCCGGAAGCCGCCGCCGACTCGCCGCTGCGCGCCGAACTGGCCGACTGGATGGACCGGGCCCGCGCCGCCGGCCTCGACCGGGAGGACGTGACCGCGCTGGTCGCCTCCGTACTCGACAGCACCTGCTTCGACGACCGGCACGGCGGGGACCGCGCGACGCCCGGGACCGGCACCACGTGAGCGAGGGGACCCGCATGACCGATTTGACGTTCCTCCCCGACCGGACCGCCCTGGAGGCGGTCGGCCTGGGGGTGAGGTACCGGCGCGACCGGGCGCTGCGCGACTGCTCGTTCCGGCTGCCCGCCGGACGGGTCTGCGCCCTCGTCGGCCCCAACGGCGCGGGCAAGTCCACCCTGCTGGCCCTCGCGGCGGGCCTGCGCCGGCCCACCGAGGGCCGGCTGCGCGTCCTGGGCGGCGAACCGGCCGACCCGGGCGTCCGCCCCCGCGTGGCCTACCTCGCCCAGGACAAGCCGCTGTACGCGAGCTTCACGGTGGCCGACACCCTGCGCATGGGCCGCGCGCTCAACCCCGGCCGCTGGGACCAGGCCGCCGCCGAGCGGCTCGTCCACGCCGGAAACCTCTCGCCCCACGCGCGCGTCGGCTCCCTCTCCGGCGGCCAGCGCACGCGCGTGGCGCTCGCCCTCGCCTTCGGCAAGCGCCCCGAACTGCTGCTGCTGGACGAGCCGATGAGCGACCTCGACCCCCTGGTGCGCCACGAGACGATGGCCGCGCTGATGACCGAGGCGGCCGAGAACTCCACCACCGTCGTCATGGCCTCCCACGTCCTGGCCGAGCTCGAGGGCGTCTGCGACTACCTGCTGCTGATATCCGGCGGCCGGGTGCGCCTCGCGGGCGAGGTCGAGGACCTCGTCTTCGCACACCGGCTCGTCATGGGCCGGTACGAGGACGCCGGCACCCCGCGGGAGTTCGCGGCCCACACGATCGTCGAGGCGCGGACCACGGGGCGTCAGCTCACCGCGCTCATACGGCACGACGGCCCGGTCCGCGGCCACTGGGAGACCGCCGAGCCATCCCTGGAGGAGCTCATCCTCGCCCACCTCCGCGCCCCCGGCGCCCCCGCGCTCATCACGCCGAGCGCCGAGCCGCGCGACTTCTCCCCGAAGGCGGCGGCATGAGGGCCACGACGACGGCAGCCGCCGGAGCGGGCGCCGGAGCGGGCCGGGGCGGGCCCGGGCTGCGCGGACCGGCCTGGCTGGTGCTGCGCCAGCACCGCAGCACGGCATGGTTCGCGCTCGGCGGGCTGATCGCCCTCCTCGCGCTGCTGGTGACGCTGCGCTTCGCGATCGTCGACTACGTTGACGCGAACGACCTGGAAGCCGCCTGCACGACGGATGCGGCCTGCAAGCCGGCCATGCAGGGGACCGTCGACACCTTCCGCGGCAACCTCGCCGACCCGCTGCACTACATAGGCAGGCTCATCGAGCTCCTGCCGGTCATGACCGGGGCGTTCGTCGCGGGGCCCCTGATCGCGCGCGAGCTGGAGAGCGGTACGTACAAGCTGGCGTGGACGCAGTCCCTCTCGCCGCTGCGCTGGCTCGCGGTCAAGCTCGCCGTGCCGGGGCTGGCCGTCCTCGCCGGCCTCTCGCTGCTGTCGGCCGTCTACACCTGGGTGTGGCGGGAGCTGCCCGTCGGCCTGGTGCCGGGCCAGTGGTGGTTCCGGTCGTACGACATGGTCGGGCCCGTGCCCGTCGCGCAGTCGTTGCTCGCGCTGGCCGTCGGGGCCGTCGTCGGCCTGCTGCTGGGCCGCACGGTGGCCGCCATGGGCGCCACCGCCCTCACCGTCTACCTGGTGACGGGGGCGCTGGGATCCCTGCGGCAGAAGCTGACCGGCCCCGTCACCGAGCTGTCCGCCGACATGCCGGAGCTGGTCCGCGACGGCGGTGAGTGGTTCACCCAGCGCGGAATGATCGGGCAGGACGGCGGGCGGATCGCCGAGCCGGACTGCGGCGTCGGGGTGAGCCCCGAGGACTGCCTAGCGCAGCACGGGGCTACCGGGTGGTACGTGGACTACCACCCGGCTTCGCATCTGTGGCCGATGCAGTGGGCCGAGGCGGGCATCACGGTCGCCCTGGCCGGGCTGGTGGGCGGTGCGGCCTTCTGGCTGCTGCGGCGCCGCTGCGCGTGAGCGGTGGGGCTCGCCTCGATCGCCGGGGCCCGGGGCGGAGCCCCGGTGCCGGACCCCCGCACGTCACGTGGGCGTTACCCGTGATTCAACCTCGGTTGCGAGCCTTGGCCCATGCAGCCCGCCGCGCCCCGCGCAACCGAAAGAAGGCCACGCGCCGCACCCGCGTCCCTTTCCGACGCGCCTGTCCCGGGTCCGGCGCGGAACAATGAAGGCATGAGCCAGTCGTCCGGCGCGAACGCCCACGCACGTGACAACACCGACTCGGTGGGGTTCATCGCCGCCCACCGGCCGAAGGCGGCGGTCGTGGCGGGCGTACCCGACCTCGGACAGGACCTGGCGGCGTACGAGGGCCCGGCCGCGGCGGACGCCGAGGCGCTGCCGGAGGGCCGCTTCCTGGACCGCGAGCGCAGCTGGCTGGCGTTCAACGAGCGGGTGCTGGAGCTGGCCGAGGACCCGGCCACTCCCCTCCTGGAGCGGGCGTCCTACCTGGCGATCTTCGCCAGCAACCTCGACGAGTTCTTCATGGTCCGCGTCGCGGGCCTCAAGCGCCGCATCGCCACCGGCGTCGCCACCCGCTCGGCCTCCGGGCTGCAGCCCCGCGAGGTGCTGGAGCTGATCTGGACGCGCTCGCGCGAGCTCATGGCCCGGCACGCGGCCTGCTACCAGCAGGACGTCGCCCCCGAGCTGGCCGACGAGGGCATCCACCTGATCCGCTGGGCCGAGCTGACGGACAAGGAGCAGGGCCGGCTCTTCACCCTCTTCCGGCAGCAGATCTTCCCCGTGCTGACCCCCCTCGCCGTCGACCCCGCCCACCCCTTCCCGTACATCTCCGGACTCTCGCTCAACCTCGCCGTGGTCGTACGCAACCCCGTCAGCGGGCACGACCACTTCGCGCGCGTGAAGGTGCCGCCGCTGCTGCCGCGGTTCCTGGAGGCCTCCCCGCAGCGCTACGTCCCGCTGGAGGACGTCATCGCGGCGCACCTGGAGGAGCTGTTCCCGGGCATGGAGGTGCTCGCGCACCACATGTTCCGCGTGACCCGCAACGAGGACCTGGAGGTGGAGGAGGACGACGCGGAGAACCTGCTCCAGGCGCTGGAGAAGGAGCTCATGCGCCGCCGCTTCGGCCCGCCGGTGCGGCTGGAGGTCGAGGAGACCATCGACCCGTACGTCCTCGATCTGCTGGTGCGCGAGCTGAAGGTCTCCGACGCCGAGGTCTATCCGCTGCCCGGCCCGCTCGACCTCACCGCGCTCTTCGCCATCGGCGCGCTGGACCGGCCCGAGCTGAAGTACCCCACGTTCGTGGCCGGCACGCACCGCGACCTGGCCGAGGTGGAGTCGGCGTCGGCGCCCGACATCTTCGCGGCGCTGCGCGAGCGGGACGTGCTGCTGCACCACCCCTACGACTCGTTCTCCACCTCCGTGCAGGCCTTCCTGGAACAGGCCGCCGCCGACCCGGACGTGCTGGCCATCAAGCAGACCCTGTACCGGACCTCCGGCGACTCGCCGATCGTGGACGCGCTCATAGACGCCGCGGAGTCCGGCAAGCAGGTGCTCGTACTCGTCGAGATCAAGGCCCGCTTCGACGAGCAGGCCAACATCAAGTGGGCCCGGAAGCTGGAGGAGGCCGGCTGCCACGTCGTCTACGGGCTGGTGGGCCTCAAGACGCACTGCAAGCTGTCGCTGGTGGTGCGGCAGGAAGGCGAGACGCTGCGCCGCTACGCCCATGTGGGCACCGGAAACTACCACCCCAAGACGGCGCGCATCTACGAGGACTTCGGGCTGCTGACCGCCGACCCGCAGGTGGGCGCGGACCTCTCCGACCTCTTCAACCGGCTGTCCGGCTACTCGCGGCGCGAGACCTACCGGCGGCTGCTGGTCGCCCCCAGATCGCTGCGCGACGGGCTGGTCTCGCGCATAGCCAAGGAGGCCGTGCACCACCGGGCCGGGCGGCCCGCCTACGTCCGCATCAAGGTCAACTCGATGGTCGACGAGGCCGTCATCGACGCCCTCTACCGGGCGGCGCGGGCCGGGGTGCCGGTGGACATATGGGTGCGTGGCATCTGCGCGCTGCGCCCGGGGGTGGCGGGGCTCTCGGAGAACATCCGGGTGCGCAGCGTCCTCGGGCGGTTCCTGGAACACTCGCGCGTCTTCGCGTTCGGCAACGGCGGCGAGCCCGAAGTGTGGCTGGGCAGCGCCGACATGATGCACCGTAACCTCGACCGCCGCATCGAGGCGCTGGTGCGCGTCGCCGACCCCGGCCACCGGGCCTCGCTCAGCAGGCTGCTGGAGCTCGGGGTCTCGGACCGCACCGCGTCCTGGCACCTCGGCCCGGACGGCAACTGGACGCGGCAGGCCACGGACGCCGACGGGCAGCCGTTGCCGAACGTGCAGGAGATGCTCATAGAAGCCCGGAGGCGCCGGCGTGGCTCAGCGACCCCATGACCCGCCGGTTACCGTCACCGCGCCCGGGGGGCAGGAAATGATGATGACGAAACGGTCCGCTGCGGCCGGGGTGCCCGTCGCCCGGGACGTCACGACGGCGGGGGACGTCCTCTGCGGCTATCTGCAGCTGCAGGCCGTGGAGTTCCTGCGGAGCCTGCGGCTGCACGCGGAGAGCGGTTCCGGCGCGGAGGACGCGGGCGAGGCGGTGCGGCTGCTGCGGCGCTCCGCGCGGCGCGTCGCCGGGACGCTCCACGTCTACCGGCCGCTGACGGACACCGCATGGACGGATCAGCTGCGCGGCGAGCTGGCCTGGCTCATCGACCTGCTGGGGCGCGAGTACGCGTACGCGGCGCGGCTGGCCCGGCTGAGAGGGGCGCTGCACCGGCTGTCCGGAGCGGATGCGGCGGACGCGCCGGGCGGGGTGCCCGAGGTGTCCGGGGGCGGGCTGACGGTCGGGGCGGCCCGGGCCGGTGCGCTGCTGGACCGGCAGCTGACGCTCGCCCGTACGCGCGCCCACTCGGCGGCGCTGCAGGCCCTCGGCTCCTCGCGCTTCCACGCCGTGGCCGACGCGGTGGCCGTGCTGGCCTCGGAGGTGCCGCTGGATCCCGCCGCACACGACCTGCTGGCCCGGGAGGCGCTGCCCTGCCTGGCGGAGCAGACGCACCGGCGGCTGATGGACGCGGTGGACGCCCTGCCGCTGTCGGTGGCGGGCCTGCCGTACAACGCGGAGGCGCTGGTCCACGGTCTCGCGGCGACACCGGCCGCCGACGCCCCGCCCGCGGAGGGGCGCCAGGATGCGCCCTGGCACCACGTGCGCAGGCTGGTGCGGCTGAGGCGGTACGCGCAGGAAGTGCTCGACGAGCAGCACCAGGCCGAGGAGGAACCGTCGCTGTCGGTGCGGTTGCTGGGCGCGGGCCAGGCCCTGGACCGGCACCGCGAGGCCGCCGGGGCGGCGGCGGCCGCCGCGGCCGCCGCCCGGACGCCGCGCATCGCCCCGGCGACGGCGTACGCGCTCGGTGTGCTGCACGCGGACCAGCGGCACGAGGTGGAGGCGGCGCGCTACGCGTTCGGGCGGATCTGGCAGCGGCTGGCGGTGGCGGCGCCGTGAGCGGCCCCGTGAGCGGAGCCTGCCCGGCGGTGCGGGCGGCGGGGTGCGTGCTGTGGCGCAGGCGCGAGCGGATCGAGCTCGCGCTGGTCCACCGTCCGAAGTACGGCGACTGGTCCTGGCCGAAGGGCAAGCTCAAGCGCGGCGAGGACGCGAGGGCCGGCGCCGTGCGCGAGGTGCTGGAGGAGACGGGCATGCACTGCGTGCTGGGCCCGCCCCTGCCGAGCGCCCGCTATGTGGCGGCCGGGCGCCTCAAGGAGGTCCGCTACTGGGCGGCGGAGGCGCTCGGCGGCTCCTTCGAGCCCGGCCGGGAGGTCGACCGCCTGCTGTGGCTGCCGCCCGCCGAGGCCCGGGAGCGGCTGACCCACGACCGGGACCGGCCGTTGGTGGACGCGCTGCTGCTGACCTGGGGCAGCGCGATTTGTTGAGTCAGGGCTTGTCAAGTTTCCTCTCCGCGAGCTATATAGAAGGCGTAGGGCATCGCACCTGACGTCAGTTGAGAGGAGTGACCCGTGATGCTCATGCGTACCGACCCCTTCCGTGACCTCGACCGCCTCACCCAGCAGGTGTTCGGCACGGTGGCCCGGCCCACGACGATGCCGATGGACGCCTACCGCTCCGGCGACGAGTTCGTGGTCAAGTTCGACCTTCCGGGAGTCGACCCCGAGACGATCGACCTGGACATCGAGCGCAACGTCGTCTCCATCCACGCCGAGCGGACGCCGTCGGCCCCCGAGGACGCCGAGCTGATCGCCAACGAGCGGCCCACGGGAACGTTCAGCCGCCAGCTCTTCCTGGGTGACACGCTGGAGGCCGACCGGATCGACGCCTCCTACGACGCGGGTGTCCTCACCCTGCGCATCCCGGTCGCGGAACAGGCCAAGCCCCGCAAGATCCCGATCGCCGGCGGCTCCGGCACGCGCAAGGCCCTGCGCGGCTGAGGACGCCGGATCCCGCCGCGACGGTGACGGCCGTAGGACCGGCCGTCGCGGCGGGACGCGTCGTATCCGCCAGGCCTGGTTCACGGCGCGGGGAGGGCCTCAGGCCTTCGGCG
Source organism: Streptomyces sp. NPDC026206 (assembly GCF_040638465.1). Taxonomy (NCBI): domain Bacteria; kingdom Bacillati; phylum Actinomycetota; class Actinomycetes; order Kitasatosporales; family Streptomycetaceae; genus Streptomyces; species Streptomyces sp. NPDC026206. The sequence continues at coordinate 23,613 of NZ_JBEZYL010000032.1, forward strand.
CCAGCGCCGACCAGGCGATCGTGAGCTCGCCCTGCCGCCAGCGCCGCGGCCCGTCCGTCACGGGCCAGTCCGCCCGCAGCGCGGCGGCCGTGCGGATCCAGCGCTGGCGCGCGCTGAGCGCGCCGTACGGTGCGAACGCCGCCCACGCCCGGTCGAAGTCGCGCAGGAACGCGTGCACCGGCTCACCCGGCACGTTCCGGTGGATGAGCGCCTTCGGGAGCCGCTCCGCGAGGTCGGACGGCGTGCCCAGCGAGCCCAGCCGGGCGGCGAACGTGATGGTGCGCGGGCCCTCCGGGCCCAGCGCGACCCAGACGTGGCGGCGGCCGATCTCGTCGCACGTACCCTCCACCAGCAGCCCGTCCGGGGCCAGCCGGCCGCACAGGCGGGCCCAGACCTCCTCGACCTGGCCCTCGTCGTACTGCCTGAGGACGTTCGCGGCCCGGATCAGCAGCGGCCTGCGGCCGGCCGGCAGCGGCACCTCGAAGCCGCCGTGCGCGAAGGACAGGCCCTGCCGCTCGTACGGCCGGGCCGCCGCGACCCGCGCCGGGTCGATCTCGATGCCCACGACCTCGGCGTCGGCCCGCACCGGGCGCAGCCGCTCCAGCAGTTCGACGGCCGTCCAGGGCGCGGCGCCGTAGCCGAGGTCCACCACGACGGGGTCCGCGGAGCGCCGCAGGGCGCCCGCGTGTGCGGCGGCGATCCAGCGGTCCATGCGGCGCAGCCGGTTGGGGTTGGTGGTGCCGCGGGTCGCCGAGCCGATCGGGCGGTGGGCGGGGGCGGTACGGGCGGCCATGGGCATAGAGCCTAAGCCGCCCGCGCGCCTCCCACCCCCGCCCACCGGCGACGTTCGCCCCGCCAGGCCGTCCCCGCCAGGGGGAGGAACGGCCTGGGTCACTGTTTGGCAAAGTGGAAATGGGAGCCTGCCTCCGCGACGTTGGCACTGGTTGACAGGTGGTGAGCGCCCCCAGGGACGGGGACGGACACTCGGCGGACGGAGGACACAGGGTGAGCCAGTACGCAGCCAGGCTCGGCGCCCGCCGCGGCCGGACGCTCGGCACGTTCCCCAAGGACCGGCTGCGGCGCCTGGGCACGCCCCGCCGCCCCCGCCGCGTCGCGATGCTGAGCGTGCACACCTCCCCGCTGCACCAGCCCGGCACGGGCGACGCCGGCGGCATGAACGTCTACATCGTCGAGCTCGCGAAGCGGCTCGCCGACATCAACATCGAGGTCGAGATCTTCACCCGCGCCACCACCGGCGCCCTCCCGCCCAGCGTGGAGCTGGCCCCCGGCGTGCTGGTGCGGCACATCGACGCGGGCCCCTACGAGGGCCTGGCCAAGGAGGAGCTGCCCGCGCAGCTGTGCGCCTTCACGCACGGCGTGATGCAGGCGTGGGCCGGCCACCGGCCCGGCCACTACGACCTCGTCCACTCCCACTACTGGCTCTCCGGCCACGTCGGCTGGCTCGCCGCCGAGCGCTGGGGCGTCCCGCTCGTCCACGCCATGCACACCATGGCCAAGGTCAAGAACGCCGCCCTCGCCGAGGGCGACACCCCCGAGCCCGCCGCCCGCGTGATCGGCGAGACGCAGATCGTACGGGCCGCCGACCGGCTCATCGCCAACACCGAGGGCGAGGCCGGCGAGCTGATCCACCACTACGAGGCCGACCCCGCCAAGGTGGCCGTGGTGCACCCGGGCGTGAACCTCGACCGCTTCCGGCCCGCCGGCCCCCGGGCCGCGGCCCGCGAGCGCCTGGGCCTGCCGGCCGACGCCCTCATCCCCCTCTTCGCCGGCCGCATCCAGCCCCTCAAGGCCCCCGACATCCTGCTGCGCGCGGTCGCCGAGCTCCTGGACCGGCAGCCGGCGCTGCGCCGGCGCATCGTGGTGCCGGTGGTCGGCGGCCCCAGCGGCTCCGGGATGGCCAAGCCCGAGGGGCTGCAGAAGCTGGCCGCCCGCCTGGGCATCGCCGACGTCGTCCGCTTCCGGCCGCCCGTCGGACAGGACCGGCTCGCCGACTGGTACCGGGCGGCGTCGGTGCTCGTGATGCCGTCCTACAGCGAGTCCTTCGGCCTGGTGGCCATCGAGGCGCAGGCCTGCGGCACACCGGTCGTCGCGGCGTCGGTCGGCGGGCTGCCCGTGGCCGTACGCGACGGGGTCAGCGGCTTCCTCGTCGACGGCCACAACCCCGCCGACTACGCCGCCGCGCTGGGCCGCTTCGCCGACGAGCCGCAGCTCGTGGACCGGATGGGTGCGGCCGCCGCCCGGCACGCCGAGTCCTTCGGATGGGGCGCGGCCGCCGCCGCGACCGCCGACGTGTACACCGCAGCGATCGGTGAACGGCGCCGTCGCCTACGCTCGGCACATGCCTGACGCGAAGACCACCATCGAGCAGACGCTCCGCGAGGCCGGCCTCGAATGGGAGAGCCCTGCCGACGGCACGTACGTCGTGAAGCTCCCCGGCACGCGCAAGCTGTCGACGACCGTCTCCCTGGTCGTCGGCAACCACTCCCTCTCCGTCAACGCCTTCGTCGTGCGCTGCCCCGACGAGAACCACGAGGCGGTGCACCGCTGGCTGCTGGAGCGCAACACCAGGCTCTACGGCGTGGCCTACGCCGTCGACCGGCTCGGTGACATCTACCTCGTGGGCCGGCTGCCGCTGGCCGCCGTGACGGCGGAGGAGGTCGACCGGATCCTCGGCACGGTCCTGGAGCACGCGGACGGCAGCTTCAACACGCTGCTGGAGATGGGCTTCGCGAGCGCGATCCGCAAGGAGTACGCGTGGCGGACCGCGCGGGGCGAGTCGACGCGCAACCTGGACGCGTTCACGCGCCTGACGCGCGACGATTCGGTCTGACCTGTACGCAGCGGTGGCCCTCGTCGTCAGCAAGGGCAGGCCGCGCAGCGTCCCCGACGTCGCCGGCCTGTCCGTCGCCGACGCCACCACCGCCCTGCGCGGC
>NZ_JBEZYL010000033.1:0-21845 GCF_040638465.1 Streptomyces sp. NPDC026206
ACCGACATGCGTAAGGGGCTCCGGCTATAGCCGGAGCCCCTTACGCATGTCGGTCAGCGTGCGGTATCAGCCGCCGAACTCCTCCAGGCCCTTCAGGGCCTGGTCCAGCAGCGCCCTGCGGCCCTCGAGCTCCTTGGAGAGCTTGTCCGCCTTGGCGTCATTGCCCGCCGCGCGCGCCTTGTCGACCTGCTCCTGCAGCTTGTCGACCGCCGACTGCAGCTGGCCCGTCAGGCCGGCCGCACGGGCCCGCGCCTCGGGGTTCGTACGCCGCCACTCGGCCTCCTCGGCCTCCTGGATGGCGCGCTCGACCGCGTGCACCCTGCCCTCGATCTTCGGCCGGGCGTCGCGCGGCACATGGCCGATGGCCTCCCAGCGCTCGTTGATCGACCGGAACGCGGCCCGCGCCGACTTCAGGTCCGCGATCGGGAGCAGCTTCTCGGCCTCGATGACCAGCTGCTCCTTCAGCGTGAGGTTGCCCTGCTGCTCGGCGTCCCGCTCCGCGAACACCTCGCTGCGCGCCTGGAAGAAGACGTCCTGGGCGCCCCGGAAACGGGTCCACAGCTCGTCCTCCGCCTCGCGCTGTGCGCGGCCGGCGGCCTTCCACTCGGTCATCAGGTCGCGGTAGCGGGCGGCCGTCGGGCCCCAGTCCGTGGACCCGGCGAGCGCCTCGGCCTCGGCGACCAGCCTCTCCTTGGTCTTACGGGCCTCCTCGCGCTGCGCGTCCAGCGAGGCGAAGTGCGCCTTGCGCCGCTTGGAGAACGCCGAGCGGGCGTGCGAGAAGCGGTGCCACAGCTCGTCGTCCGTCTTGCGGTCCAGCCGGGGCAGGCCCTTCCAGGTGTCGACCAGGGAGCGCAGCCGCTCGCCGGCCGACCGCCACTGCTCGCTCGCCGCCAGCTCCTCGGCCTCGGCGACCAGCGCCTCCTTGGCCGTACGGGCCTCATCGGACTGCTTGGCCTTGGCCGCCTTGCGCTCCTCGCGGCGCGATTCGACGGTGGAGACCAGCTTGTCCAGCCGCTCCCGCAGCGCGGCCAGATCGCCCACCGCATGGTGCTCGTCGACCTGGGTGCGCAGGTGGTCGATCGCGGTCATCGCGTCCTTGGCCGACAGGTCGGTCGTCCTGACCCGCCGCTCGAGGAGGCCGATCTCCACGACCAGGCCCTCGTACTTGCGCTCGAAGTAAGCCAGAGCCTCCTCGGGAGACCCCGCTTGCCACGAGCCGACGACCTGCTCTCCGTCGGCGGTACGCACGTACACGGTCCCCGTCTCATCGACGCGGCCCCACGGGTCGCTGCTCACAGCGCCTCCTCCACATGATGCCGGGCCGGTGTGCGGCCCGCGCATCGTCCACAGTTGTTCCGGGCAGGGCCGCGCCCTGGCCGGTCCGACGGCTTGATCATCCGGGTGCTTACAGCCGTCGGAGCAGGCACCCTACACAACGCCAACATAGGCGAACGGCGGCCCGGCTGTCCGTATCCCGCGCGACCGAAATTTCGCCGTCCGGGCGTCAGTTTCTGGTCACCGCCGCCTTGTCGATCACCACGGTGGCGTTGGGGGCCCCGTCGCCCGCCCCACTGTTTTCGCCCGCGCCGGCGATCTTCTTCAGCGTCTTCATCCCTTCGGCGCCGATGGTGCCGAAGGGCGTGTACTGCGGCGGCAGCTGGCTGTCCTGGTAGACGAGGAAGAACTGGCTGCCACCGGTGTGCGGCTGGCCGGTGTTGGCCATCGCGACGGTGCCCGCCGGATAGACATTGCCCTTGAGGCGGGAGTCCTTCAGGTTCTCGTCCGGCAGCGTGTAGCCGGGGCCGCCCTGGCCGATGCCCTTCGGGTCGCCGCACTGCAGGACATAGATGCCGCCGGTGGTGAGCCGGTGGCACTTGGAGTGGTCGAAGAACCCTTCCTTGGCCAGGAACTCGAAGGAGTTGACCGTGTGCGGGGCGTTCGCGGCGTCGAGCTTGACGTCGATCGAGCCGCACGTCGTCCTGAGGTCCATCGCGTACGACGCCGACGTCTCGACGCTCATCTCCGGTTCGGACTTCCACGTCTTGGCGGAGGGGGAGCCCGGAGCGGGCTTGGCGCACGGGTCCGGCCCCTTCTTGGGGCTCGGGGCGCTGTCCGCGGCGGTGTCGGTCTTGTCCTTCTTGTCGTCGCCGGAGAGCGCGCCCGTGGCATACGCGGTCGCACCCGCGGCCAGCACCACGGCGAGACCGGCGGCGATCACCGCGTTGCGGCGGCGGGCCTTGCGCCGCGCCGCCTCGCGGCGCTGCTGCTGCCGCTCGAACTTCTCCCGGGCGAGCTGCCGCCGCCGCTGCTCGTTATTGACCACCGGGTCCTCTTCTCGTGCCGTGACGTGCATGTCATAAGCCGTATATCGCGAGTGTGCCCGTACCGTATACGGGTTCGCCGCGGCGGGAGTGCCGCCGGTAGGCTCTGAGGCGGTCGGGTTTCCCCGCCGGGGGCTCCCGCCAGGACTCCTACCGACCGATACCGACCGATCTTTAAGGACGAACGTGCTCATTGCCGGGTTCCCCGCCGGGGCCTGGGGGACCAACTGCTACCTGGTCGCCCCTGCCGCAGGCGAGGAGTGCGTGATCATCGACCCGGGCCACGAGGCGGCCCAGGGCGTCGAAGAAGCACTGAAGAAGCATCGGCTCAAGCCCGTCGCCGTCGTCCTCACCCACGGCCACCTCGACCACGTCGCCTCGGTCGTCCCGGTGTGCGGCGCCCATGACGTCCCGGCCTGGATCCACCCCGCCGACCGCTACATGATGAGCGACCCGGAGAGGGCGCTCGGCCGCTCCATCGGGCAGCAGCTCATGGGCGAGCTCACCATCGGCGAGCCGGACGACGTCAAGGAGCTGACCGACGGCAGCCGGCTCGACCTCGCGGGGCTGGAGTTCACCGTCGCGCACGCGCCCGGCCATACCAAGGGGTCGGTGACCTTCCGGATGCCCGAGGCCTCCGACGTCCCGTCGGTGTTCTTCTCGGGCGACCTGTTGTTCGCCGGCTCCATCGGACGCACCGACCTGCCCGGCGGTGACCACACCGAGATGCTCCAGTCGCTGGCCCGCGTGTGCCTGCCCCTGGACGACTCGACCGTGGTGCTGTCCGGCCACGGCCCCCAGACGACCATCGGCCACGAGCGCGCCACCAACCCGTACCTGCGGGAAGTGGCACAGACGCCGTTCGGCCACGGAGGCGGCACCGCCGCCCCGCGACGAGGAATGTGACGAGAGCTTCCGTGAGCACCTTCAAGGCCCCCAAGGGCACCTACGACCTGACCCCGCCCGACTCGGCCGTCTACCTCGCCGTGCGCGAGGCCATCTCCGCACCGCTCAAGCGGGCCGGCTACGGCTACATCGAGACCCCCGGCTTCGAGCAGGTCGAGCTGTTCTCCCGCGGCGTCGGCGAGTCCACCGACATCGTCACCAAGGAGATGTACACCCTCACCACGCGCGGCGGCGACGAGCTCGCCCTGCGCCCCGAGGGCACCGCCTCCGTTCTGCGCGCCGCGCTGGAGGCCAACCTCCACAAGGCCGGCAACCTCCCCGTCAAGCTCTGGTACTCCGGTTCGTACTACCGCTACGAGCGCCCGCAGGCCGGCCGCTACCGCCACTTCTCGCAGGTCGGCGCCGAGGCGATCGGCGCGGAGGACCCGGCGCTGGACGCCGAGCTGATCATCCTGGCCGTCGACGCCTACAAGTCGCTCGGCCTGACCGACTTCCGCCTGTTGCTGAACTCGCTCGGTGACAAGGAGTGCCGCCCCGCCTACCGGGCCGCCCTGCAGGACTTCCTGCGCGAGCTCGACCTGGACGAGGACACCCGCCGCCGCATCGAGATCAACCCGCTGCGCGTCCTCGACGACAAGCGCGAGGCCGTACAGAAGCAGCTCGTCGGCGCCCCCATGCTCCGCGACCACCTGTGCGAGGCGTGCAAGGAGTACCACGAGCAGGTCCGCGAACTGCTGACCGCCGCCGGCGTCGCCTTCGAGGACGACGAGAAGCTCGTGCGTGGCCTGGACTACTACACCCGCACCACCTTCGAGTTCGTCCACGGCGGCCTCGGCTCGCAGTCCGCAGTGGGCGGCGGCGGCCGCTACGACGGCCTGTCCGAGATGATCGGCGGCCCCGCGCTGCCGTCCGTGGGCTGGGCGCTCGGTGTGGACCGCACGGTGCTGGCCCTGAAGGCGGAGGGCATCGAGCTCGAACTGCCCGCCGTCACCCAGGTCTTCGCCGTGCCGCTGGGCGAGGAGGCCCGCCGGGTGCTCTTCGGCCTGGTGACCGAGCTGCGCCGGGCGGGCGTCGCGACGGACTTCGCCTTCGGCGGGAAGGGCCTGAAGAACGCCATGAAGTCGGCCAACCGCTCAGGTGCGCGCTTCGCGCTCGTGGCGGGCGAGCGGGACCTGGCCGAGGGCGTCGTGCAGCTCAAGGACCTGGAGAGCGGCGAGCAGAAGGCCGTCCCGTTCGACACCGTGGTGAGTGAACTGCTGGCCGCTCAGGGCTGATTACTGGCCGCTCAGGGCTGATGAAAAGGGCCTTGGTGCAGAATGGGCGGCAACCGCCTACTGATGGGATCGACGGCGCTATGACGACTTCGGCACTTGACCGTTCCGACACCGATGGTGCGGAGCGGGACGGCCCTGCCACCGGTGCGGTGGGCGGCGGCCGTGCGTTTGCGTTGCTGCTCGTGATCACCGGAGCGATGGGGCTGCTGGCGTCCTGGGTCATCACGCTCGACAAGTTCAAGCTGCTGGAAGACCCGAACTTCGTGCCGGGCTGCAGCCTGAACCCCATCGTCTCCTGCGGCAACATCATGAAGAGCGAGCAGGCCCACGCCTTCGGGTTCCCCAACCCGATGCTGGGCCTGGCCACCTACAGCGTGATCATCGCCATCGGCCTCGGGCTGCTCGGCGGGGCCCGCTTCCCCCGCTGGTACTGGCTGGGCATGGAGGCCGGCTGCCTCTTCGGGGTCGGCTTCGTCACGTGGCTGCAGTACGAGTCGCTGTACGTCATCGGGTCGCTGTGCCTGTGGTGCTGCCTGGCCTGGGTCGCCACGATCGTCATGTTCTGGTACGTGACCGTGCAGAACCTCCGCCACGGCTTCATCCCCGCCCCGGAGGGGCTCAAGCGGGGCCTGCTGGAGTTCCACTGGGTGGTGCCGGTGCTGTGGATCGGCGTGATCGGCATGCTGATCCTCACCAAGTGGTGGTGGTTCTGGACGGGCAGCACGGCCTGACCGCCGCCCCGCTCCGATCACCAACGCCGCCGGACCACAAGGTCCGGCGGCGTTGTCAGTGGCGTGGCATAGGGTTCCGAGCGTGGAGCCCGACCTGTTCACCGCAGCCGCAGAGGACCGCCAGCAGAAGGACCCGGCCGGCAGTCCTCTGGCCGTCCGTATGCGCCCCCGCACCCTCGACGAGGTGGTCGGCCAGGGCCATCTGCTCAAGCAGGGCAGCCCGCTGCGCCGACTGGTGGGGGAGGGCAGCGGCGGTCCCGCCGGCCCCTCCTCGGTGATCCTCTGGGGCCCGCCGGGCATCGGCAAGACGACGCTCGCCTATGTGGTCAGCCAGGCCACCAACAAGCGCTTCGTCGAGCTGTCCGCGATCACCGCGGGCGTCAAGGAGGTACGGGCCGTCATCGACGGCGCCCGCCGCGCCTCGGGTGGCTACGGCAAGGAGACCGTCCTCTTCCTGGACGAGATCCACCGCTTCAGCAAGGCCCAGCAGGACTCCCTGCTGCCCGCCGTCGAGAACCGCTGGGTCACCCTCATCGCGGCCACGACGGAGAATCCCTACTTCTCGATCATCTCCCCGCTGCTCTCCCGCTCCCTGCTGCTGACCCTGCAGGCCCTGACGGATGACGACCTGCGCGCGCTCATCCGCCGGGCCCTGACCGACGAGCGGGGGCTCGGCGGTGCGGTGACCCTGACCGAGGACGCCGAGGCGCATCTGCTGCGCATCGCCGGCGGCGATGCCCGCCGCGCGCTGACGGCGCTGGAGGCAGGGGCCGGCTCGGCGATCGCCAAGGGCGAGGACGGGATCAGCCTGGAGACGCTGGAGGGCGCCGTCGACCGGGCCGCGGTGAAGTACGACCGCGACGGCGACCAGCACTACGACGTCGCCAGCGCGCTCATCAAGTCCATCCGCGGCTCCGACGTCGACGCGACGCTGCACTACCTGGCCCGGATGATCGAAGCGGGAGAGGACCCGCGGTTCATCGCGCGCCGGCTGATGATCTCGGCGAGCGAGGACATCGGCCTGGCCGACCCCACGGCCCTGCAGACGGCGGTCGCCGGCGCGCAGGCCGTCGCGATGATCGGTTTCCCCGAGGCGCGGATCACGCTGAGCCAGGTCGCGGTGGCGCTGGCGCTGGCCCCGAAGTCCAACGCCGCGTATCTGGCGATCGACGCGGCCCTGGCGGACGTCCGCGCGGGCCTGGCCGGGCCGGTCCCGGCGCATCTGCGGGACAGCCACTACAAGGGCGCCCAGAAGCTGGGCCACGGGCAGGGGTACACCTACCCGCACGACGTGCCGGGCGGCATCGCGGCGCAGCAGTACGCGCCGGACGCGGTGCATGGAAAGCGGTACTACGAGCCGACGCGGTACGGGGCGGAGGCGCGGTACGCGGATGTGGTGGAGCGGGTGCGTTCGCGTCTGCGGGGTGAGCAGCCGCCGTCTGCGGAGTAGGACCGCACCGCAACCGGGGCTCCGCCCCGGACCCCGGTCCTCAATCGCCGGACGGGCTGCTGTGCTGTGTCCTCAAACGCCGGACTGGCTGACATTCAGCCCGTCCGGCGTTTGAGGACTCGGTCAGTGCCCCGCGGCTTCGAACAAGGTGTGCATCGCCGTGCGAAGCTCCGCGACGTCGCGCACCGGTTCCGGGAACTCGAAGCGTGCGTCGAAGGAGCGGTCGGCCGCCGTGCCGCCCCCGTGGCGGCGTGTGAAGCGCACCCGCAGTCCGAAGCGGTCAAGGGCCACCGGCACCGCCGAGGCGTAAGTGTCCCAGGCGGCGCTCTCGCGGTCGCCGAGCAGCGTGCACAGGCCGCGCACCTGGTCGCCGTGGCCGGAGGCCAGGTGCTGCAGCAGTTCCGCCTCGTGCGTCACCAGGGGATCGGCGAGGGCCTTGGCGAACTGCTCCGGCTCCACGCTCTCCGCGCCCCACAGGTCGTCGACGCTCAGCTCACCCAGTTCCAGCCGCAGCAGCATCCGGCCCGGCTCGGCCACCCCGGGCACGCTCGTGAGCCAGCCGGACAGCCAGGCGCGGCCCCGGATACGGTTGGGCACCGAGACGGGCGCCACATCCGTGAGCTCCAGTACCGCCGCCAGCTCGTCGTCCTGGGCGTGCGTGGCGGCCCGTACGGCCGGGGAATCGGCGGGCAGCACCAGGAACACCTCGCCGTCCCGGCCCACGGTCCGGGCGTCCGGCATCAGCTGGTCGGGGACGGTCCCGCTCATCCCGGGAATCAGCAGTACCGCGGAGCATGTACTCTGTACGAGAGTTCGTGTGCGCTCGGCTGCTGACGGCATCCGTGCGATATCAAGTCCGCTGGGACGCGGCTGACCACGATCTGATCGGACCTCCGTCGCGTCGACGCCATCAGTAGCGTCGGCCTTCTTTGTGCTGTCCGTGATGTGACTGGTGTTCCCCGGACGAGACATGCGATCTCCTTGAGTAAGGTAAGCCTAACCTAACTTACAACGGAGGTCTGGAGAACGTGCCTAACCAGTCGCGTCCCAAGGTCAAGAAGTCTCGCGCGCTCGGCATTGCGCTGACGCCGAAGGCCGTCAAGTACTTCGAGGCCCGCCCCTACCCGCCGGGCGAGCACGGCCGTGGCCGCAAGCAGAACTCGGACTACAAGGTCCGTCTGCTCGAGAAGCAGCGTCTGCGCGCCCAGTACGACATCAGCGAGCGCCAGATGGCGCGTGCCTACGACCGCGCCAAGAAGGCCGAGGGCAAGACGGGCGAGGCGCTGGTCGTCGAGCTCGAGCGCCGCCTCGACGCGCTGGTCCTGCGTTCGGGCATCGCCCGCACCATCTACCAGGCCCGCCAGATGGTCGTCCACGGCCACATCGAGGTCAACGGTGGCAAGGTCGACAAGCCGTCCTTCCGCGTCCGTCCGAACGACGTCGTGATGGTCCGCGAGCGCAGCCGCGCCAAGCACCCCTTCCAGGTCGCCATGGCCGGTGGCTACGACACCGATGGCGAGACCCCGCGCTACCTGCAGGTCAACCTGCCGGCGCTGGCCTTCCGCCTGGACCGGGACCCGAACCGCAAGGAGATCCCCGTGATCTGCGACGAGCAGCTCGTCGTCGAGTACTACGCCCGCTGATCCGGGGGCACTCCCAGGAGAACAGTGGGGGAGTCTCACTCTCCTTCTGCCCAGCCCGTCGTCTCTCCGGCCCTCACGGCCGGCGAGCCGGCGGGCTGGCGCGTTTTCCCGGTCCGCGGATGCTCGTACATCCGTGCCGTACGGACCGGTAATGCGGTAGGGGCGCGCAGGCACGGCGCGATAAGGTCGGTACCTGTACCCGGGAAGGTGCAGACAAGCGACGACGAACCAGCTAGGGAGCGGTGCAGCGTGTCCGGTGGAGAGGTGGCCGGGATCCTCGTGGCCGTCTTCTGGGCGATCCTCGTGTCCTTCATCGCCCTCGTGCTGGTGCGGCTGGCGCAGACGCTGAAGGCGGCCACCCGGCTGGTCGCCGACGTCACCGAGCAGGCCGTGCCGCTGCTGGCCGAGGCCTCCGCCACCGTCCGCTCCGCGAACACCCAGCTCGCCCGCGTCGACTCGATCGCCGCGGACGTCCAGGAAGTCACCGCGAACGCCTCCGCGCTCTCCTCGACCGTCTCCACCGCCTTCGGCGGGCCCCTGGTGAAGGTCGCCGCGTTCGGCTACGGCGTGCGGCGCGCGATGGGCCGCAAGGCCGAGCCCGCACGGCAGGGCAGCGGGAGCGTCTTCGTCGGCAAAACCGTCGGCCAGGAGCTGCCGTCCGCCCGGCGCGGCAGCCGCCGTACCCGCAAGAAGGGTTGACCCCACAGATGTTCCGCCGCACGTTCTGGTTCACCACCGGTGTCGCAGCCGGTGTCTGGGCCACCACGAAGGTCAACCGCAAGCTCGCCAAGCTCACGCCCGAGAGCCTGGCCCTGCAGGCGGCCGACCGCGCCGTCATCGCGGGCCGCAAGGTCAAGCTCTTCGCCCTGGACGTGCGCGAGGGCATGGCACACCGTGAGGCGGCGCTCAAGGACGCGCTCGGCCTGACGGCCGTGCCGCCCGGGCCCGATCACCGTGCGCTCCCCGAACAGCGACGCCTCGTCGCTCTCGAGCAGCAGCACACCTACAACTCGTTCACCCGGAAAGAGGACCACTGATGGAGTCGGCTGAAATCCGCAGGCGCTGGCTGCGCTTCTTCGAGGAGCGTGGGCACACCGTCGTGCCGTCGGCGTCGCTCATCGCGGACGACCCGACGCTCCTGCTGGTCCCGGCGGGCATGGTCCCGTTCAAGCCGTACTTCCTCGGCGAGGTCAAGCCGCCCTTCCCGCGCGCCACCAGCGTGCAGAAGTGTGTCCGCACCCCGGACATCGAAGAGGTCGGCAAGACCACCCGGCACGGCACGTTCTTCCAGATGTGCGGCAACTTCTCCTTCGGCGATTACTTCAAGGAAGGCGCCATCAAGTACGCCTGGGAGCTGCTGACGACTCCCGTGGCGGACGGCGGCTACGGCCTGGAGCCGGAGAAGCTCTGGATCACCGTCTATCTCGACGACGACGAGGCCGAGCGCATCTGGCGCGACGTCGTCGGCGTGCCCGCCCAGCGCATCCAGCGCCTGGGCAAGAAGGAGAACTACTGGTCCATGGGCGTTCCCGGCCCGTGCGGACCGTGCTCCGAGATCAACTACGACCGTGGCCCCGAGTTCGGCATCGAGGGCGGCCCGGCCGTCAACGACGAGCGCTACGTGGAGATCTGGAACCTGGTCTTCATGCAGTACGAGCGCGGCGCCGGCGACGGGAAGGAAGACTTCCCGATCCTCGGCGACCTGCCCAGCAAGAACATCGACACCGGCCTCGGCCTCGAGCGCCTGGCGATGATCCTGCAGGGCGTGCAGAACATGTACGAGACCGACACCCTGCGTGTCGTCATCGACAAGGCCACCGAGCTGACGGACGTGCGCTACGGCGCCACCAAGGACACCGATGTCGCGCTGCGCGTGGTCGCCGACCACATGCGCACCTCCACGATGCTCATCGGCGACGGCGTGACCCCCGGCAACGAGGGCCGCGGCTACGTGCTGCGCCGCATCATGCGCCGCGCCATCCGCAACATGCGCCTGCTCGGCGCCACTGGCCCGGTCGTCGCCGAGCTGCTCGACGTCGTCATCCGCACGATGGGCCAGCAGTACCCCGAGCTGCTGAGCGACCGCAAGCGCGTCGAGACCGTCGCGCTCGCCGAGGAGGCCGCCTTCCTCAAGGCCCTCAAGGGCGGCACCAACATCCTCGACACCGCCGTGACCGAGACCAAGGCCGCCGGTGGCACGGTCCTGGCCGGCGACAAGGCGTTCCTGCTCCACGACACCTGGGGCTTCCCGATCGACCTCACCCTCGAGATGGCCGCCGAGCAGGGCCTGTCCGTGGACCAGGACGGCTTCCGCCGCCTGATGAAGGAGCAGCGCGAGCGCGCCAAGGCCGACGCCAAGGCCAAGAAGACCGGCCACGCCGACCTGTCCGCCTACCGCGAGGTCGCCGACACCGCCGGCGAGACCGACTTCACCGGCTACGCCCTGACCGAGAACGAGGCCACGATCGTCGGCCTGCTCGTCGACGGCGTCTCCTCCCCGGCCGCCTCCGAGGGCGACGAGGTCGAGGTCGTCCTGGACCGCACCCCCTTCTACGCCGAGGGCGGCGGCCAGCTCGCCGACAGCGGCCGCATCAGGCTCGACAACGGTGCCGTCATCGAGATCCGCGACGTGCAGAAGCCCGTCCCGGGCGTCAGCGTCCACAAGGGCGTCGTCCAGGTCGGTGAGGTCACCGTGGGCGCCTCCGTCCACGCCTCCATCGACGTCACGCGCCGCCGCGCCATCGCCCGTGCCCACAGCGCCACCCACCTGACCCACCAGGCGCTGCGCGACGCGCTGGGCCCGACGGCCGCCCAGGCCGGCTCGGAGAACTCTCCCGGCCGCTTCCGCTTCGACTTCGGTTCGCCGGCCGCCGTGCCCGGCTCGGTCCTCACGGACGTCGAGCAGCGGATCAACGAGGTCCTCTCCCGTGAGCTCGACGTCCACGCCGAGGTCATGAGCATCGACGAGGCCAAGAAGGCGGGTGCCATCGCCGAGTTCGGCGAGAAGTACGGCGAGCGTGTGCGCGTCGTGACCATCGGCGACTTCTCCAAGGAGCTGTGCGGCGGCACGCACGTCGCCAACACCGCCCAGCTGGGCCTGGTGAAGCTGCTCGGCGAGTCCTCGATCGGCTCCGGAGTGCGCCGCGTCGAGGCCCTGGTCGGTGCCGACGCCTACAACTTCCTGGCCAAGGAGCACACGGTCGTCGCCCAGCTCACCGAGCTGGTCAAGGGCCGTCCCGAGGAGCTCCCGGAGAAGATCTCCGGCATGCTCGCCAAGCTCAAGGACGCCGAGAAGGAGATCGAGCGCTTCCGCGCCGAGAAGGTGCTGCAGGCCGCCGCCGGCCTCGCCGAGGGCGCCAGGGACGTCCACGGCGTGGCCCTGGCCATCGGCCGGGTGCCGGACGGCACCGGCGCCGACGACCTGCGCAAGCTGGTCCTGGACGTCCGTGGCCGCATCCAGGGCGGCCGCCCGGCTGTCGTGGCCCTGTTCACCGTGGTCAACGGCCGTCCGCTGACCGTCATCGCCACCAACGAGGCCGCTCGCGAGCGCGGTCTCAAGGCCGGCGAGCTGGTGCGTACCGCCGCCAAGACCCTCGGTGGCGGAGGCGGCGGCAAGCCGGACGTCGCCCAGGGCGGCGGCCAGAACCCCGAGGCCGTCGACGAGGCCGTGGCCGCCGTCGAGCGTCTCGTGGCGGAAGCGGCCTGACCGTGCGACGAGGCAGACGTATCGCCGTGGATGTCGGGGACGCCCGGATCGGGGTCGCCTCGTGCGACCCCGACGGGATCCTCGCCACCCCGGTCGAGACCGTTCCGGGCCGCGACATCCCGCAGGCCCACAAGCGGCTCGCGGCGATCGTCGCGGAGTACGAGCCGGTCGAGGTCGTCGTCGGCCTGCCCCGCTCCCTCAAGGGGGGAGAGGGGCCGGCCGCGGCCAAGGTGCGGACCTTCGCCAGGGAGATGGCCCGCCGGATCGCTCCGGTGCCCGTCCGGCTGGTCGACGAGCGGATGACGACCGTCACGGCCGCGCAGGGACTGCGCGCCTCCGGCGTCAGCTCGAAGAAGGGCCGCTCGTTCGTCGACCAGGCGGCCGCCGTGGTGATCCTGCAGAATGCCCTGGAGATCGAGAAGGTCTCCGGGCGGCCTCCGGGCGAGGCCGTCGAAGTGGTCATCTGATCGCAATACGGTAACGTTCCGCGCGACATGGCAGCTGTTCGAATGTCTTCCGGGCAGGACCAGACATCGGACGTGTGCGCATCACCGGGCACCCAACGCTGCCGCTGTGCGGCTCTAGGGGATAGATGACTGAGTACGGCCGGGGTTCCGGCTCCCAACCGTGGCATCCCGAGGACCCCCTCTACGGGGACCAGGGATACAACGGGCAGCAGTACGCGCAGCAGCAGTCGCAGCCTCCCTATGGCCAGCAGCCCCACCCGGAGCAGCAGCAGTACGGCTGGGACCCCTCGCAGGGCGCGGGGGGTCCCGCCCCCTACGCCGCGGCGGAGCAGGGCGGCCCGTACCCCGGGCACTCCGGCACGTACGCGGGCGGCCCGTCGGACTACTACGAGTACGACACCGGCAACCACGGCTACCCGCCGCAGCAGCAGGCCCCCTACGCCGGGGAGCAGCAGCACGGGCAGCAGGACGACCGGTCCGCGCAGCCGCAGGCACCCGCACGCGAGGAGCCGCGCGAGGAGTGGCGCGAGGAGCCCGACGAGGACAAGCTCTCCCTCTTCGACGCCCCGGCCGACATCCCGTCCCAGCCGGCCGGCGACGACCCGGAGCCGCGCGAGGGGCGCGGCCGGGGCCGTGAGCGCCGCGGCAAGGGCAAGGGCCGGGAGAAGAAGAACAAGCGGCGCAGCGGCACCGCATGCCTGCTGATCGCCGTCGTGCTCGTCGGCGTCGTGGGCGGTGGCGGCTACCTCGCCTACGACTACTGGCAGACCCACTTCGGTGCCGCGCCCGACTTCGAGGGCGAGGGCACCGGCGAGGTACAGGTCGAGATCCCCAAGGCCTCGAGCCTGACCCAGATGGGCCAGGCGCTGCAGAAGGCCGGTGTGGTCAAGAGCGTCGGCGCCTTCACCGAGGCCGCGGGCAAGAGCCCCAAGGGCAAGGCCATCCAGGCCGGCACGTACACCCTGCGCAAGGAGATGTCGGGCGCGGCGGCCGTCGAGATGATGACCAACACCGCGAACTTCCTGACCATCGCCGAGGGCAGGCGGGCCGTCCAGATCTACGGCGCGATCGACGAGAAGCTCGGTCTCCAGGCGGGCACGACCAAGGACATCGCCAAGAGCCAGGCGAAGAACCTCGGGCTGCCCGAGTGGGCGAACACCGACCCGAACATCAAGGACCCTCTGGAGGGCTTCCTCTACCCGTCGCAGTACAGCGCGGGCAAGGGGACCAAGCCGGAGGCCATTCTCAAGCAGATGGTCGCGCGGGCCAAGGAGAACTACGCCAAGCAGGACCTGGAGGGCAAGGCCCGGGAGCTGGGCCTGAAGTCCCCGCTGCAGCTGATCACCGTGGCGAGCCTGGTCAACGCGGAGGGCATGACGCACGACGACTTCCGCAAGATGTCGCGGGTCGTCTACAACCGCCTCAAGCCCACCAACACCGAGACGAACGGCAAGCTGGAGTTCGACTCGACGTACAACTACCTGAAGAACCAGAGCAAGCTGGACCTGAGCCCCAAGCAGATCCGCGCCTACGACGACCGGTACAACACGTACTTCTACAAGGGTCTGCCTCCCGGCCCCATCGGCAACCCCGGTGAGCAGGCGCTCAAGGCGGCGATGGATCCCGAGCAGGGCGACTGGTACTACTTCGTCTCCATCAACGAGAAGACGACGTTCACCAAGAACCTGCAGGAGCACCAGAAGCTCGTGGACGAGTTCAACAAGAGCCGGAAGACGCAGTGAGTCGGGTGAGGGAGGGCCGCCACCGCGCGGCCGTGCTCGGTTCGCCGATCGCCCACTCGCTGTCCCCGGTGCTGCACCGGGCGGCCTACGCGGAGCTCGGCCTGCGGGAGTGGACGTACGACCGGTTCGAGGTCGACGAGGCGGCCCTGCCCGCCTTCCTGGACGGCCTCGACGACACCTGGGCCGGGCTCTCGCTGACCATGCCGCTCAAGCGGGCGGTGATCCCGCTGCTGGACTCCGTCAGCGCCACCGCGGAGTCCGTCGGGGCCGTCAACACCGTCGTCCTGACCGGCGACGGCCGCCGCGTCGGCGACAACACCGACATCCCCGGCATCGCGGCGGCCCTGCGGGAACGCGGCGTCGAGAAGGTGGACTCCGCCGCCGTCCTCGGCGCCGGAGCCACCGCCTCGTCGGCGCTCGCGGCCCTCGCCAGGATCTGCACCGGCGAGGTCACCGCCTACGTCCGCAGCGCCGGGCGCGCCGCCGAGATGCGGCAGTGGGGGGAGCGCCTCGGGGTGGCCGTACGCACCGCCGACTGGTCGCGGGCCGCCGAGGCCCTCGCCGCGCCGCTGGTCGTCGCCACCACCCCGGCCGGGGCCACCGACGGCCTCGCGGGCGCGGTGCCCGCACGCCCGGGCACGCTCTTCGACGTCCTCTACGAGCCCTGGCCGACCCCGCTGGCCGCCGCCTGGGCGGAGCGCGGTGGCACGGTCCTGGGCGGCCTGGACCTGCTGGTGCACCAGGCGGTGCTCCAGGTCGAGCAGATGACCGGCCGCACGCCCGCCCCGCTGGCCGCCATGCGCGCCGCGGGCGAGGCGGCGCTGGCGGCGCGCAGCGCGTGACCTGCTGCCGCTGTCCGCGTTGAATCGGATGGCAGGTATTTCTCCGCGGCTGCGGAGGTGAGCCTCCGTAATTCTGGATGCCGGCGAGGTCGGCTTGGTGCTCCCCGCACTCGCGGGGATGGGGCGGCCGCGTAGCGCGCCGCCCCGCCGCCTCTCACGGACACGTCCGAACCGTGGACCTCACGCCTGGACCCGCCCTGGCTCATGGGAGGATCGAAGCAGCATTTCGCATGGCCCAGGCACTGAGGAGCACCGTTGAGCAGGTTGCGCTGGCTGACCGCGGGGGAGTCGCACGGCCCCGCACTCGTGGCGACGCTGGAGGGTCTTCCCGCCGGCGTGCCGATCACCACCGAGATGGTGGCGGACCACCTGGCCCGGCGACGCCTCGGTTATGGGCGCGGCGCGCGCATGAAGTTCGAGCGCGACCAGGTCACCTTCCTCGGCGGTGTCCGCCACGGCCTGTCCATGGGCTCCCCGGTCGCGGTCATGATCGGCAACACCGAGTGGCCCAAATGGGAAAAGGTCATGGCGGCCGACCCCGTGGACCCCGCCGAGCTGGCCGAGCTGGCCCGCAACGCCCCGCTGACCCGGCCCCGCCCCGGCCACGCCGACCTGGCGGGCATGCAGAAGTATGGCGTGGCCGATGCCCGGCCGATCCTCGAGCGCGCCTCCGCCCGCGAGACCGCCGCCCGCGTCGCCCTCGGTGCCGTCGCCCGCTCCTTCCTCAAGGAGACGGCCGGCATCGAGATCGTCTCGCACGTGGTGGAGCTGGCGGGGGCCAAGGCCCCCTACGGCGTCCTGCCCCGGCCCTCCGACGTCGAGAAGCTGGACGCCGACCCGGTGCGCTGCCTGGACGCGGACGCGAGCAAGGCGATGGTCGGCGAGATCGACCAGGCGCACAAGGACGGCGACACCCTCGGCGGCGTCGTCGAGGTCCTCGCCTACGGCGTACCGGTGGGCCTGGGCTCGCACGTCCACTGGGACCGCCGCCTGGACGCCCGCCTGGCCGCCGCCCTGATGGGCATTCAGGCCATCAAGGGCGTCGAGGTCGGCGACGGCTTCGAGCTGGCCCGGGTGCCCGGCTCCAAGGCGCACGACGAGATCGTGGCGACCGAGGACGGCATCCGCCGCACCTCCGGCCGCTCCGGCGGCACCGAGGGCGGCCTGACGACGGGCGAGCTGCTGCGCGTACGGGCGGCCATGAAGCCCATCGCCACCGTGCCCCGCGCGCTGGCCACCGTCGACGTCGCCACCGGCGAGGCGGCCCAGGCGCACCACCAGCGCTCCGACGTGTGCGCGGTCCCGGCCGCCGGCATCGTGGCCGAGGCCATGGTGGCCCTGGTCCTGGCGGACGCGGTCGTGGAGAAGTTCGGCGGCGACAGCGTCACCGAGACCCGCCGCAACGTCCAGGGCTACCTCGACAACCTGGCCATCAAGTGACACCACCCGTCATGCCCGTAGCCGTCCTGGTGGGCCCGCCCGGAGCGGGCAAGTCCACCATCGGTGCCCTGCTCGCCGAGCGGCTGGGCACCGGCTACCGGGACACCGACGCCGACATCGAGCAGGTGGCCGGCAAGCCCATTCCGGAGATCTTCATCGACGAGGGCGAGCCGCACTTCCGCGAGCTGGAGCGGCAGGCCGTGGCCGCCGCCGTGGCCGAGCATCCCGGGGTGCTCGCCCTCGGCGGCGGCGCCGTCCTGGACCCGGGCACGCGCGCCCTGCTCAGGGACCTGCCCGTGGTCTTCCTCGACGTCGAGCTCGCCGACGCCGTCCGCCGGGTGGGCCTCGACGCCCCGCGCCCGCTGCTCGCCGTCAACCCCCGCAAGCGGTGGCGCGAGCTGATGGAGGCGCGCCGCCCGCTCTACACCGAGGTCGCCCGCGCCGTCGTCGGCACCGGCGGCCGCACCCCGGCCCAGGTAGCCGACGCCGTGATGGAGGCGCTCGAGCTGCCCCGGGCCCACACACCGGACACCACGCAGTGAGGAACGCATGACCGACGCACCCACCCGTATCCAGGTCGCCGGCAGTGCCGGCACCGCGCCGTACGAGGTCCTGGTCGGGCGCCGGCTGCTGGGCGAGCTGCCCGGCCTGATCGGCGCCCAGGCCAAGCGCGTGGCCGTGCTGCATCCCGAGGCGCTCGCCGAGACCGGCGAGGTGCTCCGCCAGGACCTCGCCGAGCAGGGCTACGAGGCCATCGCGATCCAGCTGCCCAACGCCGAGGAGTCCAAGACCGTCGAGGTCGCCGCCTACTGCTGGAAGGCGCTGGGGCAGACCAACTTCACCCGCACCGACGTCATCGTCGGCGTCGGCGGCGGCGCCACCACCGACCTGGCCGGGTTCGTGGCCGCCACCTGGCTGCGCGGGGTGCGCTGGATCGCGGTGCCCACCACCGTGCTCGGCATGGTCGACGCGGCCGTCGGCGGCAAGACGGGCATCAACACCGCCGAGGGCAAGAACCTCGTCGGCGCCTTCCACCCGCCGGCCGCCGTCCTGTGCGACCTGGCCGCGCTGGAGTCACTGCCGGTCCACGACTACGTCAGCGGGCTCGCCGAGATCATCAAGGCGGGGTTCATCGCCGACCCGGCGATCCTCGACCTCATCGAGGCCGACCCCGAGGCCGCCCGCACGCCCCAGGGCCCGCACACCGCCGAGCTGATCGAGCGCTCGATCCGGGTCAAGGCCGACGTCGTCTCCTCGGACCTGAAGGAGTCGGGCCTGCGCGAGATCCTCAACTACGGGCACACCCTCGCCCACGCCATCGAGAAGAACGAGCGCTACAACTGGCGGCACGGCGCGGCGGTCTCCGTCGGCATGGTCTTCGCCGCCGAGCTCGGCCGGATCGCGGGCCGCCTGGACGACGCGACCGCCGACCGGCACCGGGAGGTCCTCACCTCCGTGGGCCTGCCCGTCACCTACCGGGGTGACCAGTGGCCCAAGCTGCTGGAGACCATGAAGGTCGACAAGAAGACCCGCGGCGACCGGCTGCGCTTCATCGTCCTGGACGGCCTGGCCAGGCCCACGGTCCTGGAGGGACCGGACCCGGCGATGCTGCTGGCCGCACACGCCGAGATCGCGGCGTGAGCGGCGTGAGCCGCCGGGTCCTGGTCCTCAACGGGCCCAACCTCGGCCGGCTGGGCTCCCGCGAGCCGGACGTGTACGGCTCGACCTCCTACAAGGGGCTGGTCGAGGAGTGCGGCAGGCTCGGCGCGGAGCTCGGCTTCGACGTGGAGGTGCGGGAGACCAACGACGAGGGCGAACTGGTCCGCTGGCTGCACGAGGCCGCCGACGGCTCGGTGCCCGTCGTCATCAACCCCGGCGCGTTCACGCACTACTCGTACGCCATGCGCGACGCCGCCTCGCAGCGCACCGCGCCGCTGATCGAGGTGCACATCTCCAACCCGTACGCCCGGGAGGAGTTCCGTCACACCTCCGTCATCGCGGCGGTCGCCAGCGGCACGGTCGCCGGGTTCGGCATCGGCTCGTACCGGCTGGCGCTGCGGGCGTTGGCGGAGGAACTCGGGGGCTGACGGGGCCGTTCCCACGGTGGGGATCGGAGAGCTTACTCTTTCCCCTGACCCGCCCCTACCCGAAGCCGGGGGCAAGCCCCCGGACCCCCGGACCGCGCTGCGCGCGGTGTCCTCAAACTCCCCCAGCTACCGCTGGGAGGTGCCCCCAGACGGGCTGAAATTCAGCCCGTCCGGCGTTTGAGGACCGGGGTCCGGGGCGGAGCCCCGGTTTCGGGAAGGGGCGGGCCAGGGGAAGAACACCGCCCCTACCAGCCGCCCGTACGAGACGGAGTGCCACCGGATGCAGTACCCCGTGGGGCCGCCAACGCACCCCCCGATGCCGGCAGTGCCGCCGCCCCCGCCCGGCCAGGACGCGGCCACCGGGCACTTCCCGCCGGCGGGAGCGGCCCACACCGCCGCCGTCGCGGTGCTCCTGATCGGCCCGGCCGGCGCCGGCAAGACGACGGTCGCCCGGCACTGGGCGGACACCCGCCGGGTGCCCACCGCGCACATCAGCCTGGACGACGTCCGCGAGTGGGTGCGGTCCGGTTTCGCCGACCCGCAGTCCGGCTGGAACGACCACTCCGAGGCGCAGTACCGCCTGGCCCGCCGCACCTGCGGCTTCGCCGCCCGCAACTTCCTCGCCAACGGCATCTCGTGCATCCTCGACGACGCCGTCTTCCCCGACCGGCCCGTCGTCGGCCTCGGCGGCTGGAAGCGGCACGTGGGCCCCGGGCTGCTGCCCGTCGTGCTGCTGCCGGGCCTGGAGGTCGTCCTGGAGCGCAACGCCGAGCGGAGCGGCAACCGCCGCCTCAGCGACGAGGAGGTCGCCCGCATCCACGGCCGCATGGCGGGCTGGTACGGCTCAGGGCTGCCCATCATCGACAACTCCCAGCAGGACGTCGCCACCACCGCCCGGCTCCTCGACGAGGTCGTGGCCCGCTCCCTGACCGCGCGGTAGCGGCCCTTCCCGCCCCGGGAACGCCCGGTCGGAGGCGCTGGAAAGGCCGGAATCCGCCGCCGAACGTACGCTCGGAAGCATGTCCGAGGTGTACGCGGCACGACGCTCGCGGCTGCGCGAGCGGTGCGAGGCGGGCGGCAGTGACGCCGCCCTGGTCTCCGGCGGAGCCAATGTGCGGTATCTGGTGGGCGGCGCGCCGGCCGGGGCGGCGCTGCTCCTCGGGCCGGACCGGGACGTCCTGGTGTGCGCCACCGACCCCTTCGCGGACGTCACGGGCGCCAGCCGGCCCGCCGACGACCTGCCCGTCCTCGTCCTGCCGACGCCCGAGGGCGACCCGGCCGTCGCGGGCGCCGAGCGGGCCGCCGAGGCCGGGGCGCGCTCGCTCGCCCTGGAGGAGCACCATCTGACCGTGGCCCGGCACCGGGCCGTGGGCTCGGTCGCGCCCCGGCTGCTGCTGAACGATCTCGGCACGGCCGTGGAACAGCAGCGGATCGTCAAGGACGACGAGGAGATCTCCTCGCTCCGGATCGCCGCCGAGATCGCCGACCAGGCCCTGGGCGAGCTGCTGGAGTCCATCCTCGTCGGGCGGACCGAGCGTCATCTCGCGCTGGAACTGGAGCGCCGGCTGATCGACCACGGGGCGGACGGGGCGGCCTTCCCCACGTCCGTGGGCGCCGGGCCGAACTCGGGGCTGACGGGTCACGTGCCGAGCGACCGCAGGGTGGAGGAGGGTGATTTCCTCAGTGTCTGCCTGGGCGCCGACTATCGTGGCTACCGCAGCGAGATCGCTCGTACCTTCGTCATCGGGACTTCTCCCGCGGACTGGCAGATCGAGCTGTACGAGCAGGTCTTCGCCGCTCAGCGGGCGGGCCGTGAGGCGCTCGCGCCGGGCGCGGAGTACCGCGATGTGGACCGCGCGGCGCGGGTCGTGCTGGAGGCCGCGGGCCACGGTGAGCGGGTCGGACCGCGCATCGGACACGGCGTCGGACTCGAAAACGACGAGGACCCGAGGCTGGCGCCCTCGGCCATGGGTAAACTGGACGCTTGCGTGCCGGTCACCGTAGATCCGGGAGTACACCTCCCGGGGCGGGGCGGCGTCCGGATCGATGACACGCTCGTCGTCCGCCCCGAGGCGGACGGCGGACCCGAGCTACTCACCATTACGACCAAAGAGCTGCTCGCGCTCTAGCCGGCGCACCGCACTTTCTGGTTCCACCAGTCGCAGTCTCAGGAGATACCGCAACCGTGGCATCCACGAACGACCTCAAGAACGGCATGGTGCTCAAGCTCGAAGGCGGCCAGCTCTGGTCCGTCGTCGAGTTCCAGCACGTCAAGCCCGGCAAGGGCCCCGCCTTCGTCCGTACGAAGCTGAAGAACGTGCTCTCGGGCAAGGTCGTCGACAAGACCTTCAACGCGGGCGTGAAGGTCGAGACGGCCACCGTCGACAAGCGCACGATGCAGTTCTCGTACATGGACGGCGAGTACTTCGTGTTCATGGACATGGGCACGTACGACCAGCTCATGGTCGAGCGCAAGGCCGTCGGCGACGCCGCCAACTTCCTGATCGAGGGCTTCGAGGCCACCGTCGCGCAGCACGAGGGCTCCGTCCTCTACGTCGAGCTGCCGGCCGCCGTGGAGCTCGTCATCAAGCACACCGAGCCGGGTGTCCAGGGCGACCGCTCCACCGGTGGCTCCAAGCCCGCCACGCTCGAGACCGACTACGAGATCCAGGTCCCGCTCTTCATCACCACGGGTGAGAAGATCAAGGTCGACACTCGCACCGGTGATTACCTCGGTCGGGTGAACAGTTAACCGTGTCCGCCCGCAGCAAGGCCCGTAAGCGCGCCTTCCAGATCCTCTTCGAGGCCGACCAGCGCGAGAGCCCGGTGCGCGACGTCCTCGCGGACTGGGTCCGGCACGCCCGGTCGGACGACCGGCAGCCGCCGGTCAACCCGTACACGATGCAGCTGATCGAGGGCTACGCCGAGCGCGCCGCCCGTATCGACGAGCTGATCGCCACCTATGCGATCGACTGGGACCTGGACCGCATGCCGGCCGCGGACCGGAGCATCGTGCGGCTCGGCGCGTACGAGCTGATCTGGGAGGACGAGACCCCGGACGCCGTGGCGATCGACGAGGCGGTGCAGCTCGCCAAGGAGTTCTCCACCGACGACTCGCCCGCCTTTGTCAACGGCCTCCTCGGTCGTTTCAAGGAGCTCAAGCCGAGCCTTCGGCGCGAGAGCCACTAAGACGAGAACCGCCGGGGGCGGGGGGAACCCAATGGGTTCCCGATATG
>NZ_JBEZYL010000034.1:0-20457 GCF_040638465.1 Streptomyces sp. NPDC026206
GCGGCTGTCGAGCTGGTCAATACGGATGGCTTCCTCTTCACCGGTCGTCTGTCGGTCCAGTCGCATCCCTGGCTCGCCGATCATGTGGTGATGGGCTCGGTTCTGGTGCCCGGTACGGCGCTCCTGGAGCTGGCCGTCCGTGCGGGTGACGAGGTCGGTTGCGATGCGGTGGAGGAGTTGACGCTTGCCGCGCCGCTGGTGCTGCCCGAGCAGGGTGGCGTCCAGGTGCAGGTGTGGGTCGGTGAACCGGATGAGTCCGGCCGTCGCTCCCTCACTGTTCACTCCCGCCCGGACGGCGCCCAGGAGCAGCCGTGGACCCTGCATGCGCAGGGAACCCTGGCGCTCGAAGCGGCGCCTGTGGTCTTCGACGCTGCGGTGTGGCCGCCGGCTGGGGCACAACCGCTGGATGTGGCCGGCTGCTACGAGCGGTTCGCCGATGCGGGCTTCGAGTACGGCCCGGTGTTCCAGGGCCTGCGGGCGGCATGGCGGCTCGGCGAGGACGTATTCGCCGAGGTCGGCCTGCCTGATGGCGTGGACGGCGGGGCGTTCGGTCTGCACCCCGCGCTGTTCGACGCCGGCCTGCACGCCTTCGCTTTCGGCGGGGATGGCGAACCCGGCGGCGTCCCCTTCTCGTGGAGCGGGGTCACCCTGCACGCCGCGGGCGCGTCCGCCATACGGGTGCGCCTCTCCCGCACCGGTGACGGCGCGGTATCCATCGCGATCACGGACTCCACAGGCGCGCCCGTCGCTTCGGTCGAGTCACTGGTCATTCGTACGATCTCCGCCGACCAGCTCAATGCCGTGGGCCAGGACTCGCTGTTCGAGCTCGAATGGGTTGCTGTCCAGGGCACGGATGATGCCTCCGATGCCCAAGCGTTCACCGCGCCTGCCGTGGAGACGAGCGCGGATCTGCTGTTGCTGGCAGAAGCGGACGAGGGCGACGTTCCGGGCACGGTGCTGGTGTCGCCGGACTTGGCGGTCGGCTCCGGTTCGGGCGCGGGCTCGGGTTCGGGTTCGACTGTGGTGGAGTCGGTTCATGGGGCTGTGTCGCGGGCGCTGGGGCTGGTGCAGTCGTGGCTGGCCGATGAGCGGTTCGCGGAGTCGCGTCTGGTGTTCGTGACGCGGGGCGCGATGACGGGTGAGGACCTTGCCGGGGCTGCGGTGTGGGGCCTGGTCCGCTCGGCGCAGCTGGAGAACCCGGGACGATTCGGCCTGGTGGACCTCGACGGTGAGGAAGGCCCCTCATCGGCTCTGCTGCAGCAGGCGCTCACTGTCGACGAGCCGCAGTTGGTGGTCCGTGATGGTGAGGTGCTGGCGGCCCGGCTTGCTCGGGTGCCTGTGCCGGTGTCGGCGTCGTCGGCGGGTCCGGTGTGGGGTGCGGACGGCACGGTACTGATCACCGGTGGCACGGGTGGTCTGGGTCGTGTGGTGGCCCGGCACCTGGTGGCCGCGCATGGTGTGCGGAGTCTGCTGCTGGTCAGCCGTCGCGGCCCGGAAGCCGAGGGCGCCGAGGAACTGATCGCCGAGCTGGCTGCTGACGGTGCCGCCGCGACCATCGTCGCCTGCGACGTCACGGACCGTGCGGCGGTGGCAGAACTGATCGGGCGGTATCCGGTCTCGGCTGTGGTGCACACCGCCGGTGTGATCGACGACGGTGTCATCGGCGCCTTGACGCCGGAGCGGCTGGCGGCCGTGCTGCGCCCGAAGGTGGACGCGGCGTGGAACCTGCATGAGGCCACCAAGGAGCTGGATCTCTCGGCGTTCGTGGTCTTCTCGTCCGTGGCGGGCACCTTCGGCAGCGCAGGCCAGGGCAACTACGCCGCGGGCAACGCCTTCCTGGACGCGCTCGCACGGCTCCGCCACGCAGAGGGCCTGCCGGGCGTATCGCTGGCATGGGGTCCCTGGACCCAGGACGGCGGAATGACCGGCACCCTCTCCGAGGCCGACATCCAGCGGATCAACCGGGCAGGCATGCCGCCGCTGTCGGTCGAGCAGGGGCTGGCGCTGTTCGACGCGGCACTGTCCGGGGCGGAGCCGGCTCTCCTGCCGGTGCGCCTCGACCTGGCCGCGCTGCGGGCACAGGGGGAGGTTCCCGCGTTGTTGCGCGGCCTGATCCGGACCCGCACGCGCCGGGCAGCGGTCGCCGGATCGGCCGCTACGGCAGGTCTGGTGCAGCGGTTGGCGGGGCTGGCGGTGGCCGAGCGTCGTGAGGTGTTGCTGGACCTGGTGCGTGGGCAGATCGCGGTGGTACTGGGGCATGCGGATGCGCAGACGGTGGATCCGACCCGCGCATTCCAGGACCTCGGGTTCGACTCCCTGACGGCAGTCGAGCTGCGGAACCGCCTGGGCTCGGTGACCGGGCTGCGCCTTCCGGCAACCGCAGTATTTGATTACCCGACCGCGAACGCTCTCGTGGGCTTCCTGCTGGACGAACTGCTCGGCACGGAACCGGCGGACGCCTCGGTGTTGGTGCCGGTGGGTGTGTTGCCGCCGGTGGCTGATGACCCGGTGGTGATCGTGGGTATGAGTTGCCGATATCCGGGTGGTGTGTCCTCGCCCGAGGATCTGTGGCGGCTGGTGTCCGAGGGTGTGGACGCGGTGGGTGAGTTCCCCGCCGACCGCGGCTGGGACGTGGAGGCGTTGTACAACGTGGACCGGGAGGTGCCGGGTACGTCGTATACGCGGTCCGGTGGGTTCTTGTACGAGGCGGGGGAGTTCGATCCCGACTTCTTCGGAATGAGTCCTCGTGAGGCGTTGGCGACGGATTCGCAGCAGCGTTTGTTGCTGGAGACGACGTGGGAGGCGTTGGAGCGGGCGGGTATCGACCCGGTGTCGTTGCGGGGCAGCCAGACGGGCGTCTTCGCTGGTGTGATGTACAACGACTACGCCAATCTGTTGTCGGGGCCCGAGTTCGAGGGTTACCAGGGCAGTGGCAGCGCGGGCAGTGTGGCATCTGGCCGGGTGTCCTACACCTTCGGTTTCGAGGGTCCGGCGGTCACCGTGGACACGGCCTGCTCGTCGTCGCTCGTCGGCATGCACTTGGCGGCGCAGGCTCTGCGGTCGGGGGAGTGCTCGCTGGCGGTTGCCGGTGGTGTGACGGTGATGTCGACTCCGATGACGTTCGTCGAGTTCTCGCGGCAGGGCGGGTTGTCGGCGGATGGCCGGTGCCGTTCGTTCGCCGATACGGCGGATGGTGTGGGCTGGTCCGAGGGTGTCGGCATGCTGGTGCTCGAGCGGCTGTCGGATGCCCGTCGCAATGGCCATCGTGTGTTGGCTGTGGTGCGTGGTTCGGCGGTGAATCAGGATGGTGCGTCGAATGGTTTGACGGCGCCGAACGGTCCGTCGCAGCAGCGGGTGATCCGGCAGGCGTTGGCGAGTGGCGGGTTGTCCGCTGCGGATGTCGACGTGGTGGAGGCGCACGGTACGGGTACGACGCTGGGTGACCCGATCGAGGCACAGGCGCTGCTGGCGGCCTACGGGCAGGGTCGGCCGGAGGGCCGGCCGTTGTGGCTGGGCTCGGTGAAGTCGAACATCGGTCACACGCAGGCTGCGGCTGGTGTTGCCGGTGTGATCAAGATGGTCATGGCGATGCGGCATGGTGTGCTGCCGCAGACACTGCACGTAGACGAGCCTTCCACGCACGTGGACTGGAGCGCGGGAGCGGTAGAGCTTCTGGCCGACCGCCTTGCGTGGCCCGAAGGCAACAGGCCGCGCCGGGCGGGCGTGTCCTCGTTCGGCATCAGTGGCACCAACGCTCACGTGATCCTGGAGCAGCCCGAGCCGGCCGAGGTGCCGGCACAGGAGGACAGGCCTGCGGTCGAGCCCGGTGTGGTGCCGTGGGTGCTGTCGGGCAGGACCGAGGCGGCACTGCGCGCACAGGCCGCACGCCTCCTGAAGCACGTCGAGGGGCGGCCGGACCTGTCCTCCGCGGACATCGGCTTCTCGCTCGTGACGAACCGGTCTTCCTTCACCCACCATGC
Source organism: Streptomyces sp. NPDC026206 (assembly GCF_040638465.1). Classification (NCBI taxonomy): domain Bacteria; kingdom Bacillati; phylum Actinomycetota; class Actinomycetes; order Kitasatosporales; family Streptomycetaceae; genus Streptomyces; species Streptomyces sp. NPDC026206. The sequence continues at coordinate 3,981 of NZ_JBEZYL010000034.1, forward strand.
GGTCGTCCTGGCCGCGAATCCGGACGATGCCGAGCGGGCTCTGTCGGCATTGTCGGCGGGTGAGGCAGCCGCGGGCGTGGTGGAAGGCCTGGTGCGCCCGGGCCGGTCTGCGTTCTTGTTCTCGGGTCAGGGTTCGCAGCGGTTGGGGATGGGGCGGGAGTTGTACGGCCGGTTCCCGGTGTTCGCTGAGGCGCTGGATGCGGTGTGTGCGAAGCTGGACGAGCATCTTGAGCAGCCGGTCGCCCAGGTGATCTGGGGTGATGATGCCGAGCTGGTGAACGAGACGGTGTACGCGCAGGCCGGTTTGTTCGCGGTTGAGGTGGCGTTGTTCCGGTTGGTGGAGTCGTGGGGTGTGCGCCCGGACTACGTGGCCGGTCATTCGATCGGTGAGGTCGCTGCCGCGCATGTGGCGGGTGTGTTTTCTCTGGCTGATGCGTGTGTGTTGGTGGCGGCTCGTGGCCGGTTGATGCAGGCGTTGCCGGTGGGTGGTGCGATGGTGGCCGTGCAGGCTGGTGAGGATGAGGTCCTGCCGCGCCTGACGGATGAGGTTTCCGTCGCGGCCGTCAATGGTCCGACGGCCGTTGTGGTCTCGGGCGCGGAGGACGCTGTTGAGGCGGTCCGGTCGCACTTCGAGGGTCTGGGTCGTAAGACGAGCAGGCTGCGGGTCTCGCACGCGTTCCACTCGCCGTTGATGGAGCCGATGCTGGAGGACTTCCGTAAGGTCGTCGAAGGCTTGTCCTTCGGCCCGGCCACCCTCCCGGTCGTGTCGAACCTGACCGGTGAACTCGCATCGGCCGAGCAGCTGAGCTCTGCTGACTACTGGGTGCGGCACGTGCGCGAGGCGGTCCGTTTCGCCGACGGCATACGTACCCTCCTGGCTGAAGGCGTGACGCGGTTCCTGGAGCTGGGCCCGGACGGAGTCCTGTCCGCCATGGCTCAGGAGTCGGTGACCGACGCCGACACCGCCGTACTCGCCCCCGTACTCCGTAAGAACCGGGCCGAAGAGACGACGGCACTCGCGGCTGTGGCGCAGCTCTACGTCAACGGCGTAGAGGTGGACTGGTCCGCTGTCTTCGCCGGTACGGGTGCCCGGCGCGTCGATCTGCCGACGTATGCCTTCCAGCGGCGGCGGTTCTGGCCGACGGGTTCGCTGGTGCGTGCCGGGGATGTCCGGTTCGCAGGGCTCGGATCGGCCGAGCACCCGATGCTGGGCGCGGCTGTGGAACTGGCAGGCTCGGACGGGTTCCTCTTCACGGGCCGGTTGTCCGTCGAGTCCCACCCGTGGCTCGCCGATCACGTCGTCAAGGGCTCGGTGCTCGTCCCCGGTACGGGTCTGTTGGAGCTGGCCGTCCGTGCCGGCGACGAGGTCGGTTGCGACGTCGTCGAAGAGCTGACGCTTGCCGCGCCACTGCTGCTGCCCGCGCAGGGCGGTGTCCAGATCCAGGTGCGGGTCAGCCTTCCGGACGAAGCCGGACGGCGCGCGCTGAGCGTGCACTCCCGGGCGGAGGGTCACGTCCACGAGTCGTGGCTTCAGCACGCCGCCGGATTCCTGACGACCGGCGCCGTCCCCCCGCAGTTCGATGCCTCGGAGTGGCCGCCTGCCGGTGCCGAGCCGGTGCCGGTCGACGGTGCGTACGAGGCGATGCTTGCGAACGGGTATGGCTACGGCCCGGTGTTCCAGGGGCTGCGGGCGGTGTGGAAGCAGGGCGAGGACCTGTTCGCCGAGGTGGCGTTGCCTGATCAGGCGAAGGACGAGGCCGTGCGCTTCGGCCTGCACCCGGCTCTTCTCGACGCGGCCATGCACGCCGCGATCCTCGTCGGGGACGCCGGTGAGACGGTGATTCCCTTCGCCTGGAACGACGTGTCGTTGTTCGCGGAGGGTGCGTCCGCGGTACGGGTGCGGCTGTCGCGGACAGGCGACGGCAGCCTGTCGCTGGCGGTTGCCGACATGACGGGCCGGCCCGTGCTGTCCGTGGGGTCGGTCGCCGGCCGCCCTGTGTCGGCGGAGCAGTTGGACGCCGGCTCGCGTTCCGGACAGCCCTTGTACGGGATCGAGTGGGCAGCGGTTCGGACGCCGGGCGACGGCGACCTCGACCCCGACCTGTCATGGGCGCACTGGGAAGCAGTGGCGGATCCCGGTACGGACACTGGCACGGACGTGACCGGCGCGGACGTGACCGGCACGGACGTAGTCGTGCTGGACTGCGGTACGACGCCCACGACGGGTGATGTGCCCGCTGACCTCCGCTCGGTGATGCATCACGTCTTGGATGCGGTGCAGCGTTGGCTGGCTGATGAGCGGTTCGCGCATGCCCGCCTGGTCGTGCTGACGCGGAATGCGGTGGCTACCAGCGAAGGTGTGGCGCTGGATGTGGTGCAGGCGCCGGTGTGGGGTCTGGTGCGTTCTGCTCAGGCGGAGAATCCGGGTCGTTTCGTGCTGGTGGACATCGACAGGGAGCCGGAGCCCGGTGAGCGGGTGCTGGCTGCGGTGGTGGCCTCGGGGGAGCCCGAGGTGGCGGTCCGTGGCGAGGAGGTGTTCGTTCCGCGCCTGGCCCGGTTGGTGTCCACCGGGTCGGAGGTCGGGCTGGATGCCGGGGGTGTGGTGGTGATCACTGGTGGTACCGGTGGTCTGGGTGCGGTCGTGGCCCGTTACCTGGTGGCCGAGCGTGGTGTGCGGCATCTGGTGCTGACCAGTCGCCGTGGGCTGCAGGCGCCGGGCGCGGTGGAGCTGGTGGAGGAGCTGGCGGGGCTCGGTGCGCAGGCGCGGGTCGTCGCGTGTGATGTGTCCGACCGGAACGCGCTGGCCGCCCTCCTGGACGAGACCGTTGCCGAGCGACCGCTCACCGCGGTCGTGCACGCGGCCGGAATCGGCGACAACGCCCTGGTGGGCGCGCTCACCCCGGAACGGATGGAGGCGGTGCTGGCGCCGAAGGCCGATGCGGCCTGGTATCTGCATGAGCTGACCCGTGAGATGAACCTGGCGGCCTTCGTCCTCTTCTCCTCCGCCGGCGGTCTCGTTCTGACCGCCGGGCAGGGCAACTACGCCGCAGCCAACGTGTTCCTCGATGCCCTCGCGGCCCACCGCCACGCCGAAGGACTGCCCGCCACTTCTATGGCCTTCAGTCTGTGGGAGGTCGGCGCCGGCCTCGGCGAGCACCTTCGGGACATCGACCGCAAGCGGATGGCGACCCAGGGCGTACCTGTGCTTTCGCACGAGGCAGGACTGCAGCTCTTCGCTGCGGGCCTGCGCTCTGACCGTCCGGCTGTCGTGCCCATCTGCGTGGACGCCGCGGCGCTGCGCGCCCGTACCGACGAAGTGCCCGCGCTGCTGCGCGGCCTGGCACCTGCCATCCGGCGGGCGGCGGCCGCCACCGGTGCGACGGCGGCAGCGCTGGAGGACCGGCTCTCCGGCATGACACCCGGTGAGCGGCACCGCGCCGTGCTGCAGATCGTGCGCACGCAGGTCGCCGCAGTGCTCGGCCACGGCTCGGCCGACGCGATCGGACCGGACCGGGCCTTCCAGGAGCTCGGCTTCGACTCCCTCTCCGCGACCGAACTGCGCAACCAGCTCAACACCATCACCGGCCTGCGCCTGCCGGCCACCCTCGTCTTCGACTACCCCAACGCCCAGTCGGTCACCGAGTACATCGAATCCCTCGTCGGTGGCGGCAGGACCGGAGCAGAGACCCGCGGCGCGCTCAACGCTTCCGTTGCCGGTGAGCGCCCGGCTGACGACGAGCCGATCGCCATCGTCGGCATGGGATGCCGCTACCCGGGAGGCGTCACTTCCCCGGAGGACCTGTGGCAGCTGGTGGTCGACGGGGTGGACACCACCTCCGACCTCCCCGCCAACCGCGGCTGGAACATCGAGGACCTCTACGACCCGGAGCCCGGCAAGGAAGGCAGGAGCTACACGCGCCGGGGCAGCTTCCTCCACGATGCCGCCGACTTCGACCCCGCCTTCTTCGGCATCTCACCGCGCGAAGCGCAGTACATGGACCCGCAGCAGCGCCTGCTGCTGGAAGCCTCCTGGGAGGCGATGGAGCGGGCCGGCATCGACCCGGCAACGCTCAAGGGCAGCCGGACCGGTGTCTTCGCCGGCGTGATGTACCACGACTACGCGTTGAACGTGTCCCCCTCGGGCACCAGCGGCGGCAGCGTCGTATCGGGCCGGGTGTCCTATACCTTCGGGTTCGAGGGCCCGGCGGTGACCGTGGACACGGCGTGCTCGTCATCGCTGGTGGCCCTGCACCTCGCGGTCCAGGCCCTGCGGTCGGGTGAGTGCTCGCTGGCACTGGCCGGCGGGGCGACGGTGATGTCCACGCCGGGCATGTTCATCGAGTTCAGCAGGCAGAGGGGCCTGTCCGCGGACGGCCGCTGCAAGGCGTTCGCAGGTTCGGCGGACGGCGTCGGCTGGTCCGAGGGCGTGGGCGTGCTCCTCGTGGAGCGGCTCTCGGACGCGCAGCGCAACGGGCACCGGGTACTGGCGGTGGTGCGGGGCACGGCCGTCAACCAGGACGGTGCGAGCAACGGCTTCTCCGCCCCCAACGGCCCGGCCCAGCAGCGCGTGATCCGCCAGGCACTTGCCGGTTCGGGGCTCGCGCCGTCCGACATCGACGCGGTGGAAGCACACGGCACGGGAACCACCCTCGGCGACCCGATCGAGGCACAGGCACTGCTGGCGACGTACGGCCAGGACCGGCCCGAGGACCGGCCGCTCCGGCTCGGGTCGATCAAGTCGAACATCGGTCATGCACAGGCCGCCGCCGGGGTCGCCGGCGTCATGAAGATGGTGCTGGCGATGGAGCACGGTCTGCTCCCGCGGACCCTGCACGTGGACGAGCCCTCGCCCCACGTGGACTGGACGGAGGGAGCCGTCGAGCTGCTGACCGAGGCCCGGCAGTGGCCCGACACCGGCCGTCCGCGCCGCGCGAGCGTCTCCGCCTTCGGTATCAGCGGCACCAACGCGCACGTCGTCCTCGAACAGGGACCGGCCGCGCAGGCCGCCCCCGTCGAGCCGACGGCCGACGCACCGGTATCCCTGCCGTGGCTGGTGTCCGCCGCGACCCCCGAGGCCTTGCGGGCACAGGCCGCCCGTCTGCGAACGTTCGTGGAGTCCCGGCCGGAGCTGACCCCGCTGGACATGGCCCACTCCCTTGCCACCACGAGGGCCGCGCTGGAACGCCGCGCGGTCGTCGTCGGAACCGAACGCGACGAACTGCTCAACGGGCTGCGGGCACTGGCCCAGGCCGAACCCGCGCCGGGCGTCTTCACGGCGCCCGCACGGCTCAGTGATTCCACGGCGTTCCTGTTCTCGGGTCAGGGTTCGCAGCGGTTGGGGATGGGGCGGGAGTTGTACGGCCGGTTCCCGGTGTTCGCCGAGGCGCTGGATGCGGTGTGTGCGGGGCTGGACGAGCATCTTGAGCAGCCGGTCGCCCAGGTGATCTGGGGTGATGATGCCGAGCTGGTGAACGAGACGGTGTACGCGCAGGCCGGTTTGTTCGCGGTTGAGGTGGCGTTGTTCCGGTTGGTGGAGTCGTGGGGTGTGCGCCCGGACTTCGTGGCGGGTCATTCGATCGGTGAGGTTGCCGCTGCGCATGTGGCGGGTGTGTTCTCGTTGGCTGATGCGTGTGTGTTGGTGGCGGCTCGTGGCCGGTTGATGCAGGCGTTGCCGGTGGGTGGTGCGATGGTGGCGGTGCAGGCGACCGAGGACGAGGTCCTGCCGCACCTGACGGATGAGGTTTCCGTCGCGGCCGTCAATGGTCCGATGGCCGTTGTGGTCTCGGGCGCGGAGGACGCTGTTGAGGCGGTTCGGTCGCACTTCGAGGGCCTGGGTCGTAAGACGAGCAGGCTGCGGGTCTCGCACGCGTTCCACTCACCGTTGATGGACCCGATGCTGGAGGACTTCCGTAAGGTCGTCGAAGGCCTGTCCTTCGCCACTGCCACTCTCCCGGTCGTGTCGAACCTGACCGGTGTACTCGCTTCGGCCGAGCAGCTGTGTTCCGCGGACTACTGGGTGCGGCACGTCCGTGAGACGGTCCGCTTCGCCGACGGCATCCGCACTCTGCAGAGCCAAGGCGTGACCCGGTTCGTCGAGTTCGGCCCCGACGCCGTACTGACCGGCATGGTGCAGGACTGCCTCGTCGACGACACGGCAGCCGACGACAGCTCCGTTCTCGCCCTGCCGATGCTGCGTAGGGGCAGGGAGGAGGCCGCGACCCTCACGGGCGCGATGGGTCACCTGCACGTCTCCGGAGCGCCGGTGGACTGGCCGGCGTTCTTCGCCGGCACAGGTGCCCGGCCTGTCGATCTGCCGACCTACGCCTTCCAACGCCAGCAGTACTGGGTGAACGCCACCGGCGGGACCGGTGCCGGTGACATGAGCTCTGCCGGTGTGGGTGCCCTGACGCATCCGTTGCTGGGTGCGGTCCTGCGGCTGCCGGAAACGGACGGTGTCGTGCTGACCGGCCGCTTGTCGGTGCAGACGCACCCGTGGCTGGTGGATCACATGGTGCAGGGTTCCGTACTGGTACCGGGCACCGGCCTGGTGGAACTCGCGCTTCGGGCCGGCGACGAGGTCGGCTGCGGCGCCCTGGAGGAACTGACCCTCGCGGCGGCCCTCGTTCTGCCGGAGCGGTGCGGCGTCCAGGTCCAGGTTGTCGTGGGCGCGCCCGAGTCGGGCCGTCGCCCGGTGGCGGTGTACTCACGCCGGGACGACGCGGCCGCCGACGAGCAGACATGGACGCGCCACGCCTCCGGGTTCCTGACCCCAGAAGCCGCCGCCGCGACGTTCGATCTGAGCGAGTGGCCGCCTGCCGGTGCCGAGCCGGTGTCGGTCGATGGTGCGTACGAGGCGATGCTTGCGAACGGGTATGGCTACGGTCCGGTGTTCCAGGGGCTGCGGGCGGTGTGGAAGCAGGGTGAGGACCTGTTCGCCGAGGTGGCGTTGCCTGATCAGGCGAAGGACGAGGCCGTGCGCTTCGGCCTGCACCCGGCTCTTCTCGACGCGGCCATGCACGCCGCGATCCTCGTCGGGGACGCCGGTGAGACGGTGATTCCCTTCGCCTGGAACGACGTGTCGCTGTTTGCGGAGGGTGCGTCCGCGGTACGGGTGCGGCTGTCGCGGACAGGCGACGGCAGCCTGTCGCTGGCGGTTGCCGACGTGGCGGGCCGGCCCGTGCTGTCCGTGGGCTCGATGGTCGGCCGGCCGGTGTCGGCGGAGCAGCTGGAATCCGGTGGCGGCTCGGGTGAGTCGCTGTACGGGATCGAGTGGTCCGCGGTACCGGTGGCGGACGACGCCGGGACGCCCTGGACACCGTGGCAGGCACTCAAGAGCCCACACCCGGACGCGGACGCGGATGCGGGCAGCGAGCCGGTGCCGGACGTGGTGGTTCTTGACTGCGGCACGGCACCCATGACGGGTGATGTGCCGTCCGGGGTGCGGTCGGTGATGCGTCACGTCCTGGATGTGGTGCAGTGCTGGCTGGCCGATGAGCGGTTCGCGCATGCCCGCCTGGTCGTGCTGACGCGGAATGCGGTGGCCACCGGCGAAGGTGTGGCGGTGGATGTGGTGCAGGCGCCGGTGTGGGGTCTGGTGCGTTCTGCTCAGGCGGAGAATCCGGGTCGTTTCGTGCTGGTGGACATCGACAGGGAGCCGGAGCCCGGTGAGCGGGTGCTGGCTGCGGTGGTGGCCTCGGGGGAGCCCGAGGTGGCGGTCCGTGGCGAGGAGGTGTTCGTTCCGCGCCTGGCCCGGTTGGTGTCCACCGGGTCGGAGGTCGGGCTGGATGCCGGGGGTGCGGTGGTGATCACTGGTGGTACCGGTGGTCTGGGTGCGGTCGTGGCTCGTTACCTGGTGGCCGAGTGTGGTGTGCGGCATCTGGTGCTGACCAGTCGTCGCGGGCTCCGGGCGCCGGGCGCGGTGGAGCTGGTGGAGGAGTTGGCGGGGCTCGGTGGGCAGGCGCGGGTCGTCGCGTGTGATGTGTCCGACCGGAACGCGCTGGCCGCCCTCCTGGACGAGACCGTTGCCGAGCGACCGCTCACCGCGGTGGTGCACGCGGCCGGGGTGGGTGACAGTGCTCTGGTCGGCGCATTGACGCCGGAGCAGGTGGAGGCGGTGCTGGCTCCGAAGGCCGATGCGGCCTGGTATCTGCATGAGCTGACCCGTGAGATGGACCTGGCGGCCTTCGTCCTCTTCTCCTCCGCCGGCGGTCTCGTTCTGACCGCTGGGCAAGGCAACTATGCCGCAGCCAACGTGTTCCTCGATGCTCTTGCGGCCCACCGCCACGCCGAGGGACTGCCGGCGACGGCCATGGCCTTCGGCCTGTGGGAGGTCGGCGCCGGCCTCGGCCAGTACCTGAGCGACATCGACCGCAAGCGGATGGCGACCCAGGGCGTACCGGCGCTGTCGTACGAATCCGGGCTGGAGCTGTTCGCGGCCGGTCTGCGCTCGGACCGCCCCGCCGTCGTGCCCATCCGCGTGGACGCCGCGGCGCTGCGCGCCCGTACCGACGAAGTGCCCGCACTGCTGCGCGGCCTGGCACCCGCCATCCGGCGGGCGGCGGCCGCCACCGGCGGTCACGCACCGGTGGACGGGCTCCACCGGCGTCTGGCAGGCCTGACAGCGGCCGAGCGGCACCGGACAGTGCTGCAGATCGTGCGCGAGCAGGTCGCCGCGGTGCTGGGCCACGCCTCGGCGGAGGCCATCGAACCGGGCCGGGCCTTCCAGGAGCTCGGCTTCGACTCCCTGGCCGCGACCGAGCTGCGCAACCAGCTCAACCGCATCACCGGCCTGCGCCTGCCGGCCACCCTCGTCTTCGACCACCCCAACGCCCAGGCCGTCACCGAACACATCGGAACCGAGCTCTCACCGGCCATGGCCGACGGTGCCCGCGAGGTGTCGGGTGAGGACGAGATCCGCCAGGCGCTGCAGACGATCCCGACAAGCCGGCTGCGCGACGCGGGCTTGATGGACAGCCTCCTCGAACTCGCGGAAGCACGTGGCCTGTCGTCCGTGCCGGAAGACGACAAGTCGCCCGGCGCCGAGGACACCGAAGAGGACACCGGCGGTTCGGCGCTGCGCGCGGCCCGCGAGGAGACCGCGCGGCTGCGCGAGCACAACCGCAAGCTCTCCGCCACACAGCACGAGCCGATCGCCATCGTCGGAATGGCCTGCCGCTACCCGGGCGGGGTGACAAGCCCGGAGGACCTCTGGCGGCTGGTGATGTCCGGAAGCGACGCGATCTCCGCGTTCCCGGCCGACCGCGGCTGGGACGGCCTCCCGGACACGGGCCCCTACGCCCGCGAAGGCGGCTTCCTGGACTCGGTGGCGGACTTCGACCCCGGCTTCTTCGGGATCTCGCCGCGCGAGGCACTCGCCATGGACCCGCAGCAGCGGCTGACGCTCGAACTGTCCTGGGAGGCACTGGAGCGGGCCGGCATCGACCCCACATCCCTGAAGGGCACCCGGACCGGTGTCTTCGCCGGTGTGATGTACCACGACTACCCCGGCAGCGACGGAAACGGCAGCGTCGTCTCCGGCCGGGTCGCCTACAAGCTGGGCCTGGAAGGCCCTGCGGTCTCGGTGGACACCGCTTGCTCCTCCTCACTGGTCGCGCTGCACCTCGCGGTGCAGGCCCTGCGCCAGGGCGACTGCTCCCTGGCCGTCACGGGCGGTGTCACGGTCCTGTCGACGCCCGGCGTGTTCGCCGAGTTCGGCCGTCAGGGCGCTCTCGCCTCGGACGGCCGGTGCAAGTCCTTCGCCTCGGCCGCCGACGGGACCGGATTCTCCGAGGGCGCAGGATTCCTCGTGGTCGAAAGGCTGTCGGACGCCGTACGCAACGGCCATCCCGTACTGGCCGTGGTGCGGGGGTCGGCCGTCAACCAGGACGGTGCCAGTAACGGGCTCACCGCCCCGAACGGGCCCGCCCAGCGCCGTGTGATCCGGCAGGCCCTCGCCAACGCGCGCCTGTCCGCCGACCAGATCGACGTCGTCGAGGCACACGGCACCGGCACGACTCTGGGTGACCCGATCGAGGCACAGGCGCTGCTGGCGACGTACGGCCAGGACCGGCCCGGCGACCAGCCGCTGTGGCTGGGCTCGGTGAAGTCGAACATCGGCCACACGCAGGCCGCGGCAGGCGTCGCCGGTGTGATCAAGATGGTCATGGCCATGCGCCATGGCGTCCTGCCGTCGACGCTCCATGTGGACGAACCGACCGCCCAGGTGGACTGGTCGGCCGGGGCCGTGAAGCTCCTGACCGACACCACGGACTGGCCTGTCAGCGGCCATCCGCGACGTGCGGGCGTGTCGTCGTTCGGCATCAGCGGCACCAACGCGCACGTGCTGGTCGAGCAGGCACCGGCACTCACCCCGGCCGCGGCCGACGACACGGAAGCGACAACTCCCGTGGTGCCCTGGCTGCTCTCCGCCCAGGACGAGAACGCCCTGCGTGCGCAGGCGGAGCGCCTGCTGTCCCTGGTGGACGGTGACGACACCCTTCGTCCCGCCGACGTGGCGTTCTCCCTGGCGACGACCAGGGCAGCGCTCGAACACCGGGCAATGGTCATCGGCCGTGACAAGCAGGAACTTGTGGCCGGACTCGGTGCGGTGGCGCGCGGAGAAGCGCCCACGGACGTGGAGTCCGAAGGGCTCCTGGCGTTCTTGTTCTCGGGTCAGGGTTCGCAGCGGTTGGGGATGGGGCGTGAGTTGTACGGCCGGTTCCCGGTGTTTGCGGAGGCGCTGGATGCGGTGTGTGCGGGGCTGGACGAGCATTTGGACCGTCCGCTGCGGGATGTGATGTGGGGCGAGGACGGGGGGTTGTTGAGCCGGACGGTGTACGCGCAGGCCGGTTTGTTCGCGGTTGAGGTGGCGTTGTTCCGGTTGGTGGAGTCGTGGGGTGTGCGCCCGGACTTCGTGGCGGGGCATTCGATCGGTGAGGTTGCTGCTGCGCATGTGGCGGGTGTGTTCTCGTTGGCTGATGCGTGTGCGTTGGTGGCGGCTCGTGGCCGGTTGATGCAGGCGTTGCCGGTGGGTGGTGCGATGGTGGCGGTGCAGGCGACCGAGGACGAGGTCCTGCCGCACCTGACGGATGAGGTTTCCGTCGCGGCCGTCAATGGTCCGATGGCTGTTGTGGTCTCGGGCGCGGAGGAGGCTGTTGAGGCGGTTCGGTCGCACTTCGAGGGTCTGGGTCGTAAGACGAGCAGGCTGCGGGTCTCGCACGCGTTCCACTCGCCGTTGATGGAGCCGATGCTGGAGGACTTCCGCGAGGTTGTGGCGGGCTTGTCCTTCGGCCCGGGCACCCTCCCGGTCGTGTCGAACCTGACCGGTGAACTCGCTTCGGCTGAGCAGCTGAGCTCTGCTGACTACTGGGTGCGGCATGTGCGCGAGGCGGTCCGTTTCGCTGATGGTGTGCGGGCGCTGCGGACCGAGGGCGTGACGCGGTTCCTGGAGCTGGGCCCGGACGGTGTCCTGTCCGCCATGGCCCAGGAGTCGGTGACCGACGCCGACACCGCCGTACTCGTCCCCGCACTGCGCAAGGGCCGAGCCGAGGAACTCTCGATCGTGGACGCCGTCGCGCGGCTGCACTTGTCCGGCGTGCATGTCGACTGGGCAGCGTTCTTCGCCGGTACCGGCGTTCGCCGCGTCGATCTGCCGACCTACGCCTTCCAGCACCAGAGGTTCTGGCCCGCTGTGATGACGATGGGCGGCACCGCCGAGGCCGTGGGGCTGAGGGCCGCCGAGCATCCGCTGCTCAGCGGGGCTGTCGAGCTGGCAGGCTCGGACGGGTTCCTGTACACCGGCCGGCTCGGGGTGCAGTCGCATCCCTGGCTCGCCGATCACGTGGTGATGGGCTCGGTGCTGGTGCCCGGTACGGCGCTGCTGGAACTGGTGCTTCACGCCGGTGGCGAGGTCGGTTGCGACGCCGTGGAGGAGCTGACGCTTGCCGCGCCGCTGGTGCTGCCCGAGCAGGGTGGCGTCCAGGTGCAGGTGTGGGTCGGCGAGCCGGACGAATCGGGCCGCCGTGCCGTGACCGTGTACTCCCGCCCGGACGACGCGCAGGAGCAGCTGTGGACGCTGCATGTGAGCGGCGCCCTCATACCGACCGCTGTTGCGACGACGGAGGCGTTCAACGCCGCCGTGTGGCCGCCGACCGGTGCCCAGCCGGTGGATGTGGCCGGCTGCTACGAGCGGTTCGCGGATGCCGGCCTCGAATACGGTCCGGTGTTCCAGGGCCTGCGGGCGGCTTGGCGGCTCGGGGAGGACGTGTTCGCCGAGGTGAGCCTGCCCGACGGTGTCGATGGCGAGGCGTTCGGTCTGCACCCCGCACTGTTCGACGCGAGCCTGCATGCGGTCGCGTTGACCGGACTGCGCGAGGGCAGTCAGGCCGGTGTGCCGTTCTCGTGGAGCGGGGTGTCGCTGTATGCGGCGGGTGCGTCCGCGGTGCGGGTACGTCTGACGCGGACCGGTGACGGTGACCTCTCGATCGCGATTGCGGACACCACGGGTGCGCCGGTCGCGTCGGTCCAATCGCTGGCGGTTCGACCTATCGCCGCTGATCAGCTGAGCGCTGCCGGCAGGGATGCGCTGTTCCGGCTCGATTGGGTTGCCATCCAGGCCCAGGCTCAGGCCCAGGCTCAGGCCCAGGCTCAGGCCTCGGATACCGAGGTGTTTACCGGACCGTCGGTGGAGACCGGTGCGGATCTGACAGCGCTGGCCGATGCAGAAGCACCCGTACCGGACATCGTGCTGGTGTCGGTGACCGGCTCCGGTGCGATGGTGGAGTCGGTTCACGCGGTGACGTCGCGGGTGCTGGAACTGGTGAAGTCGTGGCTGGTGGAGGAGCGGTTCGCGGGGTCCCGTCTGGTGTTCGTCACCCGTGGTGCGATGGCCGGTGAGGATCTTGCTGCGGCTGCGGTGTGGGGTCTGGTGCGGTCGGCGCAGGCGGAGAATCCGGGCCGGTTCGGTCTGGTGGATCTCGGCGGTGGCGAGGGTGCCTCGGAGGTTTTGTCGAAGGCGCTTGCTCTCGACGAGCCGCAGCTGTTGGTGCGTGACGGTGAGGTGCTGGCGCCGCGACTGGCCCGGGTGCCCGCTGTGGCCGGTCCGGCCAGTCCTGCCGGTCCGGTGTGGGGTGCGGACGGCACGGTGCTGATCACCGGTGGCACCGGTGGTCTGGGTCGTGTGGTGGCCCGGCACCTGGTGGCCGGGCATGGTGTGCGGAGTCTGCTGCTGGTCAGCCGCCGGGGCCCGGACGCTGAGGGCGCCGAGGAACTGGTTGCGGAGCTGAAGCAGCAGGGTGCGGATGTTGCCGTCGAAGCGTGTGACGTGACGGACCGGGACGCGGTCGCCGGGCTCGTTGCGCGTCACCCCGTCTCGGCTGTGGTGCACACCGCCGGTGTACTGGACGACGGCGTGATCGGGTCCCTGACCCCGGAGCGGCTGGCGGCCGTGCTGCGCCCGAAGGTGGACGCGGCCTGGAACCTGCATGAGGCCACCAAGGACCTGGATCTCTCCGCGTTCGTGGTCTTCTCGTCCGTGGCGGGCACCTTCGGCAGCCCGGGCCAGGGCAACTACGCCGCGGGCAACGCCTTCCTGGACGCGCTCGCACGGTTCCGCCGAGCAGAGGATCTGCCGGGCGTATCGCTGGCATGGGGGCCCTGGACCCAGGACGGCGGAATGACCGGGGCGCTGAGCGAGGACGACGTCGAGCGGATGACCCGGGCGGGCATGCCCCCGCTGTCGGTGGAGCAGGGCCTGGCGCTGTTCGACGCAGCGCTGTCCGGGTCGGAGCCGGCCGTACTGCCGGTGCGCCTCGACCTGGCAGCCCTCCGGGCACAGGAGGAGATCCCTGCCCTGCTGCGCGGGCTCATCCGCAGCCGTGGCCGCCGGCCGGCGACGGCCGGTGCCGGTGCGGCCGCCGGGCTGGTGCAGCGCCTGACGGGGCTGGCCGGGCCCGAGCGGTACGAGCTGCTGCTCGATGTCGTGCGCGGTCAGATCGCACTGGTGCTTGGACACTCAGGGGTCGCGGAAGTGGACCCGTCCAAGGCCTTCCAGGACCTCGGGTTCGACTCCCTGACGGCAGTTGAGCTGCGGAACCGCCTGGGCTCGGTGACCGGGCTGCGGCTTCCGGCGACGGCGGTGTTCGACTACCCCAACGCGAACGCTCTTGTGGGCTTCCTGCTGGACGAACTGCTCGGCACGGAACCGGCGGACGCCTCGGCGCTGGTGCCGGTGCGGGTGCTGCCGCCGGTGGCCGACGACCCGGTAGTGATCGTGGGCATGAGCTGCCGGTATCCGGGTGGTGTGTCCTCGCCCGAGGATCTGTGGCGGCTGGTGTCCGAGGGTATGGACGCGGTGGGTGAGTTCCCCGCCGACCGCGGCTGGGACGTCGAGGCGCTCTACAACCCGGACCCCGACCACACAGGGACGGTCTACACCCGCTCGGGCGCGTTCCTTCGGGAGGCGGGGGAGTTCGACCCTGACTTCTTCGGGATGAGTCCTCGTGAGGCGTTGGCGACGGATTCGCAGCAGCGTTTGCTGCTGGAGACGACATGGGAGGCGTTGGAGCGGGCGGGTATCGACCCGGTGTCGTTGCGGGGCAGCCAGACGGGCGTCTTCGCTGGTGTGATGTACAACGACTACGCCAATCTGTTGTCGGGGCCCGAGTTCGAGGGTTACCAGGGCAGTGGCAGCGCGGGCAGTGTGGCATCCGGCCGGGTGTCCTACACCTTCGGTTTCGAGGGTCCGGCGGTCACCGTGGACACGGCCTGCTCGTCGTCGCTCGTCGGCATGCACTTGGCGGCGCAGGCCCTGCGGTCGGGGGAGTGCTCGCTTGCGGTCGCCGGTGGTGTGACGGTGATGTCGACACCGACGACGTTCATCGAGTTCTCACGGCAGCGAGGGCTCTCCCCGGACGGGCGGTGCAAGGCATTCTCGGACTCGGCGGACGGCGTCGGCTGGTCCGAGGGTGTCGGCATGGTGGTGCTGGAGCGGTTGTCCGATGCTCGCCGTAACGGTCATCGTGTGTTGGCTGTGGTGCGTGGTTCGGCGGTGAATCAGGATGGTGCGTCGAATGGTTTGACGGCGCCGAACGGTCCGTCGCAGCAGCGGGTGATCCGGCAGGCGTTGGCGAGTGGCGGGTTGTCCGCTGCGGATGTCGACGTGGTGGAGGCGCACGGTACGGGTACGACGTTGGGTGACCCGATCGAGGCACAGGCGCTGCTGGCGGCCTACGGGCAGGACCGGCCGGAGGACCGGCCGTTGTGGCTGGGCTCGGTGAAGTCGAACATCGGTCACACGCAGGCTGCGGCAGGTGTCGCCGGTGTGATCAAGATGGTCATGGCGATGCGGCATGGTGTGCTGCCGAAGACCCTGCACGTGGACGAGCCGTCGTCACACGTGGACTGGAGCGCCGGAGCCGTCGAACTGCTGACGCAGCGGACGGCTTGGCCCGAGAGCGGCCGACCGCGGCGCGCGGCTGTCTCCTCCTTCGGCATCAGCGGCACAAATGCCCATGTGGTGCTGGAACAGCCCGAGAGCATCGAGGCGTTGGTCGAGGAGGACGGGCCTGCGGTCGAGCCCGGTGTGGTGCCGTGGGTGCTGTCGGGCAAGACCGAAACGGCGCTGCGCGATCAGGCCGCGCGCCTGCTCTCGCACCTGACCCACCGGGGCGAGCAGCGTCTCGCGGACATCGGTCTCTCGTTGGCAACGGAACGTTCGAGCTTCACGTATCGCGCCGTGGTGCAAGCCGCGAATCCGGACGATGCCGAGCGGTCTCTGTCGGCCTTGGCGGCGGGTGAGGCGGCCGCGGGCGTGGTGGAAGGCCTCGTGCGCCCGGGCCGGTCTGCGTTCTTGTTCTCGGGTCAGGGTTCGCAGCGGTTGGGGATGGGGCGGGAGTTGTACGGCCGGTTCCCGGTGTTCGCCGAGGCGCTGGATGCGGTGTGCGCGAAGCTGGACGAGCACCTTGAGCAGCCGGTCGCCCAGGTGATCTGGGGTGATGATGCCGAGCTGGTGAACGAGACGGTGTACGCGCAGGCCGGTTTGTTCGCGGTTGAGGTGGCGTTGTTCCGTCTGGTGGAGTCGTGGGGTGTGCGCCCGGACTACGTGGCCGGTCATTCGATCGGTGAGGTCGCTGCCGCGCATGTGTCCGGGGTGTTCTCCCTCGCCGATGCGTGTGCGTTGGTGGCGGCTCGTGGCCGGTTGATGCAGGCGTTGCCGGTGGGTGGTGCGATGGTGGCCGTCGGGGCTGGTGAGGACGAGGTCCTGCCGCACCTGACGGATGAGGTTTCCGTCGCGGCCGTCAATGGTCCGATGGCCGTTGTGGTCTCGGGCGCGGAGGACGCTGTTGAGGCGGTTCGGTCGCACTTCGAGGGTCTGGGTCGTAAGACGAGCAGGCTGCGGGTCTCGCACGCGTTCCACTCGCCGTTGATGGAGCCGATGCTGGCGGGCTTCCGCGAGGTTGTGGCGGGTCTGTCCTTTGGT
>NZ_JBEZYL010000035.1:0-17880 GCF_040638465.1 Streptomyces sp. NPDC026206
GGCGCCGTGCGACCCCGTAATTGTTAGCGGCAGCGAAAACCCCTGGCAATCATGTGACCTACGACCCCACGCCGTAAAAAACGCCTGCGGAACCCATCCCACGCCGCGATACATGGCCCCTTGCTACTAAAGGAATGGGAAGGTGATCCGGGCCCTATGGGCGGCCTCACACGGCACACCCCCTGCCCGCACTGAGTGCGAACAAGCGCACACCCTCCGCACACGGGAAAGGGCCCGGTGCGCGCCCAGCCATCGGAGTGTGGACGTGCGGGGCCGGGCCTCTCCGGAGTGGTCAACCCGATTCGACCGCCGCCCCGGCAGTGGCGGGAGATGCGTGTCGTGGGGCGCCGAGCGTCGTTGTCCGTTTCGAGCGCTAGTCCTCCGCTCACACCGTTTGTCTTGCCGTCGAGATCAAGTCGAGATCAAGGAGCCTTGATGCGCCTGTTCCGTGCTGCAGTGGCCGCCCTTGGAGCCCTGCTCCTCTCCGTATCGCTGCCTGCCGGCTCGGCAGCCGCCGCGGACGGCCAGTTCTACTGGGCGGGGCCCAAGGGGAAGCTGTACTCGGTCCAGAACCCGCCGGACCACAAGTGCCTCGACATGGGGCAGGAGGCGAGCGAACCCCGCAATCTCACGAAGAAGCCGCTCGCCGTGTACCCGGGCAAGAAGTGCAAGGGCTCGGCGACTCGCCTGGAGCCGGGGAAGAAGGCCGACCGGAACGTGAGGTTCGCGAGCGTGATCTTCAACCCGTAGGCCTTGGTCGTGCTCTTCGACTCATAGTGACGCGTCGCTACGGACGGAAGAGCACCTTGAGCACCCCCTCCTCCTTCTTCTGGAAGAGCTCGTAGGCGTTCGGTGCCTCATCGAGCCTGAGGTGGTGGGTCGCGAAGGTGTCGACACCGAGCGGGTCGTCGTCCGTGAGCAGCGGCAGGATGTCGTCCGCCCAGCGGCGGACGTTGGCCTGGCCCATGCGGATCTGGACCTGCTTGTCGAAGAGGGTGAGCATGGGCATGGGGTCGGTCATGCCGCCGTAGACGCCGCTGATGGAGATGGTGCCGCCCCTGCGTACGAGGGCGATAGCCAGGTGGAGGGCGCTCATGCGGTCGACGCCCGCGCGCTGCATGAGCTTCTCCGCCCAGCGTGGTGGCATCAGGCCCGCGGCCTGCTGGGCGAGGCGTCCGGCGGGGCTGCCGTGCGCCTCGGTGCCGACCGCGTCGATGACGGCGTCGGGGCCGCGGCCTTCGGTGACTTCTCCGACGGCGGTCAGCAGTTCCTTCTCGTGGCCGAAGGCGTCGAGGTCGAAGACCTCGACGCCTTCTCCGCGGGCGCGCTCCAGCCGGTCGGGCACGCAGTCGATGCCGATCACCTGGGCCGCGCCCAGGTGGCGGGCGATCCTGCAGGCCATGAGGCCGATGGGGCCCAGCCCGAGGACGGCGACGCTGCTGCCGGGGTGGACGCCCGCGTACTGGACGGCCTGCCAGGCCGTGGGCAGGACGTCGGAGAGGTAGACGAACCGGTCGTCGTCCGGGCCGTGCGGCACCTTGATCGGGCCGTAGTGGGCCTGCGGTACCCGCAGGTATTCGGCCTGGGCGCCGGGCACGGCACCGTAGAGCTTGGTGTAACCGAACAATTGTGCGCCCATGCCGTGCTCGCGGACCTGGGTAGTCTCGCACTGCGTCTGCAGGCCCTCGCCGCACATGGGACAGCTGCCGCAGGCGATCTGGAAGGGGACCACGACGCGGTCTCCGGGCGAGAGGTCCGGCACCTCGGAGCCGGTCTCCTCGACGATGCCCATGGGCTCGTGGCCGAGGATGTCGCCGGCCGTCATGAACGGGGTGAGCACCTCGTACAGGTGCAGGTCGGAACCGCACAGCCCGCTCGAGGTGATGCGGATGATCGCGTCGGTGGGTTCCTGGATCACGGGGTCGGGGACGGTCTCGACCCGGACGTCGCGCTTGCCGTGCCAGACGGTGGCTCGCATGGCAGATCGCCTCCCTGGGGGTGGTGCGGTGAGGGTGGTCCCACCGCACGACGGGGCAGCACTCCCCTTCGGCCTGCTCCTGTGCGGGTGGCGCCGCCCGGTGCCGTCTCACATGGTTTCCATCTTGATGTAGCGCACGGCGTCGGGCGCGCTGAAGGCGATGACGGTCAGGAAGGCCGCGGCGAGGGCACCCGCGGCGATCCGTGCGACTCTCGCGGGGATGAAGACGGTCTCACCGACGGCGGCACGCACGGGTTCGCTGAGCCCGACATCGGCGTCGGGCTCGTCGCCCCGCATACGGACGAGCGGTTCGCAGCCGGGGACGACGACGCTGGGCAGCGGGGTTTGTTCCTGCTGCGTCAGGCTCCGGACGAGCGCGAGCACCCTGACCGAGACGGTGTCGCCGTCGCAGCTCATGCCCGCTGAGATTACATCTGGCATACCGGCTCATTTGCGGCAATGTGAGCGTGTTGGTGCGGCAGCCGGGACAGCTCCTCGCACCGTGCGGCCGCGTCCTCGGCCGGCCGTTTGCGGACGAACGCCGACCGCAGCGCGTGGTACGGGCTGCCGGGGTCGAAGAAGGCGGCTCGCATCCGCCGTAGCTCCTGGGCGCGGTAGGCCGCCAGGGGCCTGGCCGACTCGTCCCGTTCCCGCGCGGCCTTCTTCGCCCCGATCCGTACGCTCAGGTCGCCCTCGTCGCCGAGCTCCACCGCCATCCGGGTGACGGCCGGCGCGAACTCCTGGGGCGAGGCGGCGACGACGCGGTCCACCAGGCCCAGTTCGCGGGCACGCACCGCGCCCACCGGCGCGGCCTCCTCCATCAGCGCCGCGGCGGCGGCGGTGCCCACCCGCCGGGGCAAGGTGTACGTCCAGTACTCGGAGCCGTACAGCCCCATCAGCCGGTAGTGCGGGTTGAGCACCGCGCCCGAGCGGCACCAGACCTCGTCGGCGGCGAGCGCCAGCATCGCGCCGCCCGCGGCCGCGTTGCCCGGCATCGCGGCCACCACGAGCCGGTCGGTGGTGGTCAGGACGGCCTCGACCAGGTCATTCATGGCGTTGATAGTGGTCCAGGACTCCTCGGCGGGGTCGGCCGCCGCCTCGATGACGTTCAGGTGGATGCCGTTGGAGAAGATGTCGCGTTCACTGCCCAGCACGATGACGGACATGGGCCGGGACCGGGCGTAGCGCCAGGCCGCGAGCAGCCGGCGGCACTGGACCGCGCTCATCGCCCCGCCGGGGAAGCGGAAGCGCACGAACCCCACGTCGCCCTCCTCGGTGTACCGGATGTCGCTCCAGGTCCGCCGGTGCGCCGGCAGCTCCAGTGGGGCGGGCAGGTGCGGTACGTCCGGCAGCCTGTCGCCCAGTGCCAGCGTGGCGGGCAGCTTGACGGTGGGCGGACCGTCCGCCGCGCGCCGGCGGCGGAGCTCCGGGATCCACACCGCGCCATCCGCCGTCGCCCGGCAGACGGCGCCCGCCCGGGTCGCCAGCACCCGGCCGGGCGTGCCGCGCAGCCGGTCCTCCTCGTGCCCGCCGTACAGGAACCATTCCTCGCCCAGCAGTTCGTCGCGTACGCCCGGCTGCGAATCGGCGGCCCGCAGTGTGCGCAGGACGGATTCGGTGCCCTGCGCCTCCCAGTCGATGCGGCGCTCGCTCTGCGACAGGAACGGGCGGGCCCGCACCGGCAGCCCGTCCTGCGGGCGGGGGGCCCAGCCGCCGGAGGCGAACCGCCCCACCGCGGTCAGTACCGCCTTCATGGCGGCGTCCGCGACCTCGCCCCGGTACAGGTCGCTCTTGCCGACGCCGGAGGGGACGGCGAAGCCCTCGGCGGCCCAGACCGCGCCGGCGTCCATCTCCTCCTCGGCCTGAAGCACCGTCACCCCCCAGTGCTGCTCCCCCTCCTGCAGCGCCCGGTCGAGTGAGGAGGGGCCGCGGTCGCCGGGCGGCCCGGGGTGGACGACCAGGCAGGTGTACCGCGCCCAGATGTCCCGGGGGATCGCCGATTTGAGCATCGGCGCGACGATCAGCTCCGGCTGGTGCAGGGCGACCGCGTCGCGCAGCACCTCGTCGCCGTCCGCCAGGGCGAGGGCGACGGTGTGCCCGCGCTCGCGCAGTTCGGTGAAGGCACGCTGGGTGAGGCTGTTGAACGCGCTGGCGATGAGCAGGATGCGCACGGCGACCTCCGGCTGGGGACAACGGGGCGCGGCCCGCTCCGGGCCGTCTGACTGATCGTCACCTGCGGGGGCCGCCCGGCCGTGCGACACCGCCCAAGTCCCCGCGCGATTGGGCTGCGCGGGCGAATACCGGCGCCCGCCCGGCCCCGTGGCCGTGGCGTACGGGCCCGCCGGGCGGTGGTGCGGGCACGGTGGAGCCCGTACCGCACCGTCGCTCGCGTGCGGGTTTGCCACGGCCGGCGTGACGGGAGCGGGTGGGCGGATGCACGAGCTGTCCATCGCCACCGCCATCGTCGAGAGGGCGGCGGAGACGGCACGCCGGCACGGCGCCGCCTGCGTGAGGGCGGTGCGGCTGCGCGTCGGCGAGATGGCGGGCGTGGTCCCCGACGCGCTGCTGTTCTCCTTCGAGGTGGCCCGGGAGGGAACCGTGCTGGACACGGCCCGGCTCGTCGTCGAGGAGGTGCCCGCCCGCGCCCACTGTGCGGCCTGCGCGGCGGACTTCGCCGTCGGCAGCCCGCCGTTCCTGTGGTGCCCGCGGTGCGACCGCCCGGCGGAGTCCCTGCTCAGCGGCCGGGAACTGGAGATCACCGGAATCGAGCTGGAGGAGGCGGGCGCGTGATGTGCCGGGTCATCGATGTACGTCAGGCCGTCCTGGCGAAGAACGACACGCTGGCCGGAGCCGTCCGCGAGGAGATGGCCGCCCGCGGCACGACGGTGGTCAGCCTGCTCTCCAGCCCCGGCAGCGGCAAGACCGCCCTGCTGGAACAGGTGCTGGTGCGGGTGGGCGCCCGGGGCGTGGCGGTGGCGGCGCTGACCGCGGACCTCGCCACGGAGAACGACGCGCGGCGCCTGGCGCGCTCCGGCGCCCCGGTGAAACAGGTCCTCACCGGCGGACTGTGCCACCTGGAGGCCGCCCAGCTCCGCGCGCACCTGGAGGGCTGGCTGCCCGGCGGCACGCGGCTGCTGTTCGTGGAGAACGTCGGCAACCTCGTCTGCCCCGCCGCCTACGACCTCGGGGAGGACCTGCGGGTGACGCTGATGTCGGTGACCGAGGGCGAGGACAAGCCGCTGAAGTACCCCCTGGCCTTCGGGCTGGCGCACCTCGTGGTCCTCACCAAGACCGACATCGCCGCTGCCGTGGCCTTCGACGAGGCGGCGTTCACCGCGAACGTCGCCCGCGTGAACCCGGGCGTGCCGGTGCTGCGGACCTCGGTCCGCACCGGTGAGGGCGTCGACGCCCTCGTGGAGCAGGTCCTGGCCGCCGCCGACGGCGCCCTGGCCCACCGGCCGCGCATGGCGACACAACCGGAGGGCGGCAAGGGGCACGTCCACGAGCACGGGCACCCGCATGAACACGGGCACGTCCATGATCCGCACTCCCCCGCTGCCGGCCACGACGGACCGGGACCGAGCATCCACAAGCCCGGCCACAGCGCTGCCCTGCCGTTGCGCCGGCCATGACCCGCGCCCCCTCGGCCGCGCACGACAAGCCGCCCGGCCCCGCGCCCCCGGATGCGCCCGGCGTCGTCCGGCGGAGGATCACCGTGCGGGGCACGGTGCAGGGCGTCGGATTCCGCCCGTTCGTGCACGGCCTGGCCCAGGAGCTCGGACTGTCCGGGCACGTCGGCAACACCGCCGACGGCGTGGTCGCCGAGGTGGAGGGCGACGCCGCGGGAGTCGAGACCTTCCTCGGCCGCCTGATCACGCACGCGCCGCCGCCGGCGTCCCTCGCCTCGGTCACCCACCGCCGCGTTCCCGCCCTGGGCTCCCAGGGCTTCACCATCCGGCCCTCCCGTCCGGGCCGGGGGCACACCCGCCTTCCCCCGGACACCGCCGTGTGCGCCCCCTGCCTGCGTGAACTCACCGATCCCCGCGACCGCCGCTACCGGCACCCCTTCATCACCTGCACCCACTGCGGCCCGCGCTTCACCATCGTCACCGCCCTGCCCTACGACCGGGCGACAACCACCATGGCGGCCTTCCCGCTGTGCGCGCGGTGCGCCGGCGAGTACGCCGACCCGGGCGACCGGCGCTTCCACGCCCAGCCCGTGGCCTGCCCCGGCTGCGGACCACGGCTGCGGCTGGCCCACTGCGGGCCCCCGCGCGAGGGCGACGCCGCGGTGGCCGGGGCCCGTGAACTGCTCGCCCGGGGTGCGATCGTGGCCGTCAAGGGCCTCGGCGGATACCACCTGGCCTGCGACGCCACCGATCCCGCCGTCGTGGCCCGGCTGCGCGCCGCCAAGGAGCGGGACGGCAAGCCCTTCGCCGTCATGGCCGCCGACCTCGCCACCGCCCGCACCCTCGCCCCGCTGAGCGAGCCGGCGGCCCGGCTGCTCACCGGCCCCCGGGCGCCCGCCGTCCTGCTGCGCCGCGACCCCGCGCACGGCCCCGGGACCCCACTCGCCGACGCGGTCTGCCCCGGCAGCCCCGACATCGCGGTGCTGCTGCCCTACACCCCGGTGCACCGCCTGCTGTTCGCCCTGCCCGGCGACCCGCCCGGCCCCGAGCTGCTGGTCATGACCAGCGCCAACCGCTCCGGCGCGCCGATCGTGACCGACGACACCGAGGCGCAGGAGCTGCTGGACGGCGGCCTGGCCGACGCCCGGCTCTGGCACGACCGGCCGGTCCACGCGCCCTGCGACGACTCGGTGGTCCGCGTGCGCGCCGACGGCACCGACGTGCCCGTACGCCGGTCACGGGGCTACGTGCCCGAGCCGTTGCCGCTGCCCTTCGACGTGCCGGAGTCCCTGGCGGCCGGCGGCGACCTGAAGAACGTCTTCTGCCTGGCGCGGGGCCGGCAGGCGTGGCTGTCCCAGCACATCGGCGACCTCGGTGACAGGGCCACCGAAGCCGCCCTCACCCGGGCCGCCGGCCACCTCGGCGCGCTCACCGGCATCCGGCCGCGGCTGCTGGCGGCCGACCGGCACCCCGGGTACCGCTCCACGGCCTGGGCCCGCGAGCACGCCCGAGGGCGCCCGCTGCACCTGGTGCAGCATCACCACGCGCACATCGCCTCGGCCATGGCCGACGCGGGACTGGACGGCAGCGCGCCCGTCATCGGGATCGCCTTCGACGGAACGGGATACGGGGACGACGGTGCCGTGTGGGGCGGGGAGGCGCTGCTCGCCGACTACGACGGCTACCGGCGCCTGGCCCACCTGGCCTACGTACCGCTGCCCGGCGGCGACGCGGCCGTACGCAACCCCTGCCGGATGGCGCTGTCGCACCTGCGCGCCGCCGGCCTGGAGTGGGACACCGGCCTGCCGTGCGTGAGCGCCTGTACGGAACGGGAGCGGCGGCTGCTGGCCGGGCAGCTCGACCGGCAGGTGGCCTGCGTGCCCACCTCCAGCATGGGCCGGCTCTTCGACGCCGTCTCCTCGCTGCTGGGCCTCTGCCACCGCGCCGGTCATGAGGCGCAGGCGGCCGTCGCCCTGGAGGCCTGCGCCGCGCCGGCCATGACCGGCTGCGGGCAGCCGTACGCCTTCGCCGTGCGCCCCGGCGAGGACGGCGGGCCGGCCCTCGTCGACCCGGCGCCCGTCCTGCGGGCGGCCGTCGCCGACCTGCGGGCCGGGACCGCGGCCGCCGTCGTCGCCGCGCGCTTCCACCACGCCGTCGCCGCGGCCGTGGTGAGCGTGTGCCGGGCCGCCGGGCGCAGCACGGGCGTGTGGACGGTGGCGCTCTCCGGCGGGGTGTTCGCCAACGCCCTCCTGGAGGACGCCTGCACGGACGCGCTGCGCGGCAGCGGATTCACGGTCGTACGCCACCACCGGGTGCCGTGCGGCGACGGAGGACTGGCACTGGGTCAGGTGCTGATCGCCTCCCGGGCCCGTGAGCGCGGGCCCTCTTCGGGAGACCGGGAAGGAGCAGCCCATGTGCCTGGCAGTGCCCGGCAAGGTGGTCGGCATTGAGGAACGCGACGGCACCCGCATGGCCAGGGTCGACTTCGGCGGTGCCGTCAAGGAGGTCTGCCTCGCCTACCTCCCCGACATCGAGGTCGGCGACTACGCCATCGTGCACGTCGGCTTCGCCCTGCAGCGGCTGGACGAGGCGGCGGCCCTGGCGACGCTCGACCTCTTCGCGCGCATCGGCGCCCTGGAGGAGGAGTTCGGCGACGCGTGGAGCCGTGCCGCCGCGGAGGCGGGAACGGACCGGGAGGAGGACGTACGGTGAAGTACCTGTCGGAGTTCCAGGACCCGGGGCTCGCCCGGCGGCTGCTGGACGACATCCACGCGACGGTGACCCGGCCGTGGGCCATGATGGAGGTCTGCGGCGGGCAGACCCACTCGATCATCCGGCACGGCATCGACCAGCTGCTGCCCGAGCACATCGAGCTGATCCACGGCCCCGGCTGCCCGGTGTGCGTCACCCCGCTGGAGATGATCGACAAGGCGCTGGCCGTCGCCGCGCTGCCCGAGGTGACCTTCTGTTCGTTCGGCGACATGCTGCGCGTGCCCGGCAGTGACCGGGACCTGTTCCGCGTCAAGAGCGCGGGCGGCGACGTCCGCGTGGTCTACTCGCCGCTGGACGCCCTGGAGATCGCACGCCGGGAACCGGAGCGGCAGGTCGTCTTCTTCGGCATCGGCTTCGAGACGACCGCGCCCGCCAACGCCATGACCGTTCATCAGGCCCGCCGGCTCGGGATCCGCAACTTCAGCCTGCTCGTCTCCCACGTGCGCGTACCGCCCGCCATCGAGGCGGTCATGCGCTCCCCGCACTGCCGGGTGCAGGCGTTCCTGGCCGCCGGGCACGTCTGCAGCGTCATGGGCGTCGAGGAGTACCCGGACCTGGCCGCGCGCTTCAAGGTGCCCATCGTCGTCACGGGCTTCGAGCCCCTGGACATCCTCGAAGGCATCCGCCGCACCGTCCACCAGCTCGAACGCGGTGAGCACCGCGTGGAGAACGCCTACCCCCGTGCCGTGCGTGCCGAGGGCAACCCCGCGGCGCTGCGCATGCTCGGCGAGGTCTTCGAGGTCACCGACCGCGCCTGGCGCGGCATCGGCACCATCCCCGGCAGCGGCTGGCGGCTCACCGACGCCTACCGGGAGTACGACGCCGAACACCGCTTCCGCGTCGGCGCCATGGTCACCGAGGAGCCCGCCGACTGCCGCAGCGGTGAGGTGCTGCAAGGGCTGATCAAGCCGCGGGACTGCGCGGCCTTCGGCACCACGTGCACCCCGCGCACCCCGCTGGGCGCGACCATGGTCTCCAGCGAAGGGGCCTGCGCCGCCTACTACCTCTACCGCCGCCTCGCACCCGCGGCCACCGCCCCGAAGGAGACGCGTTCCGTTGGCTGAGACCACACTCGACCCGGCCGCCTGGACCTGCCCTGCGCCCCTGGGCGACCAGCCCGTCGTGGTGCTCGGGCACGGAGGCGGCGGCCAGCTGTCCGCCGAGCTCGTCGACCGCCTGTTCGTGCCCGCCTACGGCAACGACACCCTGGCGGCCCTGACCGACTCGGCGGCACTGACGCTCGGCGGCGCCCGCCTGGCGTTCTCCACCGACTCCTATGTCGTGCGGCCGCTGTTCTTCCCCGGCGGCAGCATCGGTGACCTCGCCGTCAACGGCACCGTCAACGACCTCGCGATGAGCGGGGCCCGGGCGGCCCACCTCTCGTGCGCGTTCATCCTGGAGGAGGGCACCGCCCTGTCGGTCGTGGCGGACGTCGCCCGTGCGGTGGGGGCGGCGGCCGAGGCGGCGGGCGTCACCGTCGTCACCGGTGACACCAAGGTCGTCGACGCGGGCCACGGCGACGGGGTGTATCTCAACACCTCCGGCCTCGGGCTCATCCCCGACGGCGTGGACATCCGCCCCCAGCGTGCGGCACCCGGCGACGTGGTCATCGTCAGCGGCCCCGTCGGCATGCACGGCATCGCCGTCATGAGCGTCCGGGAGGGCCTGGAGTTCGGCGTGGAGGTCACCAGCGACACGGCTCCGCTCGGCGGACTGGTCGCCGCGATGCTCGCGGTCACCCCGGACCTGCACGCCCTGCGCGACCCCACCCGCGGCGGGGTGGCCACCGCCCTCAACGAGATCGCCGCCGCCTCCGGCACGGGGATCGTCCTGGCCGAGGAGCGCGTGCCCGTCCCCGACGCCGTGGCCAACGCCTGTGGCTTCCTGGGGCTCGATCCGCTGTACGTGGCCAACGAGGGCCGCCTGCTGGCCTTCGTACCGCGCCCGCACGCCGAGGCGGTCCTCGCCGCGATGCGGGATCACCCCTGCGGCGTGGGGGCCGCCGTCATCGGCGAGTGCGTGAGCGACCACCCGGGGACGGTCGTGGCCCGCACCCGCCTCGGGGGCACGCGGGTCGTCGACCTCCCCCTGGGGGAGCAGCTGCCCCGGATCTGCTGACGTCCCGTACGCGGCGCCTCACGTCTCCTCCTCCATGCGGATGGCGCCCCGCAGGTCCTGGTACGCCGAACCTCGCTCGCCGCCCTCGCCCGCCTCGTGGTCCTCCAGCAGCGCGCGGGCGATGGCGTCGAGCTTGCGCTGGATGGCGTGCTCGGCGCGCAGCTCCGAGTTCTTGAGCAGCGCCAGCAGCAACAGCGTCACCGACGTCATCGCGCCGGCGGCCAGCAGTTCCAGCTCCACGGACAGGCCGGCGACGTGCATGGCGACGAAGTTCGCCACCAGCACGAAGCAGACGGCGAAGAACGCCCGCGAGCTGGTGAAGTGGGAGGCCTTCTCGGCGAAGTTCTCGAAGATCCCGCGCCGGCCCCCGTGCCGCTGGGAGGGGTGCCGTACCGTCACCCGGCCCCCCGCAGCGCGTTCTCCATACGGCCGAACGGGCTGTCGTCGAGGGCCGCGAGCAGCGCGGCGGGATCGCGGTAGACGGCGACCGCACCCGCCTCCTCCAGCTCGGCCCGGGCGATGCCGCCGGACAGCAGCGCCACGCAGCCGACGCCTGCCCGGCCGGCTGCGTGGACGTCCCAGACCGTGTCCCCGACGAAGAGCGCCCGCTCCGGCGGGACGCCCGCCTGCTCCAGCGCCTGGTGCACCGGGTCGGGGGCGGGCTTGCTGGAGGCGACGTCGTCGGCGCTGGTGGCGTCGTGGATGGCGTCGTCCGCGTCGATCGCCCGGCGCAGTGCCTGAAGCTCCGCGCCCTGTGCGGAGGTGGCCAGGACGACCGTCCAGCCGCGGCCCGCGAGGGCGCGCAGCAGGTCCGCCGCACCGTCGAGGGCCGCCAGCCGGTCGAACCAGGTGGCGTAGACCGCCGTGTGGGCCGCGCTGATGGACGCGTCCTGGTCCCGGTCGCGGTCGTCGCCGAGCAGCCGGTCGATCAGCCGGTCCGAGCCCATGCCGACCGTGTGGTGGATGTCGGTCATCGCCACCCGGTGGCCGGCCTGGTGGAACGCCTCCCACCAGGTGACGGCGTGCAGGTAGTTGGTGTCGGCCAGCGTGCCGTCCACGTCGAAGACGGCCGCGAGCGGGACGGTGGTGCGCTCCGCGGCGGAGCGGTCCTCCTGCGGTGCCATCGCGGCTGCTCAGAGCTCGCGCAGGGCCGGCAGCAGCTCCTCGGCGGCCCAGTCGACGTACGGCGCCTGCTGGTCACCGCCGATCTGTACCAGGGCGACCTCCGTGAAGCCCGCGTCGGTGTAGGCGCGTACCGCCTCGACGAAGTCGTCCACCTTGGAACCGCACGGGATGGCCTGCGCGATGTCGTCCTTGGTGACGGAACCGGTCGCGGAGGCGAAGGCGCCGTCGTGGGGCAGTTCGGAGTTCACCGGCCAGCCCAGCCCCGACCAGCGGAACTGGTCGTGGGCCCGGTCGATCGCCGCGTCACGGTCGGGGTCGTAGGAGACCGGCAGCTGGCCGACGCGGGGCTTGCCGGCTCCGCCGTGGCGGTCGAAGCTCTCCAGGAGCTCCCGCTCGGGCTCGGTGGCGATGACCAGGTCGGCCAGGTGGCCGGCGAGGCGGCAGGACCGCTCCCCGGAGACGGCGATGCCGATGGGCGGGGGCCGGTCGGGCAGATCCCACAGCTTGGCGTGTTCGACGTCGTAGTGGGCACCGTGATGGGTGAGGGTGCGCCCCTCGAACAAGGCCCGGATGATGCCCACCGCCTCTTCGAGCTTCTCCAGCCGGATGCCGGCCGAAGGCCAGCCGCCACCGACGACGTGCTCGTTGAGGTTCTCGCCCGAGCCGAGGCCGAGGCGGAAACGTCCCTCGGACAACAACTGCACGGTGGCGGCCTGCTGGGCGACCACGGCCGGGTGGTACCGGGTGGTCGGGCAGGTCACGTACGTCATGAGCGGGATACGGGAGGTGGCCTGCGCGGCGGCGCCCAGGACGGCCCAGGCGTTGGGTGCGTGCCCTTGGGAGGCAAGCCACGGAAAGTAGTGGTCGGAGGTGACGGAGAAGTCGAACCCCGCCTTCTCCGCCTGCACCACGTGTTCGACGAGGTCCCGGGGGCCCGCTTGCTCGGTCATCATCGTGTAGCCGATTTGCACCATAAAATCCGGGTTCCCCGCTTGGCGGCGGAGAAACCCTTCCGGCTGCGGACCGCTCACATGCGCGGCCGGCCATCACTCCGGGGAGGGGAATGACGGCCGGCCCGGGGCGTGAGCCCGGATTACGGGACGACCTTCAGCAGCTTGTTGGGGGTGCCGGCGCCGGGCCGGGTGACCTTGTCCGCCGTGGCGCCCTTGGTCAGCGCGTTCGAGACCTGGTCCGGGGTGGCGTCCTTGTGGCCACCGAGGTAGAGCGCGGCGGCCCCCACGACGTGCGGAGTCGCCATGGACGTACCGGAGATGGTCTTGGTGCCGGAGTCGCTGTCGTTCCAGTCGGAGGTGATGTCCGAGCCCGGCGCGTAGAGGTCGACGACGCTGCCGAAGTTGGAGAAGTCGGACTGCTGGTCGTCCTTGGTGGTGGAGGCGACGGTGATCGCCTCCTTCACCCGGGCCGGGGAGCCCTTGCCGGCGTCGGTGGACTCGTTGCCCGCCGCGACGGCGAAGGTGACGCCGGAGGCGATGGCCTTCTGCACGGCCGCGTCGAGTGCCTCGTCCGCTCCGCCACCGAGGCTCATGTTGGCGACGGAGGGGCCCTTGTGGTTCTTGGTGACCCAGTCGATTCCGGCGACCACCTGCTCGGTGGTGCCGGAGCCCTGCGCGTCCAGGACGCGGACGGCGACGATTCTGGCCTTCTTGGCGACGCCGTGCGCCGCGCCGGCGATGGTGCCCGCCACGTGCGTGCCGTGGCCGTTGCCGTCCTCGGCCTTGTCGTTGTTGTCGACGGCGTTGAATCCGTACGCCGCGCGACCGCCGAAGTCCTTGTGGCTGATGCGCACTCCGGTGTCGATGACGTAGGCCGTGACACCCTCACCCGCGCCGTCCGGATAGGTGTACTTCCCGTCGCCCTTCGTCTCCGCCTGGTCGATCCGGTCGAGCCCCCAGGAGGGTGGGGCCTCCTGGGTGGCGTTGATGCTGAAGCGGTGGTTCTGCACGACCTTGGCGACGGAGGGATCCGCGGCGAGCCGCTTGGCCTCGTCCCGGTCGAGGCCGCTGGCCGAGAAGCCGTTGACGGCCGAGGTGTAGGTGCGGTTCAGCTTGCCGCCGTACCGCTCGGCGAGGTCCTTGCCTTCGGTGGCGGCGGAGTGGACGCCGGCGGCGTTCTTGCTGTCCTTGAGCATGACGATGTAGCTGCCGTCGACGGCGTCCTTGGCATCCATGCCGTAGACCTTCCCTTCGGCGGGAGCCGCGGCACCGGCGGGCAGCGTCAACAGGGTGGCTCCGGCCGTGACCGCCGTCGCGGCGGATATCGCCAGTACGAGCCGTCGCTTGCCGGTGCGCTTGTGGTTTGCCATAACGAGGGGTTCCTCCTCGTGCGGTTGTGGGGGGGATCGCGCGTTGTCGCACAACGCACCCGGCGCGGAGGAAGATCCGCTTCCGGGTGTTCGAAACCCTGTCAGGATTGACGCGCCCAGATCAACCTTCACCCGGAGGTGTGACATACGCAACGCCCTTACGTAAATGCAAATCCCTCTGAACGGCGGCAAATTGGACGGGTGTGCGTGACAACTACTGTCACGTTTTACTTCGCCGACACAGTCAATTCGCTTTAGGGACAAGGCCGTTGACCTTCAGCCACGCATGGCTTGAATTCGGCGTTCGAGGCAGTCGGCGGCCTTCCCGAAGGGGCGACGAAAGGCCGGCCCCTGGGCCGCGGCCCCACCCTCCGACACAACCGTGGACTACTCCCCGTTTTCGGTGCTACGTTTATCGGGGCGAACCGGGGGCTACTCCCCGGTTCCGGTTACGTCCTCCGATGCGGTGCGGTACGGCGCCGACGTCACGTGAGAGGCAGGCGGCATGGCGAACACGACGGCACTGGTGCTGGGCGGTGGCGGGTACACCGCCGCGGCGTGGGAGATCGGCATGCTGGCCGGGCTCGCCGACGCCGGCATCGACCTCACCACGGCCGGCACGGTGATCGGCACGTCCGCGGGCGCGATCAACGGCGTGCGGCTGCTGGCGGGACCGACCGTAGGCGAGCTCTACGAACGGGAGTTGGCCGGGCACCGGGAAGAGATCGAGCTCGGCATCGGCCTCGGCACGACCGTCAGGTTCCTGTGGGCGGTGCTCGGCTCCCGGAACCCCCGGACGTCGAGGAAGCGCATCGGGCGGATGGCGCTGGCCGCCCGCACCATCACCGAGGCCGAGGCCCTGGAGGCCGTCGACGTGCTGCTGCCGGTGAGCGACTGGCCCGGCGGGCGACTGCGCGTCGCCGCCGTCGACTCGTACTCGGGTGAGCTGTCCCTCTTCGGCCCCGACAGCGGCCTCGCCCTGCACCGGGCGGTCGCCGCGAGCTGTGCGGTGCCGGGTATCTGGCCACCCATCGCCATCGGGGGACGGCGGTGGATCGACGGCGGCATCTGGTCACCCGCCAATGTCCACTTGGCGGCAGGCCATCGCAGGGTCGTGGCGCTCGCCCCCATGGTCAAGGCCCACGGGCCGGGCCCGGACGCGGCCGGACAGGCGGGCGAACTGAGGAGGGAAGGCGCGGAGGTCGCCCTGCTGACACCGGACAGCGCCGCACGCCGCGCGTTCGGCCGCAACCCGCTGGACCAGAGCCGCCGGCCGGCCGTGGCCCGCGCGGGCCACGCCCAGGCCGCCGCGCACGTGGAGAGCGTGGCCCGCGTCTGGGGCACGCTCAGTCACGCCTGAGGCCGGACGCGCCCGGACGCCCCGGCCCGTCACGCCCTCTCCTCACCCCTGGGCTCTGGCCGAGAAGGCGGCGCGGTAGTCGCGGGGGCTGGTGGCGAGGCGGGCGGCGAAGTGCTGGCGCATGGTGACCTCGCTGCCGAAGCCCGTGCGGCGGGCGACCTCGGGCATGGGGAGGTCGGTGCGCTCCAGGAATTTCTGGGCGGCCGCCAGGCGCTGGTCGAGCAGCCAGCGAGCCGGAGTGGTGCCGGTGGTCGCCGTGAAGTGACGGGCGAACGAGCGCGGTGACATGCCCGCGCGGGCCGCGAGGGCGGTGACCGGCAGCGGCTCGTGAAGGTGGCGCAGGGCGTACTCGCGCACGGAGGCGAGGGCGTCGGCGCCGCGGTCCCCGGGCGCGGTGGGCCGCTCGATGAACTGGGCCTGGGTGCCGCTGCGGAAGGGCGCGGTGACCATCACGCGGGCGATGGTGGCGGCCGTCTCGGCGCCGTGGTCGCTGCGGACGAGGTGCAGGCACAGGTCGATGCCGGCGGCGGTGCCCGCGGACGTCCAGATGGCGCCCCGTGCGATGCCCCCGCCGACCGCGGCCGGCGAACCGCCGCAGACATCGGCCGCGGCCTCGATGAAGAGGGCGTCGGGGACGACGGTGATGCCCGGGTACTGCCGCTGGAGGAGATCGGTGAGGCTCCAGTGGGTGATGGCACGCCGCCGGTCGAGAAGCCCGGCCTGGGCGAGGACGAACGCGCCGGCGCACAGCGCGGCGACGGGGATGCCCCGCGCGTGGGCCCGGCGCAGGGCGTCGAGCACCGCCGGCGGGGCCGGCAGCCGCGGATCCACGATGCCCGGGACGACGACGAGGTCGGCGCGGTCGAGCCAGGAGAGCGTGCGGTCGGGTGCCAGGCTGAGCCCGCCCGGCATGGTGACCGGGGTGCGGTCCGCGGCGCAGCGGCGGAGCTCGAAGGCGGGCACTCCGCGGTCGGTACGGTCCGGACCCCACACCTCGGTGATGACACTGACGTCGAAAGACCGGATGTTGGGGAAGGCGAGCAGCGCCACGCGGTAGGCAGGCATGGCGCCGAGTATGGCAGAAAGCCATCGATCAGGGGCAGCGCTGCCACTGTGCGGGGCCCGCCGGCGACGGCAGGATCGTGGTCATGAACGAACGAGAGCTTCACAGCAACGCGGCATTGGTCGTCATCGACGTACAGAAGGGTTTCGACGACCCGGAGTTCTGGGGCCCCCGGGACAACCCGGACGCGGAGGACAACATCGCGGCACTGCTCGACGCGTGGCAGACGTCCGGGCGCCCGGTGGTCTTCGTACGGCACGACTCGCCGAAGCCGGGCTCGCCCCTGCGCGCCGGGCAGGAGGGCAACGACCTCAAGGACTTCGTGGCGGAGAGGCGCGGCAGGGGCGAGGGGCCCGAGCTCTTCGTCACCAAGACGGTGAACTCCGCCTTCTACGGCACGCCGGATCTGCGGGAGTGGTTCGAGGCGCAGGGCATCCGGCAGTTCGTCGTGAGCGGCATCCAGACCAACATGTGCGCGGAGACCACGGCCCGCATGGGCGGAAACCTCGGGTACGAGGTGCTGTTCGCACTGGATGCCACGCACACGTTCGACCTGACCGGGCCCTACGGATGGCAGCTGAGCGCGGAGGAGCTGGCCAGGGCGACCGCGGTGACGCTGCAGGGCGGGGGGTTCGCCGAGGTGGTGACCACGGCCGAGCTCGTAGCAGCGGCGAAGGGCTGAGGCGCGTCAGGCGGACAGACGGAAGTCGAGGTTGCCGAAGGCGACATGGTCGCCGGGGCGGACGCACACGGTGCCGGCGATGCGCACGCCATTGACGAAGGTGCCGTTGCGCGAACCGAGGTCGGACAGGCGCCACTGGTGGTCCAGGTAGCGCAGTTCGGCGTGCCGGCGGGAGACCGTGCCGTCGTCGAAGCGCAGGTCGGACAGCGGGGACCGGCCGATGTACAGCGGCTTCGCCCCGGGCTCGGGAAGGCGCAGCCCGGGCAGCCGTGCGGTGCGCCAGGCGCCGCGCAGGCGGACGGGCAGGGCCGACAGGAGGGCCACCGTGCGCAGGGCGATCCCCGAGAGGCGCCCGTGGGTGGGCAGGTCGGCCGTGGTGACGGCGATCTCGGCACGGGTGCCGGCGGTGAGGACGATGTGCATGCGGCGCATGAACGTGTCGTGGGAGATCCGGCCCTCACCGGTGCCGTTCCGCAGCACTTCGATGGCCCGGTCCCGCTCGGCCTCCGACGGCCGGGTCACCTGCGTACGGAACTCAAGAGACGTCATGAGGGAATTGTCGGGCTGTCAGGTGCGGTGTGTCCACACCTCACGTTTCTCAACGGGCAGTTCAGCCCCACGGCCGGAAGCCGCCACGGCCCCTGGGTCGCTCAGCGGGACGGTGGACGTACCGAAAGGGCGGCGGCACCCGAGTGGGGTGCCGCCGCCCTTTCGCGTCGGTGTGCGCCTGGGGGATCAGTAGGCGGAGTTGACGTTGTCCATCGAGCCGTACTTGCCGGCCGCGTAGTTACACGACGCGGTGATGTTGGCAACCGGGTCGAACGGGTCCC
>NZ_JBEZYL010000036.1:0-16788 GCF_040638465.1 Streptomyces sp. NPDC026206
GGTGACAGCATCATCTCGATTCAGTTGGTGGGCCGGGCCCGCAAGGCGGGGCTGAAGTTCAGCCCGCGTGATGTATTCACACACAAAACCGTGGAAGCGCTGGCCGCCGTCGCCGAGGAAGCGGCCGAGCCCGTTCGGCGCTCGGCGGACGACGGGGTCGGTGGTGTGCCGCTCACCCCGGTCATCCACTGGTTGGGTGAACGTGGTGGGCCCGTCGACCACTTCAACCAGGCGATGGCCGTCCCCGTCCCCGTCGGACTGGGGGCCCGGCAGCTCACCGACGTGCTGCAGGTGTTCCTCGACCACCACGACGCGCTGCGGCTGCGGCTGACCCGCATCGAGGACACCGACGAGTGGGCCCTTGAGGTCGCCCCGCGCGGGGCGGTCCAGGCCGGGACGTGCCTGCACCGCGTCGATGCCGTCGGGCTGGAGGGCGAGGCACTCACCGAGGTGACCGAGCGGGAATTCGCCGCCGCCCAGAACCGGCTCGCCCCGGACGCCGGAACGATGCTTCAGGCCGTGTGGTTCGACGCCGGACCGCGTACTGTCGGCCGGCTGCTGCTGGTCGTCCACCACCTCGCCGTCGACGGCGTCTCCTGGCGCATCCTCCTGCCCGAGTTCGAGCAGGCACTCGCCGCGGTCCTCGCCGGGCGTCCGGTGGAGCTGGAGCCCGTCGGCACCTCGTTCCGCCGCTGGGCCCAGCACCTCACGGCCGCAGCCGGTGAGCCGGGCCGCATCCGGGAGCTCACCCTGTGGCGGGACATTCTGTCCACGCCCGACCCGCTGCTGACCGAGCGGCCCCTGGACCCGTCCCGGGACACTCTCGCCGGAGCCGGACACCTGAGCGTGCAGCTGCCCGCGAACATCACGGAGCCGCTGCTGGGCAAGGTGCCCGCCGCATTCCGCGCGGGAATCAATGACGTACTGCTGACGGCCCTGTCGGTCGCCGTCGGCGGCTGGCGGCGCCACCTGGGCCGCGGTGAGGCGTCCGCGGTGCTCGTCGGTCTTGAGGGACACGGCCGCGAGGAGATCGCCGACGACGTCGATCTGTCCCGCACCGTCGGCTGGTTCACGAGCCTGTACCCCGTGCGGCTCGACCCCGGCACCGTGTCGGCCGAGGACATCGAGGCCGCGGGGCCGGCGCTGGGCACGGCGCTCAAGGCGGTCAAGGAGCAGCTGCGCGCCATCCCCGACAACGGCATCGGCTACGGCCTGCTGCGCTACCTCAACCCCCGTACCGCCGTCGCGCTGGCCAAGCACGCCGAGCCGCAGATCGGCTTCAATTACCTGGGCCACCTGGGGATCGCCGACGACGGGAACACGGCCGGGCTCGGCGGCGGCGCCGACCAGGCCACCGCCCTCCCCTACACCCTCGTCGTCAACGCCGTGACGGAGACACACAGTGACGGGCCGCGCCTCAGTGCCACCTGGACCTGGCCGAAGGAACTGCTCGCGCAGGAGGACGTACGGGAGCTGGCTCAGGCCTGGCTGCGGATCCTCCAGGCGCTCGTCACCCATGCGGGACTGCCGGCGGCGGGCGGGTTCACCCCCTCCGATCTGCCGCTGGTCTCCCTCTCGCAGGAGGAGATCCACCGCCTGGAGGCGGCGCAGCCCGGGCTGACCGACGTGCTGCCGCTCTCGCCGCTGCAGGAGGGCCTGCTCTTCCACACGGAGTACGACCAGCAGACCGAGGACGTCTACATCACCCGGCTCGCCATCGACGTGCGAGGGAACCTCGACGTCACGGCACTGCGCGCCGCCGTGCGCGCGCTGCTCGCCCGGCACGACAGCCTGCGGGCGGGTTTTCACTACACGAGCGACGGCCGCCCCGTGCAGCTCATCCCGGCCGGCGCCGACCTCCCGTGGAACGAGACGGACCTCAGCGGTATGGGCGAGGCCGAGCAGACGGCCGCCCTGGAACGCATGCTGACCGAGGAGCGCAGGCGCCGCTTCGACCCGCAGCAGCCGCCGCTGCTGCGCTTCACCCTCATCCGGCTCGCGCAGGACACGCACCGGCTGCTGTTCGCCGCCCACCACCTGCTGCTCGACGGCTGGTCCGCGCCTGTTCTGGCGGCGGAGCTCTTCGAGCTGTACGGCCACCGCGGCGACCCCGCCACGCTGCCCCCGGTCGCCCCCTACAAGGACTTCCTCGCCTACCTGGCCGCGCAGGACCGGGCGGAGGCGGAGGGAGCCTGGCGCGCGGCGCTCGCCGGAGTGGACGAGCCGACGCTGGTCGCGCCGGAAGCGGGCGCCAAGGAGGCGGTGTTGCCGGGACGGATCGTGGACGAGTTGCCGGCACCGCTGTCCGCCGGGCTCGTCGCACGAGCCCGCGCCCACGGGCTCACCATGAACGCCGTCGTGCAGGGCGCGTGGGGCATCGTGCTGTCCCGGCTCACCGGCCGCGACGACGTCCTGTTCGGCGAGACGGTGTCCGGGCGTCCGCCGGAGCTGCCGGGCGTCGAGTCGATGGTGGGGCTGTTCAGCAACACGGTGCCCGTGCGGGTGCGGCTCGACCCGTCCGCCTCCCTGATCGACACCCTGTCGCGGGTACAGGAACAGCGCGTCGAGCTCCTCGCGTACCACTACCTGGGCCTGGCGGACCTCCAGCAACTGGTCGGCGTCGGCACCCTGTTCGACACCGCCGTGGTCTTCGAGAACTTCCCCGCCGACAAAGACGGCGTTCAGGAGCCGGTGCACGGCCTGGCCCTGTCCGAAGTGGACACCCGGGGCGACAACCACTACCCGCTCGGCATGGTGGTGATGCACGACGACCAGCGGACGGTCCTCAACTGGTACTACCGCCCGGACCTCTTCGACGAGGAGACGGCCGCATCCGTCACCCGGCAGATGCGCCGGGTGCTGGAAGCCGTCGCCGGCACCCCGGACCTGCCCGTCGGGCGGCTCGACACCATCGACGCCGCCGAGCTGCGGCAGCTGACGTCCGGCTGGAACGGCACCGAGGTACCCGTGTCCGAAGCGGTCGTCCCCGAGCTGATCCAGGAGCAGGCGGAGCGTACGCCCGACGCGGTCGCCCTGGCGTCCGGCCCCGACGAGCTGACCTACCGGGAGCTCAACGAGCGGGCCAACAGGCTCGCCCGGGAACTCATCGCCCGCGGTGCCGGACCGGAGCGATTCGTCGCCGTGGCCATGGAGCGGTCGGCGGAACTCGTCGTCGCCCTGCTGGCGGTCCTCAAATCCGGTGCCGCCTACGTACCCGTGGATCCGTCCTATCCGTACGAGCGCATCCGCTTCATGCTGGCGGACTCCGCGCCGCGGCTGCTGGTGACCGACCGGACGGCGGCCGCCGCGCTGCCGGCCGACGGCATCGAACGCGTGCTGGTCGACGACGCGGCCACGGCCGCGGCCATCGCCCGGCACTCCGCCACCGACCCCGGTGACGAGGACCGCCGCGTCCCGCTGCTCGCAGCCCACCCGGCGTACGTCATCTACACCTCCGGTTCCACCGGGCGGCCCAAGGGCGTGGTAGTCACGCACCGCTCGGTCGTCGACTACCTGGTCTGGACCGCACTCGTCTACCCCGGGGCGTCCGGGCTGGCGCTGCTGCACTCGCCGGTCGCCTTCGACCTCACCGTCACCGCCCTGTTCACCCCGCTGACGGTCGGCGGCACCGTCCTGATCGGCGCCCTCGAGGAGGACGCCACCGTCTCGGCGCGGCTCGCGGCCACCCCCTGCACCTTCATGAAAGCCACGCCCAGCCACCTTCCGCTGCTCGGTGCGCTCCCGCAGGCGTACTCACCGGACGGCGAACTCCTGCTCGGCGGCGAGGCGCTGGTGGGTGAAGCACTGACGCAGTGGCGCGAGTGCCACCCGCGGGCCACCGTCTGGAACGTGTACGGGCCCACCGAAGCCACCGTGAACGTCACCGAGTACCGCATCGCGCCGGGCGCCCTCGTGGCCCAGGGTCCGGTCCCCATGGGCCGCCCGCAGGGCAACGTACGCGTCTACGTGCTCGACGCGAACCTGCGGCCCGCACCGGTGGGCGTGGCAGGCGAGCTGTACGTTGCGGGCCCGTGCCTGGCCCGCGGTTACCTGGGCCGCCCCGGCCTGACGGCCGAGCGTTTCGTCGCCGACCCCTATGGCCCGGCCGGCGAGCGGATGTACCGCACCGGCGACGTGGCGCGCCGGCAGCCCGACGGTGATCTGGTCTTCGTGGGCCGCGCCGACGACCAGGTCAAGGTGCGGGGCCACCGCATCGAACTCGGCGAGATCGCCGCCGCGATCGCCGCCCATCCGGGCGTCGCCGAGCAGGCGGTCGTCGTCCGCACCGACCAGCAGGACAGCGCGCGGCTGGTGGCGTACGTCGTGGCCGCCCCCGGAAAGACCATCGGCGAGCAGGCGGTGCGTGAAGAGCTCGCCTCGACCCTGCCGGTGTACATGGTCCCCGACTCGGTCATCGTCCTCGACAGGCTGCCGCTCACCCCCAACGGCAAGCTCGACCGCGCCGCCCTGCCGGCACCGGACTTCGCCGCCGCGCCGGCCGCCCGCGCGCCCCGCACCCCGCAGGAAGAAATCCTGTGCGGCCTGTTCGCGCAGGTCCTCGACGTGCCGCAGGTGGGCGTGGACGACGACTTCTTCGAGCTCGGCGGCAACTCCCTCAGCGCGGTCCGGCTGCTCAGCCGGGTCCGGTCGGCCTTCCGCGCCGAGGTGGACGTACGGGCCGTCTTCGACGCCCCCACCCCGGCCCTGCTCGCCGCGAAGGTCTCCCGGGACAACGGCGGCCGGCCCCCGCTGGCGACGCGCGAGCGGCCGTCGGCCATCCCCCTGTCGTACGCCCAGCGTCGCCTGTGGTTCCTCGGTCGGCTGGAGGGCGCGACCAGCACGTACAACATCCCCATCGGCATCCGGCTGTCCGGCACACTCGACCGGCAGGCGCTGACTGCCGCCCTGGCGGATCTCGTCGCCCGCCACGAGAGCCTGCGCACGGTCTTCGCGGAGGAGGGCGGCACGCCGCGGCAGCACATCCTCGCCCCGGCCGACGCCGCCGTCCCCCTGGAGATCGTCGAGACCGGCGAGGCCGGCCTGGCGGAGGCGATGCGCACGGCCGCGGAGCGGGGCTTCGACCTCGCGAGCGACCTGCCGCTGCGCGCCACCCTGTTCGCTCTGTCCGCCACCGAGCACGTCCTGCTGCTCAACGTCCATCACATCGCCACCGACGGTTGGTCCAACGCCCCGCTCGCCCAGGACCTGTCCACGGCCTACACGGCGCGCAAGGACGGCCGGACCCCGCAGTTCGCCGCACTGCCCGTGCAGTACGCGGACTACACGCTGTGGCAGCGGGAGCTGCTGGGCAGCGAGGAGGACCCGGACAGCCTGATATCCCGGCAGTTGGACTTCTGGGAGAGCACCATGGACGGCGCACCTGCGGAGCTGGTGCTGCCCACCGACCGGCCACGCCCGGCCGAGGTGAGCCACCATGGCGGGGCCATCGCCTTCACCGTGGACGCGCACCTGCACGCCCGACTCGCCGAGCTCGCCCGCGCGCACCAGGTCAGCCTGTTCATGGTCGTGCAGGCCGGTCTCGCCACGCTGCTGTCCCGGCTGGGATCCGGCAACGACATTCCGATCGGCACCGCCGTCGCGGGCCGCATGGACGAAGCCCTTGAGGACCTCGTCGGCTTCTTCGTCAACACGCTGGTGCTGCGTACCGACGTCTCGGGCGACCCCACCTTCGCCGAGCTGCTGGCGCGCGTCCGCGCCGCCGACCTCGCGGCCTACGCCCACCAGGACGTGCCCTTCGAGCGGCTCGTCGACCTGTTGGGCGCCGAACGCTCGATGGCGCACAGCCCGCTGTTCCAGGTGTTCCTGTCGTTCCAGAACAACACGGTGCCCCGGCTGGAGCTGCCGGGCCTGACGGTGAGCGTGGAGTCCGTCGACCTCGCCTCGTCCAAGCTCGAACTGGGTGTGGAACTGGGCGAGACCTTCGACGAGGACGGCGCACCCGCCGGGCTGCGCGGCCGCGCCGACTACCGCACGGACGTGTTCGACCAGAGCACCGTCGAGGCGCTGATGCGCCGCTTCGTCGC
The DNA here is from genome assembly GCF_040638465.1 of Streptomyces sp. NPDC026206. NCBI lineage: Bacteria > Bacillati > Actinomycetota > Actinomycetes > Kitasatosporales > Streptomycetaceae > Streptomyces > Streptomyces sp. NPDC026206. The sequence goes on from NZ_JBEZYL010000036.1 coordinate 6,045, forward strand.
GCTGCTGGACGCGGCGTCCGCCGACCCGCAGCGGCCGGTTACCCAGCTCGACCTGCTGTCGCCGCAGGAGCGGCACCGGGTGCTCGTCGAGTGGAACGACACCGAGCGCGCGACGGTGGCGGAGACCTTCCCCGCCCTGTTCGAGGCACAGGCCGAGCGCGACCCCGGGCAGGTGGCACTCGTCGCGGGCGGCACCTCGCTCACCTACGGCGAGCTGAACGCCCGCGCCAACCGGTGGGCCCGCCATCTGATCGAGCGGGGCGTCGGCCCCGAGCACCGGGTGGCCGTAGCCGTACCGCGGTCGGTGGACTGGATCGTGGCGGCTCTGGGCGTGCTCAAGGCGGGCGCGGCCTATCTGCCCGTCGACCCGGGATACCCGGCCGAGCGCATCGCGTTCATCCTCGAGGACGCACAGCCCGCACTGGTGCTGACCACCCGGGCGGTCGCCGAGGGCGAGCAGTCCTGGGCGGCCGGTGCCCTGGTGATCGATGAGCCCGCCACGCGCGCCGCTCTGGAGGCCGCGGACCCGGGCAACCCGGCCGACCGCGACCGGACGGCCCCGCTGAGGCCGACGCACCCCGCCTACGTCATCTACACCTCGGGCTCCACCGGCCGGCCCAAGGGCGTCGTGGTCACCCACACCGGATTCGCGAGCATGATCGGCTCACAGACGGAGCACCTGCTCGATGACCGGCATGCCCGCGTTCTGCAAGCCGTCTCGCCGAGCTTCGACGTCTCCATGGGCGACCTGGTGCTGGCCCTGCTGGGCGGCGCCACGCTGATCCTGCCCGAGGGGCACGGGGCGCCCGTGGGAGCGCATCTTGCCGAGCTGATCGAGGGGCACGGCGTCACGCACCTGCACACGACCGCAGGCGTGATCGGAACGCTGCCGGACGCCGAACTGGCCACGCTGCGCACCATGGTCACCGGTGGCGAGCCCTGCCCGCCGCACCTGGCCGCGCGCTGGTCGGCCGGACGCCGACTGGTCAACGCCTACGGGCCGACCGAGGCGATGGTGTACGCCACCATGAGCGGTCCGCTCTCCGACGAGGCCCTGCCGCCGATCGGCCGCCCGCTGTGGAACGCCCGCGTGTACGTCCTCGACGAGGCGCTCCGGCCCGTACCGGCCGGCGTGCCGGGCGAGCTGTACATCGCCGGCGAGGGCCTGGCCCGCGGCTATCTGAACCGGCCGGCGCTGACGGCCGAGCGGTTCGTGGCCGACCCCTTCGGGGCTCCCGGCGGCCGGCTCTACCGCACCGGCGACCTCGTACGCTGGACGGCCGGCGGCGAGCTGGAGTTCGTCGGTCGCGCCGACGACCAGGTCAAGCTGCGCGGCTTCCGCATCGAGCTCGGCGAGATCGAGGCGGCGCTGGCCGCCTACCCGAAGGTCGCCGAGGCCGCCGTGGTCGTCCACGAGGACTCCTCGGGCCGGCAGCAGCTGTTCGCGTACGTCGTCACCAAGGGATCCCGGGCCCCCAAGCCGGCGCTGCTGCGCGAGCACCTCGCCGCGCGCCTGCCCGACTACATGGTGCCCGTCGCGTACACCACGCTCGACGAACTGCCGCTCAGCCCCAACGGCAAGGTGGACAGGAAGGCGCTGCCCGAGCCCGACCTCGGGACGCGGCCCGAAGGCCGCTCGCCGCGTGACGCGAAGGAGAGGGAGCTCTGCCGGCTCATCGGCGAGCTGCTCGGGGTGACCGGTGTCAGCATCGACGACAGCTTCTTCGAACTGGGCGGTGACAGCATCGTCTCCATTCAGCTGGTGAGCCGGGCCCGCGAGGCGGGCCTCGAGTTCACCGCCGCCGACGTGCTGCGCCACCGCACCGTGGAGGAACTGGCCGCGGCCACCACCTCACTGGCGGACGACAGCGGCCCGGCGGACGCCGACGCGGGCCTGGGCGAGATCCCGCTCACCCCGGCCATGCACCGGCTGCGCGAGCGCGGCGGCCCGGTCGACCGGATCAGCCGGCAGGTGCTGCTGCCGCTGCCAGCCGACTGCGACGAGCAGCGGATCACCGCGGCCCTGCGGGCCCTGGCCGACCGGCACGACGCGCTGCGGCTGCGGCTCACCCGCCGCGTCGGCAACCTGCTGTGGAGCCTGGAGGCCCTGCCCCGGACCGCCGTGGACATCGCCCTCATCCGCGTCGACGTGGCGGGCCTGGCCGACGACGACATCGACACGGTGGTACAGGAGCAGGCCGCCGCCGCCCGGTCCGCGCTCGCACCGGAGGACGCCGTGATGCTGCAGGCCGTCTGGTTCGACGCCGGTACCGGTGGCAGCCACCGCTTGCTGCTGGTCGTGCACCAACTGGCAGCGGACGGCACGTCCCTGCGCGTGCTGGCGGCAGACCTGGCGGCCTTCTGGGACGGCAGCCCCCGGCCCGCCGGCGCCGGCTACCGCCAGTGGGCCGAGCGGCTGGCCGCCGAGGCCGCCGACCCGGGCCTGCTGGAGGAACTGGCGGTGTGGGACGGCCTGCTGGCCGCACCCGACCCGCTGCCTGCTGCCCGGCCCCTCGACCCGGCCCGTGATCTGGTCCGCACCGCCCGCAGCATCGGGCTTGAGCTGTCCGCTGCGCAGACCGCCCCGCTGTTCACCGACGTGGCCGAGCGGTTCAGCACCGGCGTGGAGGAGGTGCTGCTGACGGCGCTCGCCGTCGCGGTCGCCGACTGGCGGGCCCGGCGTGGCCAGGACGCGGCGGGCGGCGTGCTGGTCGGCCTGGAAGCGGACGGCCGGCGCACGGCCCCGCCCGGCGCGGATCTCTCGCCCACGGTCGGCTGGTTCACCGCCGCCTATCCCGTACGGCTCGACGCCGCCGTCTCCGAGCGGGCCGAGGCGTTCGCCGGCGGTGAGCAGATCGGCGCCGCCCTGAAGCGGATCAAGGAGCAGCTCGCCGGGATCCCCGGCGACGGCGTGGGCTACGGCCTGCTGCGCCACCTCAACCCGCAGACGGTGCCGCTGCTCGCCCGCCACGCGGGCCCGCAGATCCGCTTCACCTACGAGGACCACCTGGATACCACAGCCTCCTTCGGGACCGGTGACCACCCGGACGCGCCGATGTCACATGCGCTCGGGCTCGACGTGACCCTCACCGGTCACGCCGACGGGTCGCGGCTGTCCGCCCGCTGGACCTGGCCGGAGGCCCTGTTCACCGAGGACGACGTCCAAGATCTCGCCGAGACGTGGCAGCTGGCCCTGGAAGCGCTCGTCACGCACGCCGGGCGCCCCGGGACGGGTGGCCGCACCCCGGCGGACTTCCCGCTCGTACGGCTCACGCAGCAGGAGATCGAGCAGCTGGAGAACGGCCGGGCCGCACTGGTCGACGTCCTCCCGCTGACCCCCCTCCAGGAGGGACTGGTCTTCCACACGCTGTACAACGACCTCGGACCGGACGTCTACACCGTGCAGTTCGGGCTCGACCTCGAAGGGGAGCTCGACGCGGCGACCCTGCGTGCGTCCGTGCTCGCCCTGCTGCGCCGGCACGAGAACCTGGGCGTCGGCTTCGCCCACGAGGGGCTCACGCACCCGGTGCAGTTCCTTCTGGACGGTATCGAACTCCCCTGGGCCGAGCACGACATCAGTGTCCTCGGCGACGCCGACCGCACGGCCGAAACGGCCCGCATCATGGCCGAAGCTGCCGCACAGCGGTTCGACCTCGGCCGTCCGCCCCTGGTGCGCTGCGCGCTGCTGCGTTCGGCGCCCGGCCGGCACCGGCTGGTGATGACCTTCCATCACCTCCTGCTGGACGGGTGGTCGACCCCGATTCTCATCGCCGAGCTGATGCGGGTCTACGCCGCCGGGGGCGACGCGACCGCTCTGCCCGCCGTCCTCCCGTACCGCGACTACCTGACCTGGCTCACCGCCCAGGACCGGGCCGCATCGGAGCAGGCGTGGGCACAGGAGCTGGCAGGTCTCGACGGACCGACCCTGCTGGCGCCCGCCGACCCCGACCGGCTCCCCGTGGTGCCGCAGAAGGTGTCCCTGATGATGCCGCGCGAGACCGTGGCATCGCTCGCGGCCCTGGCCGCCCGGCACGGCGTCACCATGAACACGGTGGTCCAAGCCGCGTGGGGCCTGCTGCTCAGCCGGGTCACGCAGCGCCAGGACGTGCTCTTCGGAGCCGTCGTCTCCGGGCGTCCGCCGGAGGTCGCCGGCATCGAGCGGATGGTGGGCCAGTTCATCAACACCATTCCCGTACGGCTCCGGGTGGAGCCCGGCGAAGCGATTGGCGCCCTGCTGCGCAGGCTCGCCGACCACCAGACGGACCTGATGGCACATCAGTCGACGCGGCTGATGGACCTCCAGCGGATGACCGGCCTCGGCGAGCTCTTCGACACGCTGCTGGTGTTCCAGAACACACCGGCCGACGGGGCGGGCTTCGGCGGTGACGGCAGCGCACTGCGTGCCGTGGACGTCGAGATGAACGGCGACAACACCCACTTCCCGCTCACCCTCGACGCCGGTCTGGACGGCACTCTGCTGCACTGCCGGATCGGCTACCGCCCCGACATGTTCACCGAGGCCGAGGTCACGGACCTCATGGCATGCCTGCGCGGAATGCTGGAGGCCATCGCGACCGGCGCCGGGGAACGGGTCGGTGCCCTGGGCGGCGACGCGCCCGCCCGGTGGTGGGCCGCCGTGCGCCCCGCGCTCCACGAGCGGCTGCGCCACGCCGGAGAGGCCGGGACGCGGACCAGGGAGGAGCAGGAGGAGCAGTTGTCCGGCGCCCGGGAGGACCTGCTGGCGGCGCTGTTCGCCCAGGTGCTGGGAATCGACCGGGTCGGCCCCGACGACGACTTCTTCGGCCTGGGCGGCGACAGCATCGTCTCCATCCAGCTGGCCGGGCGGGCCCGCAAGGCCGGTCTCCTGATCAGCCTGCGTGACGTCTTCAAGTACAAGACGGTGCGGGCCCTCGCCCGGGTCGCCCGCGAGGCCGACAGCGCCGCCTCCCGGGAGGCTCCGGAGGAAGCCGTCGGCGCCCTCCGGCCGACGCCGCCGATGCTCGACCTCTACGGGCGCGGCCTGCCCACCGGTCCCGCGCACACCGTACGGCTGATCCCCGTCCCGGCGGGGGTGGACGAGGTGGGGGTACAGGCGGCTGTGCAGGCTGTGCTGGACCGGCACGACGCGCTGCGGATGCGGTTGGTCGGGGGCCAGGGGGCCGAGTGGTCGCTGGAGGTGGCGGCGGTCGGCGCGGTGCGTGCGCAGGAGTGCGTGCGCCGGGTCGAGGGTGTGGACGCGGTCGAGGAGCAGGTGCGGGAGGCGGTCGCGCGGCTGGCGCCGGAGGAGGGCCGGATGGTGCAGGCCGTCTGGTTCGACGCCGGTGACGGCGTACCCGGCCGGTTCACCCTCATCACTCACCGGCTGGTGGCCGACAGCGCCTCCGGGCGCATCCTCCAGGAGGACCTCACCTCGGCCTGGCAGGATCTCGCGGCCGGGCGCCGGCCCGAGCTGCCTGCGGTCGGCACCTCCTACCGCCGCTGGTCCCGGCTCCTGACCGAGGCGGCCGCGACGCCGGCCCGGGCCGAGGAGCTTCCGCTGTGGCGGTCCCTGCTGAACACGGACGACCCGCTGCTGGCCGACCGCCCGCTGATCCCGTCCACCGATGTGTCCGGCACCGCCCGCGAGATCGAGCTCATGCTGCCCGCCGAGACCGCGCAGCCGCTGGTGAACCGTGTGCCCGCGGCGTTCAACGCCACCGTCGAGGACGTACTCCTGACGGGCCTCGCGCTCGCCGTCGCCCGCTGGCGGCGCGAGCGTGGCCTCTCCGACGGCAGCGCGGTGCTCATCGGACTGGAAGGGGACGGCCGCGAGCAGTTCGCGGAGGGCGTCGACGTCTCACGGACGGTCGGCTGGTTCAGCCGGGCCTGTCCGGTGGCCGTGGATCCCGGCGAGCAGCCGGAGGACGAGGTATGGGCCGGCGGCCCGGCCCTCGGCCAGGCCCTGAAGGTGGTCAAGGAACAGCTGCGCGCCATCCCCGACCGGGGCATCGGCTACGGGCTGCTGCGCCACCTCCACCCGGAGACCGGCAGCAGACTCGCGGGACACGCCGAACCCCAGGTCGGCTTCGGCTACGAGGACGCACCGACGCCCCCCGTCACCGGCATCCCTGTGGACACCCCGCTGCGCTACGCCCTCGGCCTCCACGCGGTGGCGGGCGAGGGGCCCGACGGCGACCGGCTGCTCGCCCGCTGGACATGGCCGGAGGCGCTCTTCGCCGAGCCGGACGTCCGGGAGCTCGCCGAGCTCTGGTTCGCGGCATTGCGGGCCCTCGTCACGCATGCCGAGCGCCCCACGGCCGGCGGCCTCACCCCCTCCGACCTATCCCTGCTGGCCCTGTCGCAGGACGAGATCGACGAATTCGAAAGTGACCTGAGCTGATGAAAGGAAACGGCGACGTGACGAAGCCCGGATTCGTCGATATCTGGCCGCTTACCCCCCTGCAGGAGGGCATGCTCTTCCACTCCCTGTACGAACAGGACAGTGCTGACGTCTACGTCCTCCAGATGGCTCTGGACCTGCGCAGCACGATCGACGCGCAGGCGCTGCGGAACGCCGCACGCGTGGTGCTGCGCCGCCATGACGCGCTCCGTGCCGGCTTCCGCAACCGGAAGACCGGCGAACCGGTGCAGGTCATCCACCGCGAGGCCGAACCGGCGTGGACGGAGGCCGACCTGAGTGGCCTGGCGGCCGGGACCGAGCGGGACGCGGAACTCACCCGGCTGCTGAACGCGGACCGGACCCGTCGCTTCGATCTCGCCGTGCCCCCGCTGCGCTTCACACTGATCCGGCTGGCGGAGGACGAGTATCGGTTCGCGGTCACCGCGCACCACATCGTGCTGGACGGCTGGTCGATGCCGCTGGTGCTCGGCGAGCTGATGGCCCTGTACGACAACGGCGGGGACGCCTCCCGGCTCCCGGCCGCCCCCTCCTACCGGACCTACCTGGCCTGGCTGGCCGCCCAGGACCGCGCCGAGGCCGAGGGTGCCTGGCGCCGGGCGCTGGACGGGGTGACCGGGCCCACCCTGGTCGCGCCGGCCGACCCCGCCCGCACCCCCGCCGTGCCGGGCAAGCTGCTCCGGGAGGTGCCCGGCGAGCTGGCCGCGGCACTCGCGAGCCAGGCCCGGACGCACGGCCTGACGCTGAGCAGCCTGGTCCAGACCGCCTGGGGCCTGGTGCTGGGCTCCCTGACCGGCCGTTGCGACGTCGTCTTCGGCGAGACCGTCTCCGGACGGCCGCCGGAGCTGCCCGGCGTCGAAGGCATGGTGGGCCTGTTCATCAACACCGTGCCGGCCCGGCTGCGGATCGACGCGGCGCTGCCCCTGTGCGACCAGGTGCGGCGGCTGCAGGACCGGCAGGCCGAGCTGCTCCCCTACAAGCACCTGGGGCTGTCCGCCATCCAGCAGCTCGCCGGGGGCGGTGAGCTGTTCGACGCCATGACGGTCTTCGCGAACTTCCCCGTAGACACCGACACTCTGCGCGACTCCGCGGAGCGGATCGGAGCCGTCTCGGTCGCGACCAGCGATGCCACCCACTACTCGCTCAACCTGGAGAGCACCGTCCGCGGAGAGCGGATGGAGGTGCGGCTGGACTACCGCGAGGACCTGTTCCCGCAAGCCGCCGCCGAGGAGATCCTTGCCCGCTTCCTCGGACTGCTGGAGACCTTCACCGCCGAGCCGGAGCGCCCGGTGGGCACGATCGGGCTGTTCACGGCCGACGACCGGGAGCGGCTGCTCCCGGCCACCCCGGACGCCGTGGCCTCCGCGCAGCCGGTATCCGGTGAGGAAGCGGAGCGGGAACCGCGGGACGAACGTGAGAAGGCGCTCTGCGCCCTGTTCGCCGAGGTCCTCGGGACCACCGGCGTCGGGGTTCACGACAGCTTCTTCGAGCGGGGCGGTGACAGCATCAGCTCCATTCAGCTGGCCCACCGCGCGCGCAAGGAAGGCATCGCGCTCACGCTCCGCCAGGTCTTCGAACACAAGACGCCCGCGCGCCTCGCCGCGCTCTCCGCCGCCGGGGCGCCCACCGCGGCACCCGACGACGGTGTGGGCCCGGTGACCCTCACCCCGGTGATGCACCGGCAGCTGGGCCTGGGCGCCCCCGTCGACGCGTTCCACCAGACCATGACCCTGTCCGTCCCGGCGGGGGTGGACGAGGTGGGGGTACAGGCGGCTGTGCAGGCTGTGCTGGACCGGCACGACGCGCTGCGGATGCGGTTGGTCGGGGGCCAGGGGGCCGAGTGGTCGCTGGAGGTGGCGGCGGTCGGCGCGGTGCGTGCGCAGGAGTGCGTGCGCCGGGTCGAGGGTGTGGACGCGGTCGAGGAGCAGGTGCGGGAGGCGGTCGCGCGGCTGGCGCCGGAGGAGGGCCGGATGGTGCAGGCCGTCTGGTTCGACGCCGGTGACGGCGTGCCCGGCCGGCTCGCCGTCATCGCCCACCACTTCGCGGTCGACGGCGTGTCCTGGCGCATCCTGCTCCCGGACCTGGAAGCCGCGTTCGAGGCGGTCGGGAACGGCCGCCCGGTGGAGCTCGATCCGGTGGGCACCTCGTTCCGCCGCTGGACCCGCACACTGGCGGCCGAGGCGTCCGCAGGACACCGGGTCGGCGAGCTGGAGCTGTGGCGCGCCATCGCCGGCACCGAGGACCCGTTGCTCGCCGGACGGCGCGTGGACCCGGCCCGCGACGTGGTGGGAACCGGCCGCCGACTGACGCTGACGCTGCCCGCAGCCATCACGGAGCCGCTGCTGGGACCGGTACCGGCGGCGTTCAACGCGGGCGTCGAGGACGTGCTGCTGACGGGCCTCGCGCTCGCCGTCGCCCGCTGGCGACGACAGCGCGGCCTCGGTGACGACAGCGCGGTACTGCTCGGGCTCGAGGGCCACGGCCGTGAGGAGATCGGCGAAGACCTTGACCTGTCCCGCACGGTCGGCTGGTTCACCAGCGCGTACCCCGTGGCCGTCGACCCCGGGAAGCTTCCGCCCGCCGCGGCCCTGAAAGCGGTCAAGGAACAGCTGCGCGCCATCCCCGACAAGGGCATCGGCTACGGCCTGCTGCGCCACCTCAACCCGGCGACCGCACCGGAGTTCGCGGACCACCCCGAACCCCAGATCGGCTTCAACTACCTGGGCCGGATGGGCGCGGCCGAGGCCGCCGACGCCGCCGAGGCCGACGCCGTACGGGTGCACGACCTCGCCGGCAGCGCCGACGCCGCGCTGCCGCTCGCCCACACGCTGGACCTCGACGCCGCCTCGCTGGCCCACCCCGACGGGCAACGCCTCGTCGCCTCCTGGACCTGGCCCGGCGACCTGCTGCCCGAGTCCGACGTCCGCGCCATCGCCCACCTGTGGTTTCAGGCCCTGACGGACCTCGCCGAGCACTGCCAACGGCCCGGGGCGGGTGGCCTGACCCCCTCCGACCTGCCGCTCGTGGACATCTCCCAGAGCGGGATCGACCGGCTGGAGGCGACGCCGACCGGTCTGGCCGACGTCCTGCCGCTCTCGCCGCTTCAGCAGGGTCTCCACTTCCACGGCCTGTACGACGCGTCCGAAGCCGACGTCTACACCATCCAGTCGGCCCTCGAACTTGAAGGCCCCGTGGACGCAACCGCCCTCCGCGCCGCCGCCGAGGCCCTGCTGCGCCGGCACGACAACCTCCGGGCGTACTTCGTCACCGACGAGTCCGGGCAGGTGCTGCAGGTCGTTCCGCGCGAGGCCGAGCTGCCCTGGCAGGACTTCGACCTGAGCGGCCTCGAACCACCGGCGCGCGACACCGCGCTCGAGCGTCTCCTGGCGGAGGACCGCGGCGCCCGTTTCGACCTGGAACGGCCTCCGCTGCTGCGCTGCACCCTTGCCCGCCTGGCTGATAACCGGTACCACTTCGTCCTAACGGTGCATCACGTCGCCGTGGACGGCTGGTCCATGCCGCTGCTCATCGACGAACTGTTCGCCCTGTACGGCGACAAGGGCGACGACTCGGCACTGCCCGAGGTCGTCCCGTACCGCGACTACCTCGCCTGGCTGGCCGGACGGGACCGTCAGGCGTCCGAGGACGCCTGGCGTACGGCCCTCGCCGGTGTGGACGACCCGACGCTCATCGCGGCCGGCGGCAACGGCCGTGCCCCGGTCCGCCCTGAACGCTGGACGCAGCGCCTTCCGGAGGATCTGGTATCCGCCCTGCTCACCATGGCCCGCGAGCGCGGCCTGACCGTCAACACCCTCGTCCAGGGCGCCTGGGGCCTCGTCCTCGGCCAGCTCACCGGCCGGGACGATGTGGTCTTCGGCGCCACGGTCTCCGGCCGCCCGCCGGAGCTGCCCGGCGTCGAGAAGATGGTCGGCCTGTTCATCAACACGCTGCCGGTGCGTGTCCGTACGACACACTCCGACTCCCTGCTGGACGTACTGACGCGACTGCAGGATCAGCAGTCCGGGCTGATGGAGCACCAGTACCTGAGCCTCACCGATCTCCAGCGCCTCACCGGAACGGGCGAGCTCTTCGACACCTTGGTGGTGTTCGAGAACTACCCGGTCGACGCAGCCGCCCTGGAGAGCTCCGCCCAGGAACTCGGTGTCGTGGACGCGGCGGTGGAGGACTCGCTGCACTACCCGCTCGGCCTGATCGCCATGCAGCGTGACACCCAGCTGACCATCCACTGGTCCTACCGGCCGGATCTGTTCGAGCGGGTGGTGGTGGAGGGTATCGGCGGTCGTCTGGTGCGGGTGCTGGAGGCGTTGGTGGCGGATCCGGGTCGTG
>NZ_JBEZYL010000037.1:0-16578 GCF_040638465.1 Streptomyces sp. NPDC026206
AGTCGGCGTGGACTGGCCGGCCTACTACGCCGGCACCGGCGCCACGCACGTCGCGCTACCCACCTACGCCTTCCAGCACGAGCGGTACTGGCTGGTGCCGGGAGCCGGTTCGGGTGCCGCGGCCGGGCTTTCGCCGGTGGAGCATCCGATTCTGGCGGCGGGGGTACAGATCGGTGACCGGGACGAGTGGGTGTTCACCGGCCGCCTGTCCACCGACGCCCAGCCCTGGACGCGCGATCACGGGATGCTCGGTGTGGTGATCCTGCCCGGCACGGCGCTGGCCGAACTGGCCCTGACGGCCGGGCGTGAGGCGGGCTGCCCGGTGCTCGACGAGCTGGTGCTGGAGGCACCGGTGCCCCTGGAGGACGGTGTTCCCTTGCAGTTGCAGGTCACCGTGGGCCAGGCCGGTGAGGACGGCCGCCGCGAAGTGGCCGTCTACACGCGCCCGGCGGCCAGTGAGGAGGACGAGCTGTCGGAGGCGACGTGCCATGCCCGCGGCTGGCTCGCCACGGACGGGGAACCGGCCGCACCATCGGGGATACCGGCCGAGTGGCCGCCGGCCGGTGCGGAACCGATCCCGGTGGACGGCTTCTATGCGACTACGGCTGAACTGGGCTACGACTACGGCCCGATGTTCCAGGGAATACGGGCCGCATGGCGCTCCGGTGACGAGCTCTACGTCGAGGTGGCGTTGCCCGACGGCGCCGGCGGCGAGCGATTCTGTGTCCATCCGGCCCTGTTCGACGCCGCGGGACACAGCGTGCTGCTCGGCAAGGAGGAGGGATCCGCCGCGGAGCTGCCGTTCTCGTGGTCGGGGGTGCGGCTCGGGCTGAGCAGCCTCTCACCGGTGCGGGTGCGGATCACCGCGGCGGGAGAGTCCACGTACCGGGTGGACGTCTTCGGCGAGCAGGGCGAGCCCGTGGTGAGTGTGGACGAGCTCGTCACCCGCCCGGTGGAGCAGGCACAGCTTGAGGCCGCCCGGCGAGGTGGGCAGCGTTCGCTGTTCCAGCTGGACTGGGCCACGGTGACGACCGGTTCGGCGAACCCGGCGCGACTGGCGGTTGTGGGCGAACTGGCCGCCGAAGGTGAGCGGTTCGCCGATCTGGCGGCGCTGGAGCAGGCGCTGGCCGATGGTGCGGCCGCCCCGGAGTTGGTGCTTGTCGAGGCCCCCTCCGTGGTGGGTGACACGGCGGAGGCGGCGCGGACGGTCGCCATGCGCGGGCTGGAGCTGGTGCAGCGCTGGCTGGCCAGTGAGCGGCTCGCCGAATCGCGGCTGGTGATGGTGACGCGCAGGGCCGTCGTGGCGGGCGACGAGACACCGGACGTGGCACAGGCCGCGGTATGGGGTCTGGTGCGCAGCGCCCAGTCCGAGCACCCGGGCCGCTTCCTGCTCGTCGACCTCGACAACGACGACGAGCCGGAGTGGGGCGCGCTGCTCGACCTGGACGAACCCCAACTGGCCGTTCGGGACGGACAGCTGCTGGCGCCGAGGCTCGGCCGGGCCCCGGCGGGCCCGTCGGACGACGTGCGGTCGCTGGACCCGGACGGCACGGTGCTGATCACCGGTGGTACCAGCGGCCTGGGCGCACTGGTCGCCAAGCACCTGGCCGAGTGGCACGGCGCCAGGCAGTTGCTGCTGGTGAGCCGTCGTGGCACGGCCGCCGAGGGCGTGGAGAAGCTGGTCGCCGAGCTGGAGGCGTTCGGCGCCCGGGCTAGGGTCGCCGCCTGTGACGTGACGGAGCGCGATCAGCTGGCGGAGCTGCTGGGTTCGTTGGACCGGCCGCTCACGGCGGTCGTGCACGCGGCTGGTGTGCTCGACGACGGTGTCGTCGAGTCGCTGACCGCTGAGCAGGTCGAGCGGGTCATGCGTCCCAAGGTCGACGCGGCGTGGCACCTGCACGAGCTCACCGCCGGGATGCAGCTGTCGGCGTTCGTGCTCTTCTCCTCGGTCACCTCACTGATCGGTACCCCGGGTCAGGCGAACTACGCGGCGGCCAACGCCGCCCTGAACGCGCTCGCACATCAGCGACGTGCCGAGGGCCTGGCGGCAAGCTCCCTCGCCTGGGGCCTTTGGGCCGACACGGGCGGCATGGCGGGCGGGCTCGACGAGACCGAGCTCACCCGCCTGGAGCGGATCGGCGTGGGCGCGCTCCCGGCCCAGCTCGGGCTGGAGCTGTTCGACCAGGCGCTGGGGCTGGACGCGGCGCTGCTGGTCCCGGTCCGGCTGGAGCTGGCCGCACTGCGGGTACAGGCACGGTCGGGCAGGCTGCCCGCGTTGTTCCGCGGGCTGGTGCGCGCGCCGGCCCGCCGCGCCGAAGCCGGCGGGTCGCTCGTCCAGCGGCTGGCCGGAGTCGCGGAGGCCGAGCGGGAGCAGGTGGTGCTGGGGCTGGTGCAGGCCCAGGTCGCCTCGGTCCTCGGCCACGCCGTGCCCACCGCGATCGCTCCCACGCGGGCGTTCCAGGACCTCGGGTTCGACTCGCTGGCCGCGGTCGAGCTGCGTAACCGGCTGACCCAGGTCACCGGTGTGCGGCTGCCGTCCACACTGGTCTTCGACCATCCCACCCCGGTGGCGGTCACCCAGCTGCTCCTCTCCTCGGTCGAGAGCAGCGCCGCCGAGCCGCCCATCGATCAGGAGCTGGACAGGCTCGAGGGCCTGCTCGCCGGGATCAAGGCCGGCGAGAAGCAGCGCGTGGCCGGGCGCCTGCGCACGCTGCTGGCCGCCGTCACCGACAGCGGGCAGCAGCAGCCCGTCAGCGAGCGGGCGCAGATCGAGTCGGCCACCACCGCGATGGAGATCCTGCAGTTGATCGACCTTGGCCTCGGCGAGGCATGACGAGTGCTGTGGCACGTCCGGACTACCCAGGAAGAACACGGTCATGAGTTTTGACAGCAACGATCCACAGCAGCAGAAGCTCGTCGAGTCCCTGAGGCGGGTGGCCGTCGATCTGAGCGAGACCCGGGCACGGCTGCGGGAGTACGAGGACCGTGCGAGCGAGCCGGTGGCGATCGTCGGTATGAGCTGCCGCTACCCCGGCGGTGTGACGTCGCCGGACGAGTTGTGGGAGCTGGTGACTCAGGGGCGCATCGGTACCTCGGAGTTCCCGGCCGACCGTGGCTGGGATCTTGAGCGGCTGTACGACCCGGACCCCGATCACCCGGGTACCTCCTACACGCGCTCGGGCGGGTTCGTGGACCGGGTGGGCGAGTTCGACGCCGAGTTCTTCGGCATCAGCCCGCGTGAGGCGATGGCCATGGACCCCCAGCAGCGGCTGCTGCTGGAGGGTGCGTGGGAGGCGTTCGAGGGCGCGGGCATCGACGTGACCACGTTGCGGGGCAGCGACACCGGTGTCTTCTGCGGCGTGATGTACCAGGACTACGGGTTCGTCGCGGGCATGAGCGACCGGCGGGACGAGATCGAGGGCTACCTCACCATCTCGTCCTCCGGCAGCGTCGCCTCGGGTCGGATCAGTTACTCGTTCGGTTTCGAGGGACCGGCTGTGACGGTGGACACGGCCTGCTCCTCGTCGCTGGTGGCCTTGCACCTGGCGGCGCAGGCACTGCGGGCGGGCGAGTGCTCGCTGGCGCTGGCCGGTGGGTCGACGGTGCTCGCGCGGCCGAACGTCTTCGTCGAGTTCAGCCGGCAGCGCGGGATTTCGGTGGACGGCCGGTGCAAGTCCTACGCAGCCGCCGCCGATGGCGTGGGCTGGGCCGAGGGCTCGGGGCTGGTGCTGCTGGAGCGGCTGTCGGACGCGCGCCGCAACGGTCACCGGATCCTGGGCCTGCTGCGCGGCAGCGCGGTCAACCAGGACGGTGCGAGCAACGGCCTGACGGCGCCCAACGGTCCCTCGCAGGAGCGGGTGATCCGGGCAGCACTGGCCAACGCCGGTCTGAGCCCGGCGGACGTGGATGCCGTGGAGGGCCACGGCACCGGCACGAAGCTGGGCGACCCGATCGAGGCACAGGCCCTGCTGGCGACCTATGGCCGCGAGCGTACCGATGGTCCGCTGAAGCTGGGGTCCATCAAGTCCAACATCGGCCACACCCAGGCGGCCGCCGGTGTCGCCGGTGTGATCAAGATGCTGATGGCCATGCGGCACGAGACGCTGCCCGCCACCCTGCACGTCGACGCGCCGTCGCCGCACGTGGACTGGGCCGCGGGTGAGGTCGAGCTGCTGACCGAGCCGCAGGCGTGGCCCGCCTCGGAGCGGCCGCGTCGTGCGGGTGTGTCCTCCTTCGGCGTGGGCGGCACCAACGCACACGTGATCCTGGAGGAAGCGCCGGCCGAGGAGCAGGCACCGGCCGAGGAGCAGCCCGCAGAGCTGACGGTGGTGCCTGTGCCGCTGTCCGCCCGGAGCGAGGCAGCGCTGCGCGAGCAAGCCGACCGCATACGGGCGTCGATGATCGCCCTGCCGGATGTCACCTTCCAGGACGTCGGTTTCTCGGCGGCGACGACGCGCGCGCACCTGGAGCGCCGTGCAGTGGTGGTGGCCCCGGATCGCGGGGCACTGCTGAGCGGCTTGGGAGCGCTGTCCGCAGGTGATCCTGCGGTGCATGTCCTTGAGGGCCATGTGGTGGGTGGGAACACGGTGTTCGTGTTCCCCGGCCAGGGGTCGCAGTGGGCCGGTATGGCGGTGGAGTTGCTGGAGTCCTCGCCGGTTTTCGCGGCGAGGATCGCCGAATGTGGTGAGGCGCTGTCGGAGTTCGTGGACTGGCGCCTTGAGGATGTTCTGCGCGGGGTCGATGGTGCTCCGTCGTTCGAGCGGGTCGACGTGGTGCAGCCGGCGCTGTGGGCCGTGATGGTGTCGCTGGCGGCGTTGTGGCGGTCGTTCGGTGTGGAGCCCTCGGCGGTGGTGGGGCACTCGCAGGGTGAGATCGCCGCTGCTGTGGTGGCGGGCGGGCTGTCGCTGGTGGACGGTGCGCGGGTGGTGGCGTTGCGGAGCCGTCTGGTGCTGGAGCGGCTGGCGGGGCTGGGCGGCATGGTGTCGGTGGCGTTGCCGGTGGAGCAGGTCGAGAAGCTGCTGGAGCCCTATGAGGGCCGCGTCTCGGTTGCCGCGGTCAATGGTCCGGCGGCGGTGGTGGTCGCCGGTGAGCCGGGGGCGCTGGACGAGCTGATCGCGGTGTGTGAGCGCGAGGAGGTGCGGGCGCGTCGGGTGGCGGTGGACTATGCCTCGCACTCGGCTCAGGTGGAGGGCATCGAGGACGAGCTGCTCCAGGTGCTGGCGGGCATCGAGCCGGTCACCGGCCGCATTCCGTTCTACTCGACCGTCGTCGGTGGGTTCATGGACACCGCGAAGCTTGACGCCAGGTACTGGTACGGGAACCTGCGGGGCCGGGTCGGGTTCGAGCCCGCGGTGCAGGCTCTGATCGACAACGGTGCGGGCCTCTTCATCGAGGCGTCCGCGCACCCGGTGCTGACCATGGCGGTCGAGGAGACCGTCCAGGCACGTGACGCGGAAGCCCGGGTGCGGGCGATCGGTTCGCTGCGCCGTGACGAGGGTGGACTGCAGCGGTTCGCCCTGTCTTTGGCCGAGGCACATGTGGCCGGTGCGGGCGTGGACTGGTCGGCGTTCTACGCGGGCACCGGTGCCCAGCAGGTGCCGCTGCCCACCTACTCGTTCCAGCGTGAGCGGTACTGGCTGGTACCGCAGGCCGGGGCCGCAGACGCGGCCGTGGCCGGGCTGGGCCGGGTGGAGCATCCGGTGCTGGCGGCGGCGGTCCAGGTCGGTGACCGGGACGAGTGGCTGTTCACCGGCCGGGTCTCGCAGGACGCACAGACCTGGACCCGTGATCACATGGTCTTCGAGTCCGTGCTGGTGCCGGGCGCGGCCCTGGTCGAGATGGCCTTGACGGCCGGTCGCGAGGTCGGTTGTCCGGTGCTGGACGAGCTGGTCCTGGAAGCGCCGCTGGTGCTGGAAGAGGACATCGCCCGGCAGATTCAGGTCGCGGTCGGTCAGGCCGGTGAGGACGGTCGTCGCGAGGTGACCATCTTCTCCCGTCCCGAGTCCGGTGGTGAGGGCGAGCACCGTGAGGTGACCTGCCACGGTCGTGGCCGGCTGGTCGCGGACGCGCAGCCGTTGACGCCGTTTCCGCTGCAGTGGCCCCCGGCCGATGCCCGGCCGGTCGACGTCGACGGCCTCTACGCGCGGCTGGCCGACATCGGGCTGGACTACGGTCCGCTGTTCCAGGGCGTACGGGCCGCATGGCGCTCCGGTGACGAGGTCTACGCCGAGGTGGCGTTGCCCGACGGCGCCGGAGCCGGGGGATTCGGCGTCCATCCGGCACTGTTCGACGCCGCCCTGCACGGCGGGATGCTCGACAAGGACGCCGGGTCGCCGGTGGACCTCCCGTTCTCCTGGTCGGGAGTGCGGCTCGGCCGGACCGGCCTCACCCGGGTGCGGGTGCGGATCGGCTCGACGGGCGGATCCGCACTCCGCATCGACGCGGTCGACGACGACGGCGCCATGGTCATGGCAGTCGACGCCCTGGCCGTCCGCCCGATGGACCAGGCGCAGCTGCAGAGCGCACAGCGCAACAAGCAGAACTCGCTGTTCCAGGTCGACTGGGCCACTGTGACGGCCGGGCCGTCGAAGTCGGTGCGGCCGGCGGTTGTGGGTGAACTGGCCGCCGAAGGCGAGCGGTTCGCCGACCTGGCGGCGCTGGAGGAGGCGCTGGCCGAGGGTGCGGCCGTCCCGGAGGCGGTGCTTGTCGAGGCCCCGTCCGCGGTGGGTGACACGGCGGAGGCGGCTCAGACGGTCGCCGTGAACACGCTGGAGCTGGTGCAGCGCTGGCTGGCCAGTGAGCGGCTCGCCGAATCGCGGCTGGTGATGGTGACGCGCAGGGCCGTCGTGGCGGGCGACGAGACGCCGGACGTGGCACAGGCCGCGGTGTGGGGTCTGGTGCGCAGCGCCCAGTCCGAGCACCCGGGCCGCTTCCTGCTCGTCGACCTCGACAACGACGACGAGCCGGAGTGGGGCGCGCTGCTCGGCCTCGACGAACCCCAGCTGGCGGTGCGCGAGGGCCGGTTGCTGGCGCCGCGGCTCGGCCGGGCGCCCGCCGGTGCGGCCGGTGACATGTGGCGGCTGTCCATCGCGCGGAAGGGGTCGTTGGACAACCTGGCGATCGTTCCGTCCGAGGGTGGCCAGCCGCTGGGCGTGGGCGAGGTGCGGGTCGCGGTCCGGGCCGCGGGCCTGAACTTCCGTGATGTGCTGATCGCGCTGGGGATGTACCCGGGCGAGGCGCCGCTGGGCAGCGAGGCCGCGGGCGTCGTGCTCGAGGTCGGCTCGGGCGTGACGGACCTGGCGCCGGGTGACCGGGTCTTCGGCCTGATCACGGACGCCTTCGGACCGGTGGCGGTGGCGGACCGGCGCACGGTCGCGCCGATCCCCGCGGGCCTGTCGTTCACCGAGGCGGCGGCCATCCCCGTGGTGTACCTGACCGCGTACTACGGCCTGGTCGATCTGGCCGGCCTGCGTGCCGGTGAGCGGCTGCTGGTGCATGCCGCCGCCGGCGGCGTGGGCATGGCGGCGGTGCAGCTGGCCCGCCACTTCGGAGCGGAGGTGTTCGCCACCGCGAGCCCCTCGAAGTGGGATGCGGTGCGCGATCTCGGCATCGGTGACGAGCGGATCGCGTCCTCGCGTGATCTGGGCTTCCGGGACGCCTTCCTGTCGGCCACCGACGGGGCCGGTGTGGATGTGGTGCTCGACGCCCTCGCGGGTGAGTTCGTCGACGCATCGCTGGAGTTGCTGCCGCGTGGTGGCCGGTTCATCGAAATGGGCAAGACCGACATCCGTGATCCGGAGGTCGTCGCACGCGAGCACGCGGGAGTGCGGTACCGGTCCTACGACCTGCTGGAGTCGGGACCGGCGCGGATCCAGCAGATGCTGGTCGAGATCAGCGCGCTGTTCGAGCAGGGTGTGCTGGTGCCGTCGCCGATCCGGACGTGGGATGTACGCCGTGGTGCGGACGCGTTCCGCTTCCTGCGCGAGGGCCGCAACATCGGCAAGGTCGTGCTGACGGTTCCGGCGCCGCTGGACCCGGAGGGCACGGTACTGATCACCGGTGGTACCGGTGGTCTGGGTGCGCTCTTCGCCAGGCACCTGGCGGAGCGGCACGGTGCGAAGCGGCTGTTGCTGGTGAGCCGTCGCGGTGCGGCCGCCGAGGGCGTGGACAAGCTGGTCGCCGAACTGGAGGCACTCGGTGCCCAGGCCCGGGTGGCCGCGTGCGACGTGTCCGATCGTGCCGCACTGGCGGACCTGCTCGGTTCGTTGGAGCACCCGCTCACGGCTGTCGTTCACTCAGCGGGTGTACTCGATGACGGTGTGATCGACTCGCTCACACCGGAGCAGGTGGCGCGGGTGATGCGTCCCAAGGTGGACGCGGCATGGCATCTGCATGAGCTCACCGCCGGGATGGAGCTGTCGGCGTTCGTGCTCTTCTCCTCGGCAGCCGCACAGCTGGGCAACCCGGGCCAGGCCAACTACGCGGCCGCGAACGCCGTCCTGGACGCACTGGCCCATCAGCGGCAGGCCGAGGGGCTGCCGGCCAGTTCTCTGGCCTGGGGCCTGTGGGCGGACACGACCGGCATGACCGGCGAGCTGGACGAGGCCGATCTGGCACGTATGGAGCGGACGGGTGTCGGCGCGCTCCCAGCCGGACTCGGACTCGATTTGTTCGATGAATCGCTCGGCCTGGATGCGGCCTTGCTGGTGCCCATCCGGTTGGACCTGGCCGCGCTGCGGGCCCAGGCACGGGCGGGGACGCTGCCGGCACTGCTGCGCGGGCTGGTGCGCACACCGGCACGACGTGCCGAGTCCGCGGGCGGGTCGCTGGCACAGCGGCTGGCCGGGGTGGCGGAAGCCGACCGCGAGCAGGTCGTCCTCGAAGTCGTGCAGGCGCAGGTCGCCGCCGTCCTCGGACACGCCTCCACCGCCGCGGTCGAACCGGACCGCGCGTTCAAGCAGATCGGGTTCGACTCGCTGGCCGCGGTCGAGCTGCGCAACCGGCTGACCCAGGCCACCGGGCTGCGGTTGCCCGCCACCCTCATCTTCGACCACCCGACACCGGTGGCGGTCGCGCGACTGCTCCTCAAGGACGTCGGCGGCGGCACCCGGGAGAAGGACCGCTCACCATTCGAAGAGGAGTTGCAGAAGCTCGAAGCGCTGCTGATCACGGTGGCGAGCGACGAACAGCAACTGGCCGGGATCGAACCGCGGCTGCGCTACCTCAGCAATCGGCTGAGGACCGTTCTCAGCGGGACCGGCGGCCGGCCGGCCGACGCTGAAGAAGAGTCCGACGAAGACCTCGATTCGGTGTCCGACGACGACATGTTTGAACTGATCGACAAGGAGCTCGGGTCGGCATGACCGAAAACGGGGGCGCTGTGCGCGAGGGATCGATGAACGACGAGCAGAAGCTTCGTACCTACTTACGGAAGGTGACCACGGAGCTGCGCACGGCGAATCGTCGCGTGCGCGAGCTGGAGCAGCGCGAAGCCGAGCCGCTGGCGATCGTGGGCATGAGCTGCCGCTACCCCGGTGGCGTGGCGTCGCCGGACGAGTTGTGGGAGCTGGTGGCGTCGGGCCGCGACGCGATGTCGGGGCTGCCGGCCGACCGCGGCTGGGACCTGGAGCGGCTGTACGACCCGGATCCCGACCGGCCCGGGACGGTGTCCGCGAGCGCGGGCGGCTTCATCGAGGGCGTCGGCGACTTCGACGCGGAGTTCTTCGGGATCAGTCCCCGCGAGGCGCTGGCGACCGACCCGGCCCAGCGGTTGATGCTGGAGGCGGCCTGGGAGGCGTTCGAGGACGCCGGCATCGACCCGTCGTCGCTGCGCGGCAGCGACACCGGTGTGTTCACCGGCGCGGTGACCTCGGACTACGGCGGCACGATGCTGCCGGAACTCGAAGGGTTCCGCCTGACGGGCACCCAGGGCAGCGTGGTGTCGGGCCGTATCGCCTACAGCCTGGGGCTGGAGGGGCCCGCCGTCACGGTGGATACGGCGTGTTCCTCGTCGCTGGTGGCCATGCATCTGGCGGGGAAGGCCCTGCGGGCGGGCGAGTGCTCGCTGGCGCTGGTCGGCGGCGTGACCGTGCTCGCCGGGCCGTTCCTGTTCGTCGAGTTCAGCCGGCAGCGGGGCCTGGCACCGGACGGACGGTGCAAGGCGTATGCGTCGTCCGCGGACGGGACGGGGTTCGCCGACGGCCTGGGGCTGCTGGTGCTGGAACGGCTCTCGGACGCACGGCGCAACGGCCACAACGTCCTCGCCGTGGTGCGCGGCAGTGCGATCAACCAGGACGGCGCGAGCAATGGTCTGACGGCGCCGAACGGTCCGTCGCAGGAGCGGGTGATCCAGCAGGCGCTGGCGAACGCGGGACTGAGCGCGGCCGAAGTCGACGCGGTGGAAGGCCATGGGACGGGCACGCAGCTGGGTGACCCGATCGAGGCGCGGGCGCTGCTGGCGACCTATGGTCGCGAGCGGACGGACGGTCCGCTGAGGCTGGGGTCGATCAAGTCGAACATCGGGCACACCTCGGCTGCGGCCGGTGTGGCGGGTGTGATCAAGATGGTCCAGGCGATGCGGCACGGCGTGCTGCCCGCCACGCTGCACGTGGACGAGCCGTCGCCGCACGTGGACTGGGCCTCGGGCCAGGTCGAGCTACTGACCGAGGCGCAGGAGTGGTCCGCTTCCGGGCGGCCGCGCCGTGCGGGCGTGTCGTCGTTCGGTATCAGCGGCACGAACGCGCACGTGATCCTGGAGGAGGCACCGGCCGAAGCGCCGGTCGAGGACGAGGTGCCGGCCGAGGCTCCTGCGGAGCGTGCTGTCGGCGCGGTGCCGGTGCTGTTGTCGGCTCGTGGTGAGGCGGCGTTGCGTGCGCAGGCCGGTCGCCTGCGGGCGCGTCTGCTTGCGGATCCCGGGCCGGGGCTTGCGGACGTGGGCTTCTCGTCGGTGACGTCGCGGGCGCTGCTGGAGCAGCGCGCGGTGATTGTGGCGTCCGATCGTGAGCGGTTGCTGGCGGGACTTGAGGCCCTTGCCGGTGGCGAGCCTGCCGCTGGGGTGGCCGAGGGCCGCCAGGTCACCGGCAAGACCGCGTTGTTGTTCACGGGGCAGGGTGCGCAGCGGGCTCGTATGGGTGCGGAGCTTGCCGCCTCGTTCCCCCGCTTTGCTGAAGCACTGGATGAGGTGTGTGCCGAACTGGATCCTCTGGTGGGGCGGTCGGTGCGTGGTCTGCTGACCGCTGAGGAGGGTTCGGCGGAGGCCGGGCTGCTGGACTCGACGCAGTACACGCAGGTCGCGTTGTTCGCCGTCGAGGTGGCGTTGTTCCGCCTGGTGGATTCGCTGAATGTGCGGCCGGACTACCTGATCGGGCATTCGGTGGGAGAGGTGGCGGCTGCGCATGTCGCGGGTGTGCTGTCACTGGCGGACGCGTGTGCGCTGGTGGTGGCGCGGGGCCGGTTGATGGGTGCGTTGCCGGCCGGCGGTGCCATGGTCGCGGTGCAGGCTGATGAGGCCGAGGTCATGGCGTCGCTGACCGGTTTCGAGGGCCGGCTGGAGATCGCGGCGGTGAACGGGCCGCGTGCGGTGGTGGTGTCCGGTGATGCGGATGCCGTGGAGGAGTGGCTGCCGCAGTGGCAGGGGCGTAAGACGTCGCGGTTGCGGGTGTCCCATGCGTTTCATTCGCCGCGGATGGAGCCGATGCTGGCGGAGTTCGAGGCGGTGGCGCGGGGGCTGCGGTTCGAAGAGCCGCAGATCCCGATCGTCTCGAATGTGACGGGCGGGCTGGTGTCCTCGGAGGTTACCGATCCGGGGTACTGGGTCCGGCATGTGCGGCAGGCGGTGCGGTTCGCCGATGGCGTGCGGACCTTGTGGGACCTGGGTGTGCGGCGGTTCCTGGAGCTCGGTCCGGATGCGGTGCTGACCGCGATGGCACGGCAGTGCCTCGACGACGAGGCCGCGGATGTGCTGCTGGTGGGCGCGTTGCGTGCCCGCCACTCCGAAGCCGAGTCCTTCGCCGGCTTCCTCGGTCAGGCGCACGTCGCGGGTGCCGGGGTGGACTGGGCCGCGTTCTACGCGGGCACCGCGGCGAAGCAGGTGGCGCTTCCGACGTATGCGTTCCAACGCGAACGGTACTGGCTGGCCCCGGACACCGGCGCCGGCGATGCGGCTGCGGCCGGGCTGGGCCGGCTCGATCACCCGTTGCTCGCGGCGGCGGTCTCCGTCGGTGACCGGGACGAGTGGGTCTTCACCGGCCGCCTGTCCACCGACACGCAGCCCTGGGCCGCCGAGCACATCCTCCTGGGCAACATCGTGGTGCCGGGCACCGGGCTGGTCGAGCTGGCGCTCGCCGCCGGCCGGCGTGTCGGAAGCCGGGTCCTCGAGGAGCTGGTGCTGGAGGCGCCGCTGCTGCTGGAGGACGGCGTCGCACGGCAGCTGCAGGTCACCGTCGGTGAGGCCGACGAGGACGGCCGCCGGGACGTGGCCCTCTACTCGCGCCCGGATACCGGCGTGGAGGACGGCGAGCGCGACGTGACCTGTCACGCGCGAGGCATCCTCACAGCTGTGGCCGAGCCCGTCGCGGCGTGGCCCGCGGTGTGGCCGCCGGAGGGCGCGGAGCCGCTCGCGATCGACGCGCTCTACGACCGTCTGACCGACCTCGGCTATGACTACGGCCCGGTCTTCCAGGGAGTGCGTGCCGCCTGGCGCAACGGTGACGAGACCTACGCCGAGGTGGAACTCCCCGACAGCAACGACGGCGAGGCCTTCGGCATCCACCCGGCACTGTTCGATGCCGCGCTCCAGAGCGGTGTGGTCCTGCTGACCGACCGCGACAGCAGCGGGCACCGGATGCCGTTCAGCTGGACCGGTGCCCGGATCGACCAGCTGGGCGTCTC
This sequence comes from Streptomyces sp. NPDC026206, assembly GCF_040638465.1. Classification (NCBI taxonomy): domain Bacteria; kingdom Bacillati; phylum Actinomycetota; class Actinomycetes; order Kitasatosporales; family Streptomycetaceae; genus Streptomyces; species Streptomyces sp. NPDC026206. The sequence goes on from NZ_JBEZYL010000037.1 coordinate 12,889, forward strand.
CCGGCTGCGCGTCCGTGCGGTCGCGACCAGCGACTCCTCGATCCGGCTCGACGCGGCCGACGACTCGGGAGCCGCGGTCGTCTCGGTCCGGTCCATCGCCGTTCGCCCGGTCGAGCAGGCCAAGCTCGAGAGCGCGCAGCGCACCAAGCAGAACTCGTTGTTCCAGGTCGACTGGGCCGCTGTCTCGGCCGAGGACGCCGCCGGGCCCGCCCGGGTCGCGTTCCTCGTCACGGGTGACACGGACGCGGACAACCGCTACGCGGACCTGGGCGCGCTGGAGCAGGCACTCGCCGACGGCGCCGCGGCACCGGAGGTCGTCGTCGCCGCGATCGAGGCCCCGGCCACTGCCGGCGGCATGGCGGTGTCGGCTCGGACCGTCGCCGTGAGCGCGCTGGAGCTGGTGCAGCGGTGGCTGGCCAGTGAGTGGCTGACCGACGCCCGGCTGGTGGTGGCGACCCGTAACGCCGCCCCGGTGGGCGATGAGACGCCGGATGTGGCGCAGGCTGCGGCGTGGGGTCTGCTGCGCAGTGCCCAGTCCGAGCACCCGGGCCGGTTCGGGCTCGTCGACCTCGACGTCGACGTCCACGCTCCGGACTGGGGTGCGCTGCTCGCCGTGGACGAACCTCAACTGGCCGTGCGCGAGGGCAGGCTGCTGGCGCCCCGGCTCGGGCGCGCCGACATGACGGCCGCGCACGAGACAGGGCCGCTGGACCCGGAGGGCACGGTGCTGGTCACCGGTGGTACCGGTGGTCTGGGTGCGCTCTTCGCCAGGCACCTGGCGGAGCGGCACGGTGCGAAGCGGCTGTTGCTGGTGAGCCGTCGCGGTGCGGCCGCCGAGGGCGTGGACAAGCTGGTCGCCGAACTGGAGGCACTCGGTGCCCAGGCCCGGGTGGCCGCGTGCGACGTGTCCGATCGTGCCGCACTGGCGGACCTGCTCGGTTCGTTGGAGCACCCGCTCACGGCTGTCGTTCACTCGGCGGGTGTGCTCGATGACGGTGTGGTCGAGTCGCTGACCGCTGAGCGGGTGGCGCGGGTGATGCGCCCGAAGGTGGATGCGGCCTGGCATCTGCATGAGCTGACCGCCGGGATGGAGCTGTCGGCATTCGTGCTCTTCTCCTCCGTGGCGGCCCTGATGGGCAGCCCCGGCCAGGCCAACTACGCGGCGGCCAACGCCACCCTCGACGCCCTCGCGGCGACGCGGCGTGCGGCGGGCCTGCCGGCCACCTCGCTGGCCTGGGGCCTGTGGGCCGAGGCGGGCGGTATGGCGGCCGAGCTGGACGAGACCGATCTGGCACGGCTGGAGCAGATGGGCGTCGGTGCGCTGTCGGCCGAGCTCGGGCTGGAGCTGTTCGACCAGGCGCTGGGGCTGGACGCGGCGTTGCTGGTGCCGGTCCGGCTGGAGCAGGCCGCACTGCGGGCGCAGGCGCGGACCGGGAGGCTGCCGGCGTTGCTGCGTGAGCTGGCTCCCGTGCCGGCCCGCCGTGCCGGAGCGGGCGGGTCGCTCGCCCAGCGGCTGGCCGGGGTGGCGGAGGCCGACCGCGAGAAGACCGTGCTGGAACTGGTGCAGACGCAGGCCGCGGCCGTCCTTGGACACGCTTCCGCCGCCGCGGTCGGCGCCGACCGGGCCTTCAAGGAGCTCGGCTTCGACTCGCTGAGCGCTGTCGAGCTGCGCAACGGCCTGACCCAGGCCACCGGCGTGCGGTTGCCCGCCACTCTGATCTTCGACCACCCCACCCCGGTGGCGGTCGCGCGGCTGATCCTCACCGAAGTCGGCGCGGTCGCGGCGGCTCCGCGGCCCGCGGCACGGTCGCGGCGGCGGGCGGAGGCCGACGAGCCGCTGGCGATCGTGGGTATGAGCTGCCGCTACCCCGGTGGGGTGACCTCGCCGGACGAGCTGTGGGAGCTGGTGGCGTCGGGCCGCGACGGAATGTCGGGGCTGCCGACCGACCGCGGCTGGGACCTGGAGCGGCTGTACGACCCGGACCCGGATCACCTGGGGACGCTGTACACGCGGGGCGGTGGCTTCCTGGAGCGGCCGGGCGACTTCGACGCGGAGTTCTTCGGCATCAGCCCGCGTGAGGCGCTGGCGATGGATCCCCAGCAGCGGTTGATGCTGGAGGCGGCCTGGGAGGCGTTCGAGAACGCCGGCATCGACCCGTCGTCGCTGCGCGGCAGCGACACCGGTGTGTTCACCGGCGCGGTGACCTCGGACTACGGCGGGGCGAACTCGCCGGAGCTGGAGGGCTACCGACTGACGGGCACAACGACGAGTGTGGTGTCGGGCCGGCTCAGTTACACCTTCGGTCTCGAAGGCCCGGCGCTGTCGGTGGACACGGCGTGCTCCTCGTCGCTGGTCGCCATGCACCTGGCTTCGCAGGCACTGCGGGCCGGGGAGTGCTCAATGGCGCTGGTCGGCGGCGTAACGCTGATGGCAAGCCCGTACCTGCTGACGGAGTTCAGCCGGCAGCGTGGTCTCGCTCCGGATGGGCGGTGCAAGGCGTACGCGGCGGCTGCGGACGGCACCGGGTTCGCCGATGGTGTGGGCCTGGTCGTACTGGAGCGGCTGTCGGATGCGCGGCGTAACGGTCACAAGGTGCTGGCCGTGGTGCGGGGCAGCGCGGTCAACCAGGACGGTGCGAGCAACGGCCTGACGGCGCCGAACGGTCCCGCGCAGGAGCGGGTGATCCGGGCAGCACTGGCCGGCGCCGGTCTGAGCCCGGCGGACGTGGATGCCGTGGAGGGCCACGGAACGGGCACGCAACTCGGCGACCCGATCGAGGCGCAGGCCCTGCTGGCGACCTATGGCCGCGAACGTACCGATGGTCCGCTGAAGCTGGGATCCATCAAGTCCAACATCGGCCACACGTCGGCGGCGGCCGGTGTGGCGGGTGTAATCAAGATGGTGATGGCCATGCGGCACGGTGTGCTGCCGGCCACCCTGCATGTGGACGAGCCCTCGCCACACGTGGACTGGGCCTCGGGCGAGGTCGAGCTGCTGACCGAGGCGCAGGCGTGGCCGGCCTCGGAGCGGCCGCGGCGTGCGGGTGTGTCCTCGTTCGGGATCAGCGGGACGAACGCGCATGTGATCGTGGAAGAGGCGCCGGCCGAGGACCGGACGCCGGTGGAGGCTCCGGCGGACCGGGCGCCCGGCGCGGTGCCGGTGGTGGTGTCCGCGCGTGGTGAGGAGGCGTTGCGTGCGCAGGCCGACCGCCTACGTGAGCGGCTGCTCACGGACTCCGAGCTGGGGCTTGCCGATCTCGGATTCTCGTCGGTGACGTCGCGTGCGCTGCTGGAAAACCGCGCCACGGTCGTGGCATCCGATCGTGAGGAGCTGTTGGCCGGGCTGACAGCCCTTGTTGACGGCCAACCCGCGGCCGGTGTGTTCGAGGGCCGTCAGGTCCCTGGTAAAACAGCAGTGTTGTTCACCGGTCAGGGTGCGCAGCGGGCGCGTATGGGCGCGGAGCTTGTCGCATCGTTCCCGCGGTTTGCCGAGGCTCTGGATGAGGTGTGTGCGGAGCTGGACCCGTTGGTGGGCCGCTCGGTGCGGGAGTTGCTGTCCGCCGAGGACGGGTCGGCAGAGGCTGCCCTGCTCGATGCGACGCAGTACACGCAGGTAGTGCTGTTCGCTGTCGAGGTGGCGTTGTTCCGCCTGACCGAGTCGCTCGGTATACGGCCCGACTACCTGATCGG
>NZ_JBEZYL010000038.1:0-16516 GCF_040638465.1 Streptomyces sp. NPDC026206
GGCCGAGTACTGGCACATCGGCGCCATCCAGGCGCGGTGGGGAATGGTCAGCGACCGCAGGGTGAAGGGCTGGAACAGGTTGCTCACGGCGTCCGGACGGGGACGATCTCACTGCTCCGGCAGCCACCCCACCTGCACCAGCGGCGTCCCACGCTTCCGCGAGACGAAGTAGCCGCGCCCCGGCGGCATCGGGCGAGGCCGCACGCCGCCCAGGACGTCGCCCTCGCCCGGGTCGCCCGACAGGACGACGCCCTGCGCGCCCAGCTCCTTCACGCGCTGCATGAAGGACTCGAACATCGAGCGCGACGCCCCCGCCGAACTGCGCGCGATGATAAAGCGGATGCCGACGTCGCGCGCGAAGGGCAGGTTCTCCGTGAGCACCGCCATCGGATTGCCGCCGCTCGTGGCGACCAGCTCGTAGTCGTCGACGATGACGAAGAGCTGCGGGCCCGTCCACCAGCTGCGGTCGCGCAGCTGCTGCGGCGTGATGCCGGGCTGCGGGGCCCGGCGTTCCATCAGGCCGTTGAGCGCGTCGGCGTGCACCGTCAGCGCGGAGGCGATGGGGGCGTACTCCAGCAGGTGCGTCTCCGGGACGACGTCCAGCAGGGTGCGCCGGTAGTCGCCGACCACGATCTTCGCCTCGTCGGGGCCGTAGCGCTCGCTGATCTGCTTGGCCAGCAGCCGCAGCAGCGCCGTCTTGCCGGACTCGCTCTCCCCGAACACGAGGAAGAACGGGTCGGTCTCGAAGTCGACGAAGACGGGCTCCAGAGAGGTCTCGTCGATGCCGATGGCCACGCCCAGCTCGGGGTGCTCGCCGCCCTTGGGCAGCTCGTCGGCGCGCAGCCTGCGCGGCAGCAGCCGCACCCGCGGCGCCTGCGGACCGGACCACGCCTCCTGCACCGCGGTGATCACAGCGGCGGTCGCGTCCGTCATCGTCCCCGGGTCGCTGTCGGCATCGATCCGCGGCTGGCCGCCCATGAAGTGCAGCTTCTCCGGGAGCTGGCCGCGCCCCGGGACGCCCGCCGGGACGTTCGCCGCGACCTTGCGGTCGAACTCGGAGTCCATCGTGTCGCCCAGCCTCAGCTCCAGGCGATTGAGGAGCAGGTCCTTCAGGGACGCCCGGACCTCCATGTTGCGGGAGGCCGTGACCACGACATGGACGCCGTATCCCAGGCCGCGCGCGGCGATGTCGGTGACGACGCCTTCCAGCAGCTCGTACTCTTGCTTGAAGCTGCCCCAGCCGTCGACGACGAGGAAGACGTCGCCCCACTCCTGGTCGGTGAGCCGGCCCGCCGCCCGCTGCCGCCGGTAGGTGACGATCGAGTCGATGCCGTTCGCGCGGAAGTACTCCTCGCGGCGGGCCAGGACGCCGGCCACCTCGGCGACCGTGCGGCGGACCCGCTCCGGGTCGAGCCGGGAGGCGACGCCGCCCACATGGGGCAGCCCGCTGACGGCGCTCATGCCGCCGCCACCGAAGTCGAGCCCGTAGAACTGCACCTCGGCGGGCGTATGGGTGAGGGCGAAGGCCGCGATCAGCGTGCGCATCAGCGTCGACTTGCCGGACTGGGGGCCACCGACGACGAGCATGTGTCCGGCCGCGCCCGAGAAGTCGCGGTAGAGCACGTCACGCCGCTGCTCGAAGGGCTTGTCGATCAGGCCCAGCGGCACCACGAGCTGGCCCGCGCGCGGGTACTCGGCGGCCGTCAGGCCCCTGCCGGGCACCTGCGAGAGCGGGGGCAGCAGCTGGTCCAGGGACGGCGCCCGCTCCAGCGGCGGCAGCCACACCTGGTGGGCCGGCGGGCCCTGGCCCTCCAGCCTGCGCACCACCACGTCCAGCACCGTGTCGGCGAACGTGTCGTCGTCCCCCCGGTCCGGTGCCGGCGCCGTCACCGGACCGGGCACGGCGTAGGTGACGGGCACGGGAGCCGCGGTGAAGAGCACCGGGCGCCGCTCCGCCGGCAGCGGCCCGTCCCCGGTGATCGCGGCCCCGGCCGCGCGGTACGCGCCGGAGACGTACGCGGCCTTGAACCGCGCCATCTCGTCCGTGCCGAACTTCAGGTACCCCGAGCCCGGCACCGTCGGCAGGTGGTACGCGTCCGGCACGCCCAGCGCCGTCCGGGACTCGGCCGCCGAGAAGGTGCGCAGGCCGATGCGGTACGACAGGTACGTCTCCAGCCCGCGCAGCCGGCCCTCCTCCAGGCGCTGCGAGGCCAGCAGCAGATGCACGCCCAGCGAGCGGCCGATGCGTCCGATCTGGATGAACATGTCGATGAAGTCGGGCTTGGCCGTCAATAGCTCGCTGAATTCGTCGATCACCAGAACGAGTGAAGCCAGGGGCTCCAGAGCGGCACCCGCGGCCCGCGCCTTCTCGTAGTCGTGCATGTTGGCGTAGTTGCCCGCCGAACGCAGCAGCTCCTGCCGGCGCTGCAGCTCTCCCGTGATCGAGTCGCGCATGCGGTCGACCAGCGTCAGGTCGTCCGCGAGGTTGGTGATGACGGCCGCGACATGCGGGAGGGAGGACATCCCGGCGAAGGTCGCGCCGCCCTTGAAGTCCGCGAGGACGAAGTTCAGGGTCTCCGAGGAGTGCGTGACCGCCAGGCCCAGCACCAGCGTCCGCAGCAGCTCGGACTTGCCCGAGCCGGTCGCGCCGACACACAGGCCGTGCGGGCCCATGCCGTCCTGCGCGGCCTCCTTGAGGTCGAGCATCACGGGCGAGCCGTCCTCGCCCACCCCGATCGGTACGCGCAGCCGCTCGGCGGGCGTGCGCGGCCGCCAGGTACGGGCGACGTCCACCGAACCGGCGTCGGCGAGCCCGAGCAGCTCCGTGAAGTCCCAGTCGGCCAGCAACGGCTCGTCCTCGTCGCCACCGCCCACGCGCAGCGGGGCGAGCTGGCGCGCCAGCGCCTCCGCCGCCTCCGGCGAGAGGGTGTCCGGCACGCCGTCGTACGCCGCCACCTGTGAGCGCAGCCGCAGCCTGCCCGGCCGCACGGTCACCGCCAGCCCGCCGCGCAGCTCGTCCAGCTCACCCGGTACGACCTCCACCACGGTGACGCCCTGCAGACCCTCCGGCGCCGCGAACACCGAGTCCTGCGGCACCGCCGCGCTCTCCAGCAGGACCACTACATGCGGCTGCTCGTGCAGCGGCCGCCCCTCACGGCTGAACCGCGGCCGGCCCTCCAGGCGCGGCGCCAGCAGCTCCTCCAGCTCGGCCAGGTCGTCACCGATCAGCCGCCGCGTACCGGCCCCGTCGGCCGTGCCCGCCAGCTGCACGTGCGGCAGCCACTTCGTCCACTCCCACCGGGCGCTCGCCCCGCGCCCCGTGACCACCGCGATGACGAGGTCCTCCGGCGAGTGCAGCGTGGCGAGCTGGGCCACCAGCGCCCGCGCGCAACCGTGCACCGTCTCCGGCTCACCCGAAAGGGTGAGGTGGTAGAAGGCGCGCAACGACACCGCCATCGGCAGGCCGTCCAGCGAACCGTGTATGGCCAGGAAGCGCTGCATCGCGCCCGCCGTCAGCGGCTCCAACTCGTCTATGGGCGCGGTCTCCGGCGCCACCAGGGGCGTCGCGAGCTGCTGCGCGCCCAGCCCTATGCGCGCCTGCCCGAAGTCCTCGTCACCCGCCCGCCGCTCCCAGACCCTGCCGCCCTCGGCGACCACCGACCACAGCTGGTCCGGCGCGGGGTGCAGATACAACTGCGCGTCGCGCTGTGCCCTGGCGGTGCGCCGCACGGTGCGCCGGGTCTGCGCGAGGTACCTGAGGTAGTCCCGGCGCGCGTCGGCCACCTGGCCCTGCGAGCCCTGGCGGTGCCGGACGACCATCGCGACCGTCATGCCGAGCGTCGAGACCATCATCAGGACGCCCATGATCTTCATGATGGGCTGCGCGCCCGGCATGAAGAAGTAGACCATCGACGAGGCCATGCCCACGGTGGGCAACAGCTGCATCAGGATGCCCTCCTGACGGCCGCGCGGCAGTTCGGGGGGCGCTTCCAGCCGTAGTTCCGCGCTCGGCACCTCGGGCGGGAGCACCCGCGGCTGGCGCTTGACGACGACCTGGCTCACGGAACGGTTCAACCCCTCTGAAGCGAAGGGCCAGTTCCCTTCCGGCACCCCTGCGGCCCCGGCCTCCCCTCGCGAGACGGTGATCCTATCGGCGTACGGACGTTCGCCCCCGGTAGGGTGACCAGCCGCGCGCCGTGCACACGGGCCGGCGGGCACCGAAAGAACCAGATCAGGGGGCAATCCGGGTGAGTACGTCCGCCACGACCGGCTTTTGCAGGGTGACCGTCGTCGCGCCGGACAGCCGCATCGACGTGGCTCTCCCCGAGGACCTGCCCGTCGCCGACGTCAACCCCGAGATCCTGCGGCTGACCGGCCGGACGCAGCCCCCCGGCAGCCCCACCGGCTACCACCTCGTACGCCGCGACGGCACCGTCCTCGACGGCGCCCGCACCCTCGCGGCCCAGCGCGTCCTCGACGGCGAGATCCTCTCCCTGCGGCCCTTCTCCGAGTCCCTGCCGCCCGCTGTCCACGACGACGTCTCCGACGCCGTCGCCTCCGCCGTCACCGGCGACCGCGCCCTGTGGGACGCCCGGCTCCTGCGCGGCACCGGCCTCTTCGCAGGCGCCCTGCTGCTCGTCCTGGCGGGCTTCGTGCTCTGGTTCGCCGACCCGGTCCGCCACGACATGCACGGGGTGCCGGGCATCGTCGCCGGTGTCGTCGCCGTCTTCCTCACCGCGTTCGCCGGCGTCCGCGCACGGGTCTACGACGACCGCGCCTCGGCGCTCGCCCTGGGCCTGGCCGCCGTGCCGCACCTGCTGATCGCCGGCTCCGGCGTGCTGGGCCCCGGCGCGGGCGAGGGCGCGGGCCGGCTGCAGTGCCTGCTGGGCTGCGCGGCCGTCCTCGTCGCCTCCGTCGCCCTGGTCGCCCTCATGCGCGGCGGCGACGCCCCCTTCGTCGCGACGGTCCTCGCGTCCGCCACCGGCGTCCTGGCCACCTTCGGCGCCATCCTCACCGAGGCCGAGCCGGCCGACGCCGCCGCCGTCTGCGCGGTCGTCGCCATCGGCGCCATCGCCTTCCTGCCCGCCCTCTCGGCCCGCGTCGCCCGGCTGCCCGTCGGCTACGCCGCCCCGCACGCCGCCGCCGACGAGGACCTCGACGCCCCCCGGGGCGCGGCCACCGCCGAGCCCGTCGACACCGAGCGCATCGCCGCCCAGGCGCGCCGCGGCCACGAGCTGCTGCTCGGCCTCGTCGGCGGCTGCGCGGCCGTCGTCACCGGTTCCGCGGCCGTGCTCGCCTTCTCCGCCGACCCCTGGGCGCAGGCGCTCGCCCTGGCCGCCGGGCTCGCGATGCCGCTGCGCGCCCGTCTCTTCCGCTACACCGCGCAGGTCGCCGCCGTCCTCGGCGCGGGCGTGGCCGCCCTCGCCCTGCTCGTCCTCGGCATGGCCCTGAACCCGCCCGCTGCCGCCGACGGCATCCGTACGGTCTGGCTCACCGCCGCCGTCGCCGGCGTCGCCGCCCTGCTCACCTGCGTCGCGCTGATCATCCCCCGCAAGGGTCTGTCACCCTTCTGGGGGAGACTGTCCGACATGGCGGAGAGCGCCTTCCTCCTCGCCCTCGTGCCGTTGTGCCTCGCGGTGCTCGACCTGTACTCCACCGCACGCGGCGTGACCAGCGGCTGAACCACGACCGACGGCGGAGCCCGGCACCGGGGCTGGTACTGTGTGTGGTGGCCGTTTGTGTACGCGCCTCCGGACCGCCCCGGTCAGCTCTGATCAGGGTTCTGGGGACAGCGCCCAGCGGACCTCGCCTCCCGAGTAACGGAAGCTCCCCTGAGACATAGACCAGGGGCACTCGGCGGCTGAAACCGAGAATTTGAGGAGTACCGCGTGTCGCTCGACGCCGCTACGAAGAAGCAGATCATGGCCGAGTTCGCCACCAAGGAGGGCGACACCGGGTCCCCCGAGGTTCAGGTGGCCATGCTCACCCGCCGCATCTCGGACCTGACCGAGCACCTCAAGCAGCACAAGCACGACCACCACTCCCGTCGTGGTCTGCTGCTGCTGGTCGGCCAGCGTCGCCGCCTGCTGCAGTACCTGGCCAAGAAGGACATCACGCGCTTCCGCGCCCTGGTCGAGCGCCTCGGCATCCGCCGCGGTGCGGCCGGCGCCAAGTAAGACGTCATGAAGGGAGCGGTTCCCACCCCGGGGGCCGCTCCCTTCGTGCATGCCGGAGCGGCGTGCCCCTTCGCGCCGCTCACGGGAAGCGACGACAAGCAGAAGCTTTGTAGTCTGGTTCCACAACGGCATAGCGAACGAAACACCTGACGAGGAGGGACGCCGGCGCTCCGCCGGTCCTCGGTAGTGGCCCCCGGAACAGGGAATTCCGGGTGCTTCGATCGAAGACCGGCTCCCGCACAGCGCACCAAGGCGCCCTCCACCACCGTCCCCCGCCACACGGGCAGGGGACGCACAAGAGGAGATATTCCTGGTGGAGAACGAGACCCACTACGCCGAGGCCGTCATCGACAACGGCGCCTTCGGCACCCGCACCATCCGCTTCGAGACGGGCCGCCTGGCCAAGCAGGCCGCCGGCTCCGCCGTGGCGTACCTGGACGACGACACCATGGTGCTGTCGGCCACCACCGCTTCCAAGAAGCCCAAGGACCAGCTCGACTTCTTCCCCCTGACGGTGGACGTCGAGGAGCGGATGTACGCGGCCGGCAAGATCCCCGGCTCCTTCTTCCGCCGTGAGGGCCGCCCCTCCGAGGACGCCGTCCTCACCTGCCGCCTGATCGACCGGCCGCTGCGCCCCTCCTTCAAGAAGGGCCTGCGCAACGAGATCCAGATCGTCGAGACGATCATGGCGCTCAACCCCGACCACCTCTACGACGTGGTCGCCATCAACGCCGCCTCCTGCTCCACGCAGCTCGCGGGCCTGCCCTTCTCCGGTCCGATCGGCGCCACCCGCGTCGCTCTGATCAAGGGCCAGTGGGTGGCGTTCCCGACCCACACCGAGCTCGAGGACGCCGTCTTCGACATGGTCGTGGCCGGCCGCGTCCTGGAGGACGGCGACGTCGCGATCATGATGGTCGAGGCCGAGGCCACCGAGAAGACCATCCAGCTGGTCAAGGACGGCGCCGAGGCCCCCACCGAGGAGGTCGTCGCCGCCGGTCTCGAGGCCGCGAAGCCCTTCATCAAGGTGCTGTGCCGCGCCCAGTCCGAGCTCGCCGCCAAGGCCGCCAAGCCCGAGGGCGAGTTCCTGGTCTTCCTGGACTACCAGGACGACGTCCTTCAGGCCCTGACCGCCGCGGTCCGCACCGAGCTCTCGCAGGCGCTCACCATCGCCGGCAAGCAGGAGCGCGAGACCGAGATCGACCGCGTCAAGGAGCTCGCCGCCGACAAGCTGCTCCCGCAGTTCGAGGGCCGCGAGAAGGAGATCTCCGCCGCGTACCGCTCGCTGACCAAGTCCCTGGTCCGTGAGCGCGTCATCAAGGAGAAGAAGCGCATCGACGGCCGTGGGGTGACGGACATCCGTACCCTCGCCGCCGAGGTCGAGGCCATCCCGCGCGTGCACGGCTCGGCGCTGTTCGAGCGCGGCGAGACCCAGATCCTGGGTGTCACCACGCTGAACATGCTCCGCATGGAGCAGCAGCTCGACACGCTGTCGCCGGTGACGCGCAAGCGCTACATGCACAACTACAACTTCCCGCCGTACTCCGTCGGCGAGACCGGCCGCGTGGGTTCGCCCAAGCGCCGCGAGATCGGCCACGGCGCCCTGGCCGAGCGGGCCATCGTGCCCGTGCTGCCGACGCGCGAGGAGTTCCCGTACGCCATCCGCCAGGTCTCCGAGGCGCTCGGCTCCAACGGCTCCACCTCCATGGGCTCGGTCTGCGCCTCCACCATGTCGCTGCTGAACGCCGGTGTGCCCCTGAAGGCCCCCGTCGCCGGTATCGCCATGGGCCTGATCTCCCAGGAGATCGACGGCAAGACGCACTACGTCGCCCTCACCGACATCCTCGGTGCGGAGGACGCGTTCGGCGACATGGACTTCAAGGTCGCCGGTACGAAGGAGTTCGTCACCGCCCTCCAGCTGGACACCAAGCTGGACGGCATCCCGGCCTCCGTCCTGGCCGCGGCCCTCAAGCAGGCCCGCGACGCCCGCCTCCACATCCTCGACGTGATGATGGAAGCGATCGACACGCCGGACGAGATGTCCCCCAACGCCCCGCGGATCATCACCGTCAAGATCCCCGTGGACAAGATCGGTGAGGTCATCGGCCCCAAGGGCAAGATGATCAACCAGATCCAGGAGGACACCGGCGCCGAGATCACGATCGAGGACGACGGCACCATCTACATCGGTGCCCAGGTCGGCTCGCAGGCCGAGGCCGCCCGCGCCACGATCAACGCCATCGCCAACCCGACCATGCCGGAGGTCGGCGAGCGCTACCTGGGTACGGTCGTCAAGACCACCACCTTCGGTGCGTTCGTCTCCCTCATGCCGGGCAAGGACGGTCTGCTGCACATCTCGCAGATCCGCAAGCTCGCCGGTGGCAAGCGCGTGGAGAACGTCGAGGACGTGCTCGGCGTCGGCGCCAAGGTCCAGGTCGAGATCGCCGAGATCGACCAGCGCGGCAAGCTCTCCCTGATCCCCGTGATCGAGGGCGAGGACGGCGACAGTGACAAGGCCGACGAGACCAAGGACGAGTCCGCCAAGTGACGTCCCGTAGTACACGGAAGACGGCCCGCACCTCCTCGGAGGGGCGGGCCGTCGCCCGTACCCAAACGCTTCTCAAGGGTGAGAACGGCATCGGCACCGTGCGCCGGACCACCCTTCCGGGCGGCCTGCGCATCGTCACCGAGACCCTGCCGTCGGTACGCTCCGCGACCTTCGGCATCTGGGCGAACGTCGGCTCGCGCGACGAGACCCCGACGCTCAACGGCGCCACGCACTACCTGGAGCACCTGCTCTTCAAGGGCACGGCCAAGCGCAGCGCGCTCGACATCTCCGCCGCCCTCGACGCGGTCGGCGGCGAGATGAACGCGTTCACGGCCAAGGAGTACACCTGCTACTACGCACGGGTGCTCGACACCGACCTGCCGCTCGCCATCGACGTCGTCTGCGACATGCTGACCGGCTCGCTGATCGAGGCCTCCGACGTCGACGCCGAGCGCGGTGTGATCCTCGAAGAGATCGCGATGACCGAGGACGACCCCGGTGACTGCGTGCACGACCTCTTCGCGCACACCATGCTGGGCGACACCCCCCTCGGCCGCCCGGTCCTCGGCACCGTCGACACGATCAACGCGCTCACCCGCGACCGGATCGCCCGCTTCTACCAGAAGCACTACGACCCCACCCACCTGGTCGTCGCCGCCGCGGGCAACGTCGACCACGCCAAGGTCGTCCGCCAGGTCCGCGCCGCCTTCGACAAGGCCGGCGCCCTCGGCAGCACCGACGCGATCCCCGTCGCCCCCCGCTCCGGCGCCCGTACGATCCGTACCGCCGGCCGCGTGGAGCTGCTGGGCCGCAAGACCGAGCAGGCGCACGTCGTCCTCGGCATGCCGGGCCTGGCCCGCACCGACGAGCGCCGCTGGGCGCTGGGGGTGCTCAACACCGCCCTCGGCGGCGGCATGAGCTCGCGGCTCTTCCAGGAGGTGCGGGAGAAGCGCGGCCTGGCCTACTCCGTCTACTCCTACACTTCGGGCTTCGCCGACTGCGGCCTCTTCGGCGTCTACGCCGGCTGCCGCCCGAGCCAGGTGCACGACGTGCTGAAGATCTGCCGCGACGAGCTGGACCGCGTCGCGTCGGAGGGCCTGTCGGACGAGGAGATCGGCCGTGCCATCGGCCAGCTCTCCGGCTCCACCGTCCTGGGCCTGGAGGACACGGGCGCGCTGATGAACCGCATCGGCAAGAGCGAGCTGTGCTGGGGCGACCAGATGTCGGTCACCGACATGCTCACGCGCATCGCGGCCGTCACCCCGGAGGAGATCCGCGAGGTGGCCCGCGATGTACTGGGACAGCGTCCTTCGCTGTCCGTCATCGGCCCGCTGAAGGACAAGCAGGCCGCGCGCCTGGACGAGGCCGTTTCGTAAACAGGGCCGTCTTTCAAGGCCCTCAAGGGGAAGCAGGGACGATGAGCAAGCTGCGCGTCGCGGTGATCGGCGCCAAGGGCCGGATCGGCGCCGAGGCCGTACGAGCCGTGGAAGCCGCCGAGGACATGGAGCTGGTGGCCGCGCTGGGCCGGGGCGACAGCCTTCAGGCCCTGACCGGGGCCGGAGCCCAGGTCGCCGTCGAGCTGACGCACCCGGACTCGGTGATGGACAACCTCGAGTTCTGCGTCACCAACGGCATCCACGGCGTCGTCGGCACCACCGGCTGGACCGAGGACCGCCTCGCGCGGCTGAACTCCTGGCTGGACGCCTCCCCGTCGACGGGCGTGCTCATCGCCCCGAACTTCTCCATCGGCGCGGTCCTGACCATGGCCTTCGCCCAGCAGGCCGCCCGCTTCTTCGAGTCCGTCGAGGTCGTCGAGCTGCACCACCGGGGCAAGGCCGACGCCCCCTCCGGCACCGCCACCCGCACCGCCCAGCTCATCGCGGCGGCACGGGAGACGGCCGGGCTGCCCCGCCAGGAGGACCCGACCACGCACGGTCTGGAGGGCGCGCGGGGCGCCGACGTCGACGGCGTGCCGGTGCACGCCGTACGGCTGCGCGGGCTGCTGGCCCACCAGGAGGTGCTCTTCGGTGATACCGGCGAGACGCTCACCATCCGGCACGATTCGCTGCACCACAGCTGCTTCATGCCGGGCATCCTGCTCGGCGCGCGGCGCGTGGTGAGCACTCCGGGGCTGACGTTCGGCCTCGAGCACTTCCTGGATCTGGGCTGAGGGCCATGCGCGCGAAGGTCGTCTATTTCGCCCTGGCCGCCGTTCTGGCCGTCTACTTCGTCCTGGTCGGCAGCCGGGGCGTGATGCTCATCCAGCAGGGCACGGCCATCACGGTGGCGTTCGGCGTCTCCGTGCTGGTGCTGCCCTTCATCGGCGCCTGGTTCCTGTACCAGACCACCAGGTTCGCGCGCGACGCCAACCGGCTCGCGCGGGAGCTGGAGGCCGAGGGCGGGCTCCCGGTCGACGAGCTCGTACGGACCCCCGGCGGCCGCATCGACCGCGACTCCGCGGACGCCGTCTTCGCCCGGCGCCGGGCCGAGACCGAGCAGGCCCCCGGCGACTGGCGCTCCTGGTTCCGGCTGGCCGTCGCCTACCACGACGCCCGCGACACCCCGCGTGCGCGCAAGGCGATGCAGCGGGCGATCGCCCTGCATGACGGGAGGCCGGTCCGGACCGCCGACGTGGCGTGACGGCCCGGTCGGCGGGGCTCAGCCCCTGAGCTCCGCCACCCAGTCCTCGACGGCGTCCGCCGCCATGGCGAAGGCCTGGGGGCGGCCGAGGAAGTCGGCACCGTGGTCGGTGAGCACGGCGGGCAGCGGCCCGCCCTGGGTCCGCTCCACGACCAGGACCTGGCCCTGGACCGTGCGGGGCAGCCCCAGCAGACGGACGGGCTGCTGCACGGTCCGGACGGCGGCGACATCGGACCAGGGCAGCGTCGTGCCCGACAGCAGCCGCGACTGCCGCAGCCCCTGCGGGCTCACCCAGATGCCCGTACGGACCAGCCGCACCGCGAGCGTGATCAGCAGCGCGCCGACGGCGAGGCACACGCCGGCGCCGAGCAGCGCGCCGGCGAGGGCGATGACCAGGGCGCAGAGCAGGACGTACCCCGCCAGCAGAAGCACGACCGCCGCGCCGCCGACCCGCAGGGCGCCAGGGTGGTACGGGCGCCGCCAGCGGTGGCGGCTCTCGTACGCATCCTCGGGCTCCCCATGGGCCGGTGACGCGGCGGTCGGCGTCGCGCCCGCAGTGGTGACGGTCGCGTTCGCTGTCGTGGGCGTACTGGTGGTCGCAGCCGGTGCCGCGAGGTTGTCGCCGTCGCGGTCGGCTGTCAGGAAGGGCAGGGGCACGACGGTTTGGTTCCTCACTCGTACGCACGCTCGAATGGCTGTGCGGGGTGAGGCTACCCGCTGATCAACGGCCGCCGGTCAGCGGCCCGCGCCTGCTTCGGACTGCTGGGCGTGCTGGGACTTCTGCGGACCCGTTTCCAGGGACGGCATGCCGAACAGCAGCGCCCCGACGAGCCCCGCCGCGACCGTCAGCCCCACCAGGGTCCGCCCGGCTATCTCCGAGCGGCTGGCGCGATTGCGGGGCGGCGGCGCGACGTTGCTGCGGTAGCGCTCGGCCTCGGCGACGAAGGCGAACGGTACGGGCTCTCGCCGGCGGAACATGAAGGGCTCTCCTAGGAACCTCGAAGTGTGCTGTCACACATAAGGACGTTCAAAGTCGCCCACAGGTGCCCGTTTTCCGTAACTTCTGTGAAAAATATCAACTGGCGCCCCGGGCTCCGTTGTGGCACAGGGGCCGGGCCCGCCGTGTCGGCCGGGTGTCAGTGGCGGCCCTTAGGCTTGGCGGCGGCCCAGCAACGCACATGGAAGGACCCCGCCGGTGACCGACACCTCCACCGAGGACGCCAGGACCGACAAGCCGACGTTTCGCAGCGATGTGACCGTCGAGCTGGTCAAGCACAGCGCTGCCGACTCCGACGTGCTGTGGGCGGCCCGCGTCTCCACGGCCGGCGAACAGTCCCTCGAAGAGATCACGAAGGACCCCGAGCGGTCCAAGGGGCTCATCAATTACCTGATGCGCGACCGCCACGGCAGCCCCTTCGAGCACAACTCGATGACCTTCTTCATCAGTGCCCCGATCTTCGTCTTCCGCGAGTTCATGCGTCACCGCGTGGGCTGGTCGTACAACGAGGAGTCCGGCCGCTACCGCGAGCTCGAGCCGGTCTTCTACGTTCCGGGCGAGTCCCGCAAGCTGGTCCAGGAGGGCCGTCCGGGCAAGTACGTCTTCGTCGAAGGCACCCAGGCGCAGCACGAGCTGACCGGCCGCGCCATGGAGGACAGCTACCGCCAGGCCTACGCCGCGTATCAGGAGATGCTGGCCGCCGGCGTCGCCCGGGAGGTCGCCCGCTCGGTCCTGCCGGTGGGCCTGTTCTCCTCGATGTACGCCACGTGCAACGCCCGCTCGCTGATGCACTTCCTGGGCCTGCGTACGCAGCACGAGCTGGCGGCCGTTCCCTCGTTCCCGCAGCGTGAGATCGAAATGGTCGGCGAAAAGATGGAGGCGGAGTGGGCCCAGCTCATGCCGCTCACCTACGCCGCCTTCAACAAGAACGGCCGCGTCGCCCCGTAACCGGCCGCATGCGCACGGTGATCAGAGTGATCGTGACGCGCTGCTACTCGGACCAGTGAGTCAGGTGTCCGTATTGCGGCGTTTCATCACCTTCATCTAGGCTGAAAAGACGGACCCGGCACTGCTTGAACCCCCGAGCAGGCAGTGCCGGGATCCCTTTCGCACTCCCCGAGGGAGCACCTCACGGTGAGCAACGAGTAGCGTGGCCCCCATGGCTCCGACCTCCACACCGCAGACGCCCTTCGGACGGGTCCTGACCGCGATGGTCACTCCGTTCACGGCCGAGGGCACCCTCGACCTCGACGGCGCACAGCGCCTCGCCGCCCACCTGGTGGACGCAGGCAACGACGGCCTCGTCGTGAACGGCACCACCGGTGAGTCGCCGACCACCAGCGATGCGGAGAAAGCCCAGCTCGTACGCGCCGTCGTCGAGGCGGTCGGCGACCGCGCCCATGTCGTGGCCGGAGCCGGCACCAACGACACCCGCCACAGCATCGAGCTCGCCCGCGCCGCCCAGCAGGCAGGCGCGCACGGCCTCCTCGTGGTCACCCCGTACTACAACAAGCCCCCGCAGGAGGGCCTCCGCCGGCACTTCACCGCCGTCGCGGACGCCACGGACCTCCCGGTGATGCTCTACGACATCCCCGGCCGCAGCGGCGTACAGATCGAGACCGAGACCATGGTCCGGCTCGCGGACCACCCGCGCATCGTCGCCAACAAGGACGCCAAGGGCGACCTGGCCGCCGCGAGCTGGGCCATGGCCCGCTCGGGCCTCGCCTGGTACTCCGGGGACGACATGCTCAACCTGCCGCTGCTGTCCATCGGCGCCGCGGGCTTCGTCTCGGTCGTCGGCCACGTCGTCGCCCCCGAGCTGCGCGCACTGGTGGAGGCCCACCGCTCCGGCGACGCCGTCAAGGCCGCCGAGATCCACCGCAGGCTGCTGCCGGTCTACACCGGAATGTTCCGCACCCAGGGCGTCATGACCACCAAGGCCGCCCTCGCCCTCCAGGGCCTGCCCGCCGGACCGCTGCGCCTTCCGCTCGTCGAGCTCACGCACGAGGAGACCGAGCAGCTGAAGCGCGATCTCGCCGCGGGCGGGGTACAGCTGTAAACACCAGACTTCACAACTGAATACCGACGGAAATCGCAAGTGCACGAATGTCATGCGCGCCATGTGTCCAGGGAGGACAAGTGGCGCGCATGGTGAGGAGAGTCTTTTGAGCCACCCGCACCCTGAACTCGGCCCGCCGCCGAAGCTGCCCAAGGGCGGCCTTCGCGTCACCCCTCTCGGTGGCCTCGGCGAGATCGGCCGCAACATGACGGTCTTCGAATACGGCGGCCGTCTGCTGATCGTCGACTGCGGAGTGCTCTTCCCCGAGGAGGAGCAGCCCGGAATCGACCTGATCCTGCCGGACTTCACGTCCATCAGGGACCGCCTGGACGACATCGACGGCATCGTGCTCACGCACGGCCACGAGGACCACATCGGCGGCGTCCCCTACCTGCTTCGCGAGAAGCCGGACATCCCGCTGATCGGCTCCAAGCTGACCCTCGCGCTCATCGAGGCCAAGCTCCAGGAGCACCGCATCCGCCCGTACACCCTCGAGGTCGTGGAGGGTCACCGCGAGCGGATCGGCCCCTTCGAGTGCGAGTTCATCGCGGTCAACCACTCCATCCCGGACGCGCTGGCCGTCGCCATCCGCACCCCGGCAGGCATGGTCGTGCACACCGGCGACTTCAAGATGGACCAGCTCCCGCTGGACCGCCGCCTGACCGACCTCCCCGCCTTCGCCAAGCTCGGCGAGGAGGGCATCGACCTGCTGCTCGTGGACTCCACGAACGCCGAGGTCCCCGGCTTCGTCCCGCCCGAGCGCGACATCTCCGGCGTGCTGCGCCAGGTCTTCGCGGGCGCCCAGAAGCGCATCATCGTGGCCAGCTTCGCCAGCCACGTCCACCGCATCCAGCAGATCCTGGACGCCGCGCACGAGTACGGCAGGCGCGTCGCCTTCGTCGGCCGCTCGATGGTCCGCAACATGGGCATCGCCCGTGACCTGGGCTACCTGCGCATCCCGGCCGGCCTCGTCGTCGACGTCAAGACCCTCGACGACCTGCCGGGCGAGGAGGTCGTGCTGGTCTGCACCGGCTCGCAGGGCGAGCCGATGGCGGCGCTCTCGCGCATGGCCAACCGCGACCACCAGATCCGCATCGTCCAGGGCGACACGGTGATCCTGGCCTCGTCGCTCATCCCCGGCAACGAGAACGCGGTCTACCGCGTGATCAACGGCCTGACCCGCTGGGGCGCCAACGTCGTCCACAAGGGCAAC
This sequence comes from Streptomyces sp. NPDC026206, assembly GCF_040638465.1. Taxonomy (NCBI): domain Bacteria; kingdom Bacillati; phylum Actinomycetota; class Actinomycetes; order Kitasatosporales; family Streptomycetaceae; genus Streptomyces; species Streptomyces sp. NPDC026206. The sequence continues at coordinate 15,631 of NZ_JBEZYL010000038.1, forward strand.
GCCCGCGTCCACGTCTCGGGCCACGCCTCGGCCGGCGAGCTGCTGTACTTCTACAACATCTGCAAGCCGAAGAACCTGATGCCGGTGCACGGCGAATGGCGCCACCTGCGGGCCAACGCCGAACTGGGCGCGCTGACGGGCATCCCGAAGGACCACATCGTCATCGCCGAGGACGGCGTCGTGGTGGACCTCGTCGACGGCAAGGCGCGGATCGTGGGCAAGGTCCAGGCCGGCTACGTGTACGTGGACGGCCTCTCGGTCGGCGACGTCACGGAGGTCCACCTCAAGGACCGCCGCATCCTCGGGGAGGAAGGCATCATCTTCGTCCACGTGGTCGTCGACAGCACGACGGGCAAGGTCGTCAGCGGCCCGCAGATCCAGGCCCGCGGCTCGGGCATCGACGACGCGTCCTTCTCGGCAGTGGTCCCGAAGATCGAGGAAGCCATCGCCAGGGCCGCCGCCGACGGCGTCGCCGAACCCCACCAGCTGCAGCAGCTCGTGCGCCGCTCGGTGGGCAAGTGGGTCTCCGACAGCTACCGCCGGCGCCCGATGATCCTCCCTGTGGTCGTCGAGGTCTGACGCCACATCAGCCGTACGGACGGCCGCGCCTGCGCCGATTTGCATCCGGGCGCGGCCGTCCAGTACGTTTACGACTCCACCGCAGCGGGAAACACCGAACGCCTTGTGCGTCCGGATGGATCCGGCAGGCGGATGGGAATCCGGCTCAGATAACTCTGATAAAGTCGGGTAGCCCGCTCCGACAGGGGCCGGAAACGAAATCCGAACCGACCGCTTCTTTTGGAAGCGGGGGGAACGGAAAACGGATCTGGTAAGGTTGGAAACACGAAATACCGAAGGGAAGCGCCCGGAGGAAAGCCCGAGAGGG
>NZ_JBEZYL010000039.1:0-15227 GCF_040638465.1 Streptomyces sp. NPDC026206
CATGCCGTCGTTCGGGCAGAACGTGTCCCGGTGGGTCTCCCCGGCGGCGATGGGTGAAGCAGCAACCGTCTGGGACGCCTCGGAGGGCGATGCCGCGAAACCGGTTGACGCGACGAGTGGAATCACGAACGACGAGATCATGGTTCTCTTGGCTCGCATGCTGGTCTCCTTGAACCCCAGTGCCCCCCTTCCGCGCGAAAGTTGCTCCCTGCGCAGCCCCACAAACAACCCCTCTTCCAGGCTGCGCGCATTCGTCCGAGGCCGCCACTCGCTCCCAAGGCGGGCCCCGTCAGTCCGACCAGTGCCAGCGGGTCGGCAGGTGGACCCGCTCGAAGGCCCGGACGAAACGGAAGAAGGGGTCCAGCCAAGGTGAGCCGGAAAGGGGCGCGACCTCCAGCGCGAGCTGACCTACGACGGGCTGCGGGCCGCCGAGGCCAAGGGCAACAAGGGCGGGCGCCGCCCGGCTATCCCGGCCGACAAGACCGACGCCGTCCGCACCGCCTAGACGGCCGGTCCATCGCCGCCCTGGCCCGTGAGCACGGCGTCAGCCGGGGCGCCGTCCGTACGGCCGTCGCCGACCTCATGCCCGAGCGCACCGTCGCCGGCCACGAGGCTGCTCCCGCTCCGGAGATGCCGGTCACCCTCGACATGCCGGGCAAGGTCGCGGACTTCCTCCGCGTCGCCGAGCTGGACGATGCCGAGCGGGCCGCGCTCGACCAAGGCCGGGCCGTACGGCGCGGCCAGGGCTACACCCTGCTTGTCAGCGCCGGGCCCTTGGTGCACCGCGGACTCCTCGCCCGCTGCCAGCCCTTCGACGGCAGGGAGACCCAGAGCTCGCCGCGGACCTGGATCAGATGGCCGCCGAGCTGCGCAGACCGTGACGGCGGTGGTCTGCATGGAACGACGCTCAGGCTTCTCGCACGTACCCAACGTGCCAGAAAGACCCTCGGATACTCATGAGGCATGTTGGGGGGACTGCTACATGCCCCATATGCCTTACGGGTTCTTCGAACCCTAGACATCCCGCAGCCGCATCAGCTGCTCAGCCCACGGCGCCTGGGCACCGAAGGTGTTGCAGGGAGCATCACACGTTGACGTGGCGTGTGGGTCTGCGCCACGCGCTGCTGTTCCTGCAGACGGGACGTCTGGCGTACCAGCAGCTCAGCCGCTCGCTGCTGGGGTGACAGCACTGCGCGGCGTGCCAGCTCGCCCACCAGCTTGGTGGCTCTTTTCAATAGCCGGGTCATCCCGTCCTGCTGCCGTCGTACGGAGGCCCGTGCGTACTGCACGTCCTCGTGTGCGGCCTGGCGGGCCCGGTGCACGAGGTCGGGAGACGCGCCCCGTTCGCGGAGACGTGCGGCGACCAGACCGCCGCCGGTGCGCTGGAAGTCTTCCGCTTTCCTTCTGGCCGTCGTCTCTGCCTGGTCGGTTCGGGCGGCGGCCTCGAATCGTTGGTGGAGCACCGAGGCCAGGCCCTGGGTGAGCTCTGAGTCGCTGAAGCGGGCAAGCTGACGATCGGCCGGAGCTGTGGGAGTTGCGCGGCGCGTGCTGTCATAGCAATGTCGGCGATCTCCCGCCATCGTGCGGGGTCGCCGGGGCGGAGGGGGTCGGCGAGTGACGTGATCAGCTGGATTTCGGCGTGTGCCTGTGGTGGTGCTTGCAGGAGGGCCAGGGCGTGGCGGGCGGTGAATTCGGCGGCTTCGCGAGGCGTCCAGGTGCGGGTGTGCTCCGTCATGACGGCGTCCAGAGCCGTGGCGTGCGGGCGGCGCGGATGCGCAGGCAGATGTCCTCGAACTCCGCCGGCGTGACCATGGCGCTTTCCAGCAGGATGTCGTATCCCTGGACGAGCGCGTGTGCCTGGCCCTGGGCCCACCACAGATCGCCGTCGGGCCGGACGAGGGCTGCTGCCTCCTGCGGCCGTTCAGCCAGCCATCGGGCGTAGTCGGGGTGGTGGGGGTTGCAGAAGTCCATGTTGATCCAGGCGCAGGGCCCGCGCTGGTCGAGTGCCGCCTTCACCATGCGGGTGACCGCGGTCTTTCCGGCCCCGGTCTGGCCGCCGATGATGATGGCGACCGGGGAGCGCTGGCGCTGTACGCCGGCGAAGTGGACGGGCACGATCTCGTCGCGGAAGATCCTCTGGTTCTCTCCCGGGGGGAGTAACCCCTCGCTCACGGCCGGCTGTCCTGTCCGATGGCGTGGCGTGCCTCGGCGCAGGCCTCGCGGGCTTTGTCGAGGGCGGCCTGGTCGGTCGGCATGACCGAGGTGCGCAGGCGGATCAGGTCGTTGCGGCGCCGGCGCAGGTCGGTCGCGCGCTCGCCCCCTGCGGAGGGGATGGCGGCGCTGAGCTCGGCGACGGTCAGGTTCAGGTCACTGATGGCGTGCTCGTAGCTCTCCCCCGCGTACAGGCCACCGGGCAGGGGCTGGGTCTTGGGAAGGACGGGGTGCGAGTCGTTGTCGGTCATGGACGTGCGAGCTCCTTGAGGTGGGTGGTTGTGCCGAACTCAGCAAGGTGCAGGTGGGTGCCGTCACCCTCCCATCCGGAGACCGACGCGTTCGCCACAGGTGCGGCCTCGGGTTCGGGGCTGCCGAGGCCGGCCAGGGCGTGCCGGAGTGCCGTTACCACCGCGTCGTGGGCGACGAGGACCACGCGCTGGCCCGGGGCGCCGTCGCGGAGTTCGGTGAGGAAATCGCGGACCCGCACGGTGACGTCGGCCAGGGACTCACCACCCGGAGGGCGGTAGAACCATTCCCCGACCTGTTCGCGGCGCGCCGCCTCCTCGGGGGCTCGGGTGCGGATGGCGGCCGGGGTGAGGAGTTCGAGTACGCCCATCTCGCGGTCCCGCAGCCGTTCGTCCACGAATGCCGGCGGTGGTGTGTATCCCTGCTCGCGGGCGTGGGAGGTCATGCCGTCCCAGGTCTGGAGTGCCCGCAGGTAGGGCGAGCTGACCACGAGGTCCGGACGGTGGGCGGGATCGAGCGCAGCGAGCCACCGTCCGGCGGCGCGGGCCTGTAACAGGCCCAGGTCGGAGAGCGGCACCTGGGCGTCACCGCACTCCAGCAGTGCCGCCGGGTACCCGGTTTCCGCTGCTTCCTCGAAGAGCACATTGGCCGTGCTCTGCCCGTGGCGAATGGCGGTGAGCCGCGCGAGGCCACAGCGTAGGGGCATCGGCTCGTGCATCATGTGGTCCCTCACCTCAGAATGTGATCCACAGCGACTCTAGGCCGACCGGCTGATGACACACCACACAATTCGGGCCGCCTGAACGCGACTTGAGAGCCCGTGTCTCTTCCTCCGCTCTTGGGTGTCCAGTGACGTCGAAGGTTGCGGATTGGAGACGTACCTTGCGGGGGATCTTGCGTACGGCGGAGTTACCTTGCGGCGAGGGGGGTTCAGCCGGACGTGGTGCAGGCGTGAGAGGTCGTGCCAGGCGGTTCCGCCGGGCCGCCGGCGGACGGCTTCGAGGTGAGGTAGGTCGCCCTTCCGGCGGCGGGAAACCGTTCCTTCACAGGGTGAGCCGATTGGTCACCCGATTGCGCCCCGAAGTGTTTGCGCCAGCACAGGGTGTACGCAGTGATCACCATTCCGCGCAGGTCAGTCAACTCCGACCGCAGGGCTAATTGCCCCAGGGCCGTCGCCTGGGCGTCACTCCTCGCAGGGCCCAGCTGTGCCCTTCTCGGATGCCTGGCTTGAGTTTCACGAGATGAGGAGGCTATCCAGGACATTGTTCGGATTCATAGTTTTCAAATTGATTGAGGTAACCCCGGGCAGGTCAGCGCCGCCGCACTGATTGAGGGGCCCGGTGACGGGCACGCCGAGCAGGTTGCCACCTGCGGCGCTGGGGTGGGAGACGGCCGCGCCCCGCGCTGCGGCGCTCAGATGCTGGTTGGCGCAGCCGTTGCCCAGCGCCGGGGACAGGAAGCCGCCCAAACCCCCTGCCGAGGCTGGAGCCGCGGATGCGACCTGGGCAGCCGCGAGTACGGCGAGACAGACAGCAATACGGGTTGGAAGCGCATGGATACTCATGCCTGCCCCTAACGCGCACACGGCCGGACCATAACGGGCGGAAGACCGTCATCCCTCGAACAGCGGTAGCAGGACCCACCCGCCTGACGGGACCTCAACCAGCCCCGTATCACCTTTGCGGGGTAACAACCTCGCGCTTCCGGCCGGACCAGTCACCCTCACACGAGCGCAGCTTTCGGGCAACCGACGAAAGGGTGACCGCCGTCCACCCAGCCCACAGAAAATGACTACAAACCGGCGTCCTGTGCCCGACCGCAGACACGGCCGCGGGCAAGGCATCCATCACCAAAGATGCAAAGTAAACCTGCGCGATAGCAACGCCGTCCATCCTGGCCAATCTTTCATCTCGCTGGTCACATCCATCACGCGGTGCAGTCTTCAGCTGAACCGGACATGGGGTTGCGGCTGGGACGAGGACGGAGCGTCTCCGGTCAGGCGGCTTCTGGCATCACATAGCCGTGGGCGACGTCACGGCGTTCGGCGGGGCGGTTCGTGCGGCGGGTGAGGCGTCGGGTCATGAGCGTGATGGCGGCCCAGGTGATCAGTGATTCGCTCACCTCGGGGAGGCGTTCGTGGTCGCGGCAGTGGCGGCGGGCCCTCAAGATCCACGACCAAGTTCGCTCGACTGCCCACCTGCGTGGGAGGACGACGAATCCCTTGGTGTCCGGCGGGCGCCGGACCGTCTTGATGGTGATGTCGAGGTACTTCTTCGCCCAGGGCACCAGCTGGTTCTTGGCGTATGCAGAGTCTGCCCAGACGATGGCGATCTCCGGATGCAGGAATGCGAGGCGGAACAGCAGCTCCCGTGCGACGAGTGAGTCCTGGGCTCCGGCATCGGTGACCATGACCAGCAGCACGAGGCCGCGATGGTCGCAGATGAGGTGTCGCTTCCGGCCGTTGATCAACTTTCCGCCGTCCCACCCGCGCGTCGCTTTGCTGACGGTCTCGGACGCCTTGACGGACTGGGAGTCCACGAGCACCGACGCGGTGTTGGGTGTCTTGCCCGCGGCGAGGCGGATGCGGCGGCGGAGGTGCTCACGGATGGTGCCCAGGACGCCGGCAGCGGCCCACCTCCGGGCAAACCCATAGATCGTCCGCCAGGGCGGGTAGTCCGAAGGCATACTGCGCCACTTGATCCCGTTATCGACCAGGTAGCGGATGCCGTCGACGATCTCCCGCCGGGGCCATTTCTCCGGATGTCCGCCTGAAGGCAGCGTGCAGGCCGGTGGCGGGAGGAGCGGTGCGATGAGGGCCCATTCGGCGTCGGTGGTGTCGTAGGGGTAGCGGGATGTGCGCATAGAGAAGAAGAAGGGGCCGGCCCGGGGTGCGGTCGGCGGGCCGGGGCCAGCCCCTCGTTCTCCTTCTTGGTGGTGCGGTCCGCCGCTTCGGCTACTGGATCTGCGGGCGGGCGATCATGTCCAGTGCGCTTTGGACCGCGTTCATCTGGGCGACGACGTACTGAACCCAGCGGCTCTTGGGAAAGAGCTTGGCGTGCGGTGCCAGGACACCGGTGATGACCCGACTGATCTGCGTGAACTTCACGTCGGCCCACTGCTGTTCCCACTCCTCCAGCACGTCGGGGTCCAGGCAGAAGTGGTAGCCGGACTCACCCGACCACACCAGCGGCGGCCAGTCCTTCTCCCCGGCCAGTTCACGGAAGGCGGCCAGCCCGCGCACCAGCTGGGAGCCGGACAACTCGGTGACCGCCATCAGCCGGGTCTTCTTCAGCCCGGCCGGGGCGACCTCCATCAACGCGAGCCGGATCGAGTCGGCGTGGCGCCCCGCCGTGGGTGAGCGGCGCCGGTCGCGCTCCGTCCTTCGGGCGCGCGGCATCGCCTATTCGCCCGACACCGGACTCTGTACCTGCCAGCCCCGCACCCGCTTCGCCGCGTCCTCGGTCCACCGGGATTTACCGTAACGGCGGTTGAACGGCGGATTGCGGATCACCTTGAACCGGTCCGGAACCCCGACCAGGATCCGGTGAATGTCGATCGACACCCCCTTGACCCGCTGCTCGGGGGGCCAGTAAGCCGCGGTGAACCGGTAGTGCATCACGCTGCTGACCGACACCCCGACGTCGTCCGCGAACCGGTGCAGGGTCTCTTCTACCGACTGGACATCCTCACCCAGTGCCGCACGTGCGCCCCCCCTTGGACTGCAGGGGCTCGATCTCCAGCGCGTGGTCCCCGATGGTGAACTGAAATGCGCTGCATCTGCCCGACCAGTTCCCGGTCGCCGGCAATGATCTGCTCGTAGCGCTCGCGGGTTATGTGGCCAATCGTGGCGGTGAGCATGACGCCTCACCATCTCTCACGGGCAGGGGCCTGGCAGACCGGACCACCGGCGACAACACCCCAGCCCAACACCCGTCAGAGTCAACCCGGTTTGAGATCCACCACCAGCAACGACAGCAAATGACCGTTCGAAAGCAAATCGGACACATGAACCGTTCGCGGAAGCGTTTATCCGAACGCTTGGACGAACGGTTCCTTCCGAACCGCCCAGGCCCTGCGGCGACACCGCGGCGAGCAGTACACCGCGTTGCGGCGGTGATCCACCCCGGCCACCCAGACCGCCTCGCACACCGGGCACACCCGCCGACCCTCGTTCCGCTCCAGCGCGGCCGCCCGCAGCCTCACCCGCCGCCACTGCCTGGAACGGCACACCCCTGAGCAGAACACCGCCCGGGGCCCGGCGTCCGGCCTCAGCCAGTCACCGCAGCCCGGACAACGCCGTCCGCGTACAGGCCCGTCAATCCTGGCCACCGAGCCAGATTAGACCCGCCCGAAGATCCATAGGGGGTTGAGAAATGGGCACTCAGCATGCCGGCCGTAGTGCCGCAGGCCGAGGCGGCACGGGCGGAGATCACCGAGTTTCTCCGCGTCGCCCTCGGCCGCCCCGGCGGCCGCTGACCAAGCGAGTCCGACGGACGGGCCGCGGCGTCCGCCGGCGACCCGCGCCCCGAATCGAGCGGTCAATGTCACCTGCCAAACGGCCAAGATCACCTGTCAGAGGACAATCGGTACCCCACGCGGACACAACCTGTGGGCTGTCCCGTCTCAGGCAATCTGGTCCCAATCTCAGATGATCTGGTCCGATTCGCTCGTCGTCTCAGATGAGGCATGGGCGTTGCTGGCCGCTTCGGGGGCAACGTCGCGGAACTGCGGCGCCTGTGCCTGAGGCGGGTGCGACAGCGGGGCCTGGCAGGGTCTCTGCCGCCGTTGGGCGGCCCGTGCCGCGCCGCTGCTGGTGCAGCCGGCGCTGTTCCATCTGCTGTGGTGCGGTGAGCTGGCCGCTGACGTGCACCGGGAGGACGACACCGCCGACCGCATCAGCCCCAGGATGTAAACCCGTGGGCCGATGCTGCACCGGAGGGGCACGTGACAGTGTTCCCCTGTGCCCACGGACTGGCCGTCGCGGCGCGATTGACGATCCGTGGCCACGGGAGGGCCCATGACCACCACGCCGTTCACCAGCCGGAAGGACATGACGCGCCGCCGCATGCTGGGAGCCGCGCTGGCCGCCGGGGCCGCCGTGCCGCTTGCCGCCATCGCCAGCCCCGCATGGGCGGACCCGGGCGCGCCCGGGTCCGCCCATGCGGGGCTCACGCTGCCCGTGCCCACCGGGCCGCACCCGGTGGGCACGGTCCAACTGCACCTCGTCGACCGGTCGCGCCCGGACGACATCGCGGGCCCCGGGCACTTCCGCGAGCTGATGGCCACCGTCTGGTACCCCGCCCGGGACGTCGAGCGGTACCCGGTGGCGCCCTGGATGCCGGCCGGCGCGCTTCAGGCGTTCCTCGCCGACGTGGGGTTCAGCGACCTGGTCCCCCTGGCGCCGCTCACTGCCGGGCACGTGGGCGCTCCGGTGCGGCGGTCGGGCCGACGGCTGCCCGTCGTCTTGTTCTCGCACGGCGCGCACAGCCACCAGGGCGACCACACCATCATGGTCCAGGAGCTCGCCAGCCACGGATACGCGGCTGTGACGGTGGCTCACCAGTACGACACTTACACCGAGTTCCCCGACGGTCGGGTCGCTGTCCCGCTCCGCGACCGGAAGGCGCCGACGCTGCCTGGGGACTTCGCCGCGGATCTGCGCTTCGTCCTCGACTGCGTCGAGCAGCTCGCCGCCGGGTGCAATCCGGACGTCGACCGGCGGGAGCTGCCGGCCGGGCTGCTCGGCTCCCTCGACCCGCGGCGCATAGGCGCGTTCGGCTGGTCGAAGGGCGGGACGGCCACCGCCTGCGCCACGCTCGCGGACGAGCGCATCCTGGCCGGGCTGAGCCTTGACGGCCCGATGCAGATGAACCCGCCGCTGGCCGGCGACCTGGACCGGCCGTTCATGATGATGTCCGCCGCGTTCACCCGGGCCACGGATCCCGAGGCCGCCGCGTTCTGGTCGCACCTGCGGGGCTGGCGGCTGAACATCCAGGCCCAGGGCGCCGTCCACGTCTCGTACGGCGACAACGAGGCGCTGTTCCCAGAGGTGGCGAAGCTGTTCGGATGGAGCGGGCAGCAGCTCCAGGACGTGATCGGCACCCTCGATCCTGACCAGGCGGTGAAGATCCAGCAGGCGTACCCGCTCGCGTTCTTCGACGAGCACCTGCGCCACCGTCGGGGGCACCTGCTCGACGGGCCGTCCCCAGCCTTCCCGGCAGTGACGTTCCTCCCCTGAGTACCCGGGACCGCGGCGGCGCGGTCCGCCGCAGGCGCTCGAGGGAGCAGGACGACTGGACCGAGTTCCACCCGAACCACCTCGGGTTCAGCGCGCCGTGGGACGGCTTGTACGACACGCAAGGGATCCGCAGTCAAGATCGTTTGGCAAACGGTCAAGATAACTTGACAGAGGACACCCGTCAGGCCGGCGCCCCTGCCCCCGGGTTCACCGATCTGCATGACCGGTACATCGGCACGGAGCCTGCGGTTCCTCCGGTTGAGCGAATAGCCGCGTTCGTCTCCGCGCTCTTGGAACGATGGCCGGACCTCACCGAGGACGACATCTCGCCTTGGTCGACCGGTCCGCTGATCAGGGAGGCCCGCGGTCCGCTGATCTACTTCCCCATGCGCTGGAGCATGGCGGCGGAGGCGTCTGCCCACGCGGCGGAGATTGCTTGGTCGATGGGCCTCAACTGCTTCGACCCGCAGGCACGGCGACTCCGGCCCTGACGCTGGCGAGGGAACGTTCGGACCGTCTCGTCAGAGTCTTCTGGCTGAGTCAGTTGCCGATTCGAAGCCGCGTGACCGGACCGGATCGACTGAGACAACACCCAGCATCCAACCAGCCGGGACCAGACCACCTGAGATTTTCGGAAGCGCAGCGTCTCAAGTGATCTGGTCGCCGCAGGTTACAGCCCTACCCACAGACCAGATCGTTTGAGACGGGACATGGGCCCTCGCGGCATGCAGGGGTCAAGTCGCAGGTACCCGGCTGCGGCCAAGCGGTGCGGGCGTGCCCACATCCTGTCGGACGGGCCGGGAAGAGGACACGGCAGGCTACGGCCTGTCGTGATCCACTTCTCCCGATCGGCCCTTGCCCCATGCCCGTTGCCCCGGCCCGTCCGATAGCCCCAACTGCCGCCGAGCGCGAGCGGCTGAAGAAGTTGGCCTACGGCCACAAGACCGAGTACCGGTTGAGGGTGCGGGCGCAGGTCGTGCTGCACGCGGCGCGCGGGCGCTCCAACGCGCGCATCGCCCGCGAGACGGGGCTGCATCTGGACACGGTGCGCAAGTGGCGGGGGCGGTTCGCCGAGCTGGGTCTTGCGGGCCTGGCCGATCGAAAACGCACCGGCCGCCCGGCTTCCTTCACCGCACTGCAGGCCGCCCGGGTCAAAGCGCTGGCCTGCCGACTGCCTGCCGAGACCGGGGCGCCGCTGTCGCGCTGGTCGTGCCCGGAGCTGGCCCGCGAAGCCATGGTCCAGGGCATCGCCACGTCCGTGTCGGCCTCCACCGTGCGTCGATGGCTGGCCGAGGACGCGCTCAAGCCCTGGCAACACCGTTCCTGGATCTTCATCACCGACCCGGGTTTCCAACCCAAGGCCGAGCGTGTTCTGGACCTGTACGCCCGCGCCTGGGGCGGCGTCCCGCTCGGGGAGGATGAGTACGTCGTCAGCGCCGACGAGAAGACCTCCATTCAGGCCCGCTGCCGCTGCCACCCCACCCTCGCCCCGGGCCGGGCGAGAGCGATGCGCGTCAACCACACCTACGGACGCGGCGGAGCACTGGCCTACCTTGCCGCCTACGACGTCCACGCCGCGAAGGTGTTCGGCCGCACCGAACCGCGCACCGGCATCGACCCGTTCATGAACCTGGTCACCCAGGTCATGAACACCGAACCCTACGCCAGCGCCAAGCGGGTCTTTTGGATCGTCGACAACGGCTCCTCACACCGAGCAAAGAAGGCCGCCGATCGGCTGACCACCGCCTTCCCGAACGCCGTCATGGTCCACACCCCTATCCACGCCTCCTGGTTGAACCAGGTGGAGATCTACTTCTCCGTCGTCCAGCGCAAGGTCGTCTCGCCCAACGACTTCACCGACCTCGTCCAGGTCGGGGACCGGCTCCGAGCCTTCGAAGACCGCTACAACGCCATGGCACAGCCGTTCCAGTGGAAGTTCACCGCCTCCGACCTGGACGATCTGCTGGCCAGGCTCGACCGGCAGGCCGCCGATCATCAGGAAGAATCCTCGTTCCGCCTCGTCGCATGATCAACCCCCGAAGGACTTCCGGAGCCGACCACTAAGCATCGACGGAGCGGGCCACATGTAGGTACCGCAACAATGGGCCCGGTGCTGGAGTGCTAGCGCATCGTGACGTTCAGGTGCTCCGCCAAGGGGAGCAGCCCCTCGATACGGCGGCGACCCTTGTCCTCGAAGATCTGCTGGAGCGTGTCACGGGCGAGGACCTGGTAGCGCATCCACTCCCCCGCCATGGCCTGCACGCGGGTGAGGATGGTCACCGCGTCGGCGAACCGGGACTCCCAGTTCTGGGCCTGCGCTACGTCCAGCAGGTGCCGGCCGCGGGTTGCGGGGTGCGGCTGGCGAAACTGCGCTGGCGCATCGAGCATGACTACCGCGAGCTGAAGACTTCGCTCGGGCTCGACCACTTCGAGGGACGTTCCTTCGTCGGCTGGCACCGCCACGTCACCCTCGTCACCGCGGCCCATCTGTTCCTGACCGAACAGCGGACCGACCCAAAAGCCTCTGCCAGGGCCTGACTCTCTACCAGGCCTGGACCAGCTCCAACGCCTACTCGTGACCTGGACCGGTACCTGTCCGACCTGCCACCAGCCCACACCCTGGCAGCCCTACGACACCACCTAACAAAGCACTACTAATGGATGACCCCGCTCTTGTCGACGGTGAACTTCCCGCTCGGCGCCCCGTTGAACGTGCCCTTGTTGATCCATTCGGTCAGCGCCGCGGTGACCGTGCCGTGCGGTCCCGCCCATGGCGTACCGGGGGCCTGGCCGTAGACCGTCGCCGGGCTCGGGGGCGTGCAGCGTTCACCGTCGCATCCTTCCCACTCGAAGACGTGGCTGGCGCAGGTGACCTGGACCATCACCTTGTTCGTCGTCGACGCCGGAAGCGCGTTGTAGATGGCCGTTGCGTTGGCCACCGGCGCGGTGGCGTCGCCGGTGCCGTGGAGCACCATGACCGGCATCTTCAGTTGCTGCGCCACGGTGGTGTTGAAGCCGTAGGTGCTGAAGGTCGGTGTGCGGCTCAGGCCGTCGGGGTGGTTGGGGTCGGTGCCACCCCACTTCTCCCCGATGTGGTCCCCCTTCATGAGCTCCTTCCAGACGTCGTCCTGGGCGCCCAACGGGATGCGGCCGGTGCAATCCTGATCGCTGGTTCCGCCGACCGTCGCGAGCGGCCAGGTGCTCACGCCCCTGCGATCGGTGAGGGTCAGGGGGAAGGAGACGAGGCCCGGCGACGTCGGTTCCTCGGTCGGCAGACCGAAGAGCGACGACATGAAGACGGCGCTGTTGACCTTCGCGATCGTGGCCGCGCTGTCGGGCAGGACCGGGTTGGCCTCGTAGAGCGTCCGCCCGACACGGGGTCCTCCGAGCGAGTACCCGACGAGGGTCACCTTGCCGTCCGTCGGCTTGGCCTTCGCGATGGCGTCGTCGATGGCCTGGCGGATGTCACGCACCCACGTGTCCATGCTCGCGAAGCGCACCTTGCTGGAGTGGGCGTACAGCTTGTCGAGCGGGTTCGGGTTGAGTTTTTCGGCCTGCTGCTTGAGCGGAAAGATCGCGGGGTTGTGCGAACGGTCGCACAACCCCGTCGGCTCCGGGCAAGTGCCGTCGGCGTTGAAGGGAACCGAGAGGCTGGCGTTGTGGGGGTCGTCCAGGCCGTGCTCGAACCGCGTGGAATAGCCGTAGCCGAGCATGTCCGGCGCGAAGGTGTCGATGCCCGCTCGGGCGAGCCCTTCCTGCACGCTCATCTTGTTGTTGTGCTGGTCCTTGCCCTTCAGGTCGAAGACCGGCCGCCCTGGAATCGAACGGCCGTGGATCAGCACGGCGGCCTTGGAGGGCGCGTTCGGGCACCGCCCGTGCTGGTACTCCGGCTGCACCCGGTGCACGGCCACCTTCGCCTTCTGCCCGTTGAACTGCGGGTCCGGCATCAGACCGTTCGGCACGGTGAAGTCCAGCGCGTAGTCGCTGGTGGTGATGTCGGTCGGCTTCTCGTCGCAGGGCGGATCCGCGAACCGGATGGCGTCGACAGCGAGCAGCCCGGCCACGCCGAAGGTGCCCACGGCCAGGCAGGTCCCCAGCGCGATCCACCGCCTGTGCACGACTGACCGGCTCCGCCACCACCGGGCCGGCGCCCACCCGCGCCCTTGGCCGTCGTTCTCCTGACTGCCGTCCACCGCATCTCCCGACTGCCTAAGCTCGCGGATCACCTCTACGCCGCATCCTTCGCCGGGCGCGCGGGCCTCGCCACGCGAGTTCGGCCGAACAGACGACTGACGGAACCGGGCGTAGATCTACTGGCCTAGTAGTGCTTTGTTAGGTGGTGCCGTAGGGCTGCCAGGGTGTGGGCTGGTGGCAGGTCGGACAGGTACCGGTCCAGGTCACGAGTAGGCGTTGGAGCTGGTGCAGGGCCTGGTAGAGAGTCAGGCCCTGGCAGGGGCTCTTGGGTCGGTCCGCTGTTCGGTCAGGAACAGATGGGCCGCGGTGACGAGGGTGACGTGGCGGTGCCAGCCGGCGAAGGAACGTCCCTCGAAGTGGTCGAGCCCGAGCGAAGTCTTCAGCTCGCGGTAGTCATGCTCGATGCGCCAGCGCAGTTTCGCCAGCCGCACCAGGTCCGGGACCGGGATGTCGGCAGGCAGGTTCGAAATCCAGTACTTGACCGGCTCATCCTGACCGTCGGGCCACTGGGCAATCAGCCAGCGGAGTGGGATCGTGCCGTCGAGGGCAGGCTTGGGCCGGCGGCCGGCCAGCCGGACTCGTAAAGCGATGAAAGCCGAGGTCATCGGACCTTTCGAACCCTTACGCCAAGTGATGGTGACGGCCTGGTCCCAGCCGGCGTCCAGCACATGCTCGCGCAGGCTGACCGGCCGGGTCCGGTATCGCGGCAGCGGGCGGGGCCCAAGACCGCCATAGACGGGCTGGTGGGGTTCGGCCGTGGCCGGGTAGGCGGTCAGCTCACCCTTGACCTGCAGAGCGAAGGCCAGGCCGCGTTCTTCCAGTCCCCGGCGGAAGGAAGCATTGGCACCGTAGTCGATGTCGGCGACCAGCACGTCCGGCCGCAGGCCGGTGGCGGCGAGTTCATCGAGCATCTCCAGCGCGAGCTGCCACTTGGGCCGGTGACGCTCGTCCCCGGGGACGCGGCAGCGGGCCCGCTGCCCGGCTGCCTCAGGCAGGTCCCACTTCTCCGGCAGGAACAACCGCCAGGCCAGCGGGCAGGAAGCCGCATCGGAGGCGGCATGGACACTGACCCCGATCTGGCAGTTCCCGACCTTTCCCAAGGTCCCGGAGTACCCACGGGTCGATCCCAGCATCGTCGAAGGCTTCAACCACGCACTCCAGCACCAGCCGCTGCTGGGGGTCAACCCGAGAGGCCTCCCGCGGCGAGATACCGAAGAAGTCCGCGTCGAAGCCGGTCACATCGTCAAGGAACCTACCCGCCGAAGTATAGGACTTCCCCGGCCGCGGCCTCCCGTCTGTGGAGAATCGTCGGGCTTCGAACCGGTCACCGGGAACCTCACCAACCACATCTCGGCCCTCAACCAGGACCTTCCGCAGCCCCTCCAGTGAGCAGATCCCGCCCGGGAGCCGCAAACCGACACCCACCACCGCGACCGCCGCGTCCATCCAGTCCGCCCCGGACGAGCCCGGGCTCAGAGCCTCCTCAGCCCCGCCCGCCGCCCCCGCACCAGCCCACGACGAGACCATATGCCCCCACCCGCCCACGAAGCCGGATCCACCTGACCGGACGCACGAAAGGCATTTCCACGACCCCAAAGCGAAAACGATTCACACCCACAGTCACCATATTTCGCTATCAGTCGAACGCATTACCTATCCGACGGCTCTGTGCTGGCAGCAAGGGAGTGAGCAGGCAACGGTCCAGGCGTTCAGCCGGCAGGCTGTAAGACCGACCGGCCATAGGCGCCCGGGAGGCAGCGGGGGCATCAGAACGGCCACGGCTCCACATGATCACGGACTTCTCTGCGCCGAGTAATCACAAAGGACGACAACCGCCATGACTCGCCTCTGCTCGGACCGACTCTCCACGCAGCAATGGACCAGCTCGGGCCACTGCCGGACGACGTGAACGTCAACCTCGACCGGGGCTATGACAGCAACACATCCCGCCCGCCCTCCTCCGGAAGTTGGGCTTCACCGGTGAGATCGCCCGCAAGGGCGTGCCGGCCCCGTTCCAGGTCGGCAAGCGGTGGGGCGTGGAACGAACGCACTCGTGGATGAACAGCTACGGCAAGCTGCGACGCTGCACCGAGAAGAGCAGCACCGTCGTCGAGTTCTACCTCCACCTGCCCGCAGCACTCGTCACTCTCCGCATGCTGATCTGCCACGCCACCATTCACTACCTCTGGGATCAGCGTCCCACCACACGCCGCCTCAAGTGATCCATTTACCGGTCGGTTCTAAGACCGTGTCCTACATGGCTGTTGTCCGTTGGTGTGGTCATGGGGAGTGGGCGGTGGGACTGGATTGTTCCCGGCGGTCTGTGGCAGTTGGT
>NZ_JBEZYL010000040.1:0-10316 GCF_040638465.1 Streptomyces sp. NPDC026206
TACGAACGCAAGGCCGAACACTTCCTCGCCTTCGTAGGCATAGCCGGGGCCCTCATCTGCTACCGCCGCCTCACCAAATGAAACGACGTCTAAGAGATGCCGACCTCTGCCATCGGTAGTTCCACCGTCAGCGGGTACCTCCCCGCTGCCGCCCGACGGCGGGTCTGGCACGCTGACCTGTGTGAACGAGGAACTGTGGTGGCGCAACCAGCGGTGGGCCGACCTGAATCCGACGGGCCGTACGTTCGATGCGGATGCCGCGTACGACGTCGTCGCCGCGATTCCCATTCCGCCGCAGGACGAGGAACAGATGCGGGGTTACCGATATCAGGATGCGGTGACGCGTGCACTCGTCGACCGGTTCGGCCTCTGGACGGTCGGCTGGAACGACTCGACGCACCACGGCGGCCCCGTTGCCGCCTGGTGCTGCCCCTCCCACTCCGTCACGACGATGGACGAGACCCCCGACCGCGTCGTGGACTCGCTGGAGGAGTGGTGGGACTGGCTCGGGGAACTCGCCGAGAAGTTCGACCGCCTCTCCCCGGGTCCCAATCCCTCACCCGAGCACGAGCAGTGGGCTTGGGAGCGGGCGGTGGCCCGGCTGGTGACACTGGTGCTCGACCGCACCTCCTGCGAAGCCGGGTGGTACGGACACTGCCGGCTCGTACTCCGCTGGTACCTCGAAAGCACGGGCGCCGAACCTGACCAGGCGCAGGAATGGGTCGACGAAGCCATCGGCGGCCGCTTCGAGAGCTGGCGCGAACCCCGATTGCCGCTGATCAACGACGTGGCCGAACGGATAGCCGCCCATGCAGACCGCTGATCACGCTCACACCACCGACGCCGACACCGCTGGCGACGCCCTGCTGATCTGGCAGGACGTACGGGAACAGGCCGACTGGGCCGACGCCTGCCCTACTGTGGCCGGCCCCGTCCGTGGAACTCGGGACGGGGTCGCCGACTACGCCGCCGCATCGGGACCCACCCGCGGCGAGAACCGTGCCCGGCGGCTGGGCGCGGCCTGGCAGCAGGCGTACGCCGACGCGCGCGCCGGCCACGCCCTCGACTTCGCGCGGCTCGCTGCCTGGCACGAGACCGTACTCGGGCATCCCCAGCATGCGTTCCGCACGGGTGCGGCGTACGCCAAACGCGGCCGGGAACGGTACGGGCTGCACGCCGACACCGCTCACCGTTTCGCATCCTGCCTCGCCCAGAGCCGCGACCCGGTCCTCCCCCTCCCCGCCCGTGCCGCCCGCCTCTACCTCGACGTCGCCTTCTTCCACCCCTTCGACGACGGCAACGCCCGCGCCGCGCTTCTCGCCCTCGGCCACCTGCTGGCCACCGAGGACGTCGTCCTCGGCTGGATCACCCCCCTCACGGCTGCCCGCTACGCCCACGATCCGGGCGGGGCCACCGAACTGGCCCGCACAGTGCACCTGCTCATCAGCCGCACCCACGGCACACGATCTCCAACGGGCCGATAGGCGGGCAACTGATGATCGTTGCGGGGCGGGCGGCGGACTTGAACCAGTACTACTGCACGTTCGGCGCACGACCAGCACTCGACGCCCAGGGCGCTGCAGTGCATGCCATGCCCCGACCGGTCCGGTTCGGCGCCGGGACCGGCGGTCTGCCAGGCACCGTGCTGTTCGGGCATGTCCCGCCAGGGGCTGCCGGTGCGGAACCGCCACATCACCCCTCGAACTGCTCCCGCTGATGCTCCGGGTAGGGGCTGAACCGCCCGATCGGCAGCTGCGGCCTGAACAATTCCCGCCTCAGTATCGAGAGTTCAGGACGGGTCACCCCAGCCTTCTACCGAGCCAGCACCGAAGGAGAGGGGAGCTCTCAGCCGTCGAGCACGAAGTCCAGCACCTTCTGGAGGTTCGCAGGCTCCCTGTAATGCACACCAGTCATCCCGAGTGTGATGGCGGTCTTGACGTTCTCCAGCCGGTCGTCCACGAACATGCACCGGTGGGCAGGGACTCCTGCCCGCTCGGCTGCGATCTCGTAGATCTCCCGATCGGGCTTGGCCACCCCCACCCGGGCGCTGCTGACGACGTGGTCCGCGAGATCCGCCAACCCCCAACGGCCCTGCTGGATATCTCGGAAGCCGTCACCGCCCACGAATAACACGGAGTTCGATCGCTGCGGAATCAAACAGCCCGCTCACCTCGGCCGCGGCCAACCTGCGGCTGGTCAAGTCGAAGAGGAAGTCGAACCAATGTGAAGCGGCCGCAACACCGAGTGCTGCCCAGGTTCAGGAGAAGAGGTCCGCAGGTCGCGAAGCAGTGTAGCGGCCTCAGGCAACTGCCGCGCGAGCGGCTTGACAGGAACTCTCCCGGCTCGACGCTCTCCAGCAGCAAGGCCTCATCAGTAAGACCCTGCGCCAGCAGGCCGAAAACCGACGGCGTCCCCGCCCAGGCCTGCAGAGCTTCGGCTTCCTCGGAGGCAATCACGGTGTCCGGCGTGAGCTTCAGCCATACAGAGCTGCCGTCCTCAGGTCGCAGGCAGCGGAACACCCGCGAGGCGCCTCCTCCACCCGCCCCGACAAGTTTCAGATCCCAGCGAGCAACGAGTCGACCAACCAGGACCTGGCAACTCGTCGCACCAGCCAAGCACCTCGGATCCGAACCGAACGACGAGCCGATCGCGGAGGGCCTGCACCGCCCTCTGGTCCGACAGAGGCGAAAACGCTCAACACGTCCTCGCAAGTGGCCGAGCTCCTCCCTCGCATGCCAAGACCGGATTTCGCGCCTGCCTCACAGCACCACCCCACCCCACCCCACCCTCACAGAGCGTAAAAAACACCCATCGAACGATCGCATACAGACCAGCCGGTCAACGGCTCCTGCCAATCTGTCGAGCGATCACGTCGGACCCCGGTGCAAGCTGCAGATTTGCCGCTGTGAGGAAGTCGGCGAGTTCGATGAGGCCGCCGTTGGTGCCGTCGTCCCACTCGGCCAGGAGCTCGGATTCTTCCCCGTCCCACGTGTCGGTGTCGTTGCTGGGATGCTTTTCGACGCTTCCGACGCCGTGCCGGTAGTGCAGGTACAGGTATTGCCCACCGGTTGTCCACGCATCCCACTGGGACGGGAAGGCCCGGCAGGTCTGCACCACCCGCGCAAGAGTCAGATTCATGATGTCCCCCCAGCATTCCGACAAGCCGTCAAGCCACAAGTGGCAAGCCCAGTCTGTCAGCGGCCGGGCGTCGTCATGAGGGGCCGTGACGCCACAGCCGAAGCACGGCCTGGAGAGCATCGCGGCTGTAGGAGGGCAGGGCGGCGTACCGCGACGCAGAGTAACCAAAGGGCAGAAGCCCTGGCCATAGTGCCGTGTCGACGAGGGCCCCGAGCACCACTGATGCGGCTTCCGCAAGCGCGCAAGGGCGGACCGCTGCCGGAGCGTCCACTGAACATCGGCGTACACTGCGTACCCGGCGGCGACCACGATCATGGTCAGAACGCACCGCAGCGCGAGCAGGGGCAGGGACATGTGCGGGCTTCTCCGGGAGTAAGGAGCCCGCAGGAACCTTCCGCTGGGCGCTTGTGTTGCGTCCTGTGCCTGGTGCTCTGCCGGCGTTGGGATAGCCGACGGCGTCGTGAAGCGCTTGGATTGCCGGTGTGCGCCCTGGTTCTTCTTTTCGTAGACGCCAGGGAGCGCCTCTGCCTAAGTGGTCCGCTTCAGAAATCCTTCGGGGGTTGACTCCGGAGCCGGGACCATGCACGTCGCTTCGTCGACCACGTCGCGGCCGCGACGTGGTCGATATTGACGCCGGCGGGTAGTGGGCAGATCTGGGACAACTGCTAAAATGATCGCGTTGGCCTTCGGCGGCGCCCAGTGCGCGCGTCCGGAGGCTTTTTTCATGTCTTCTGACACCTCAGCACTCATCGGACCTGCTCCTGCCAGCTACCGCGCCCTGCTCCGCAACAGCGAGTTCACTGGCCTATACGTCAGCTTCACACTCATGGTCGCCGCGAGCACCTTGTCAGGCTTCGCGCTCGGCACCCTGGTCAACCACCAGACCAGTTCCCCATTCCTGACCGCCGTGAGCATGTACGGCGCCACATTCGCCACCGTATTCGGTGCATTGACGCTGATGTCGGTCGCGGACGGACGCCGTCCCCGCCGGACCCTAGTCGCGCTCCAGTGCGTCTCGCTCATGGGGCTTGCCGCGCAGGCGATCCCAGGGCTGCCGTTGGCTGCCCGGTTCGCTCTGTTGCTGGTGCTGGGATTCTTCCAGTCCCTGGGGACCGGCACGCGGATGGGGCTGCTCGCCGAGGTTGTACCGTCCTCCGCCTACGCGCTGGCGCGTTCGCTGATGAACATCACCGCGGGAGGCATGGCGATCCTCGGCTATGCCATCGGTGCCGTGCTGCTGCGGTACCTGAGCCCGCAAGGAATCTTCATCGTCGCCGGAGCCCTGACAGGACTCGGGTTGATCGTGGTGGTGGCCACAACTGTCGGGGAACACTCGGTCCGTCTGACCCGTCGCCCTGGACTGCGTCAGACCTGGACAACGAACATCGCGCTGTTCTCCCACTCCGGCCAGCGGGCACTGCTGCTGAACCTGTGGGTTCCCAACGGTCTGATCGTCGGCTGCGAGGCTCTGTTCATCTCCTATGACCCGCATCACGCCGGCACTCTCTTGGCCGCCGGATCGGCAGGCATGCTTCTGGGAGACCTGACCGTCGGGCGACTCCTCACCGCGGACCAGCGACGCCGTTACGCGTTTGCCCTCCGGCTGCTGCTCGCTGTCCCTTACCTGCTGTTCGCGATCCAACCGCCCATGCCGGTTGCGACAGCCGCGGTGTTCATTGCCAGCGCCGGGTTCGCCGCCACCCTGCCCCTACAGGAGCAGCTTCTCGCGCTGACCCCCGATCCGGTCCGCGGCCAGATCCAGGGGGTGGAGTCCGCAGGCCGGATGGCCTGGCAGGGCCTCGGCTCTGCGATCGCCGGCGGGATCGCCGAACACCTCACTCCGGGCACCGCGATCACCGCCATAGCCGCAGCCTCCGTCGCCCTCACCGTCATCTCTCGGCCGTTCGTGGTCCGCGCCCACACTGTCAGCGTCGAAAGCGCCAGGGCATGAGCCGCCCACTGAGAAGGCCACCGACCGGCTGACCGCCGCGTTCCCGAACGCGGTCATGGTCCACACCCCCGTCCACGCCTCCTGGGCTGAACCAGGTCGAGATCTACTTCTCCGTCGTACAGCGCAAGGTCGTCTCATCCAACCACTTCACCGACCTTGCCCAGGTCCGGGACCGGCTCCAAGCCTTCGAAGACCGCTACAACGCCACGGCACAGCCGTTCCAGTGGAAGTTCACCACCTCCGACCTGGACGATCTGCTGGCAGGCTCGACCGGCACACCGCCCATCACCAGGAAGAATCCTCCGCCGCCCTGCCAGCATGATCAACCCCCGAAGGATTTCCGGGGCCGACCACTAAGGATCGAAGGATGGAAGCTTCTCTACCTCTCTTTTTCGAATCGGCCGTAGAGCGGTACGGCGTCCAGCGGGTCCTTCTCGGCTGCGGTGTCGTCAGGTCGGTCGTACGTGCTGTCGGCCAGGCGGGAGTTCGCTCCCCAGTCGCCGGCCTCGTTGCGGTCGGAGAGAGGGACGAGGGCGCGCTTCATGTCGGTGTTGGGCCCAGCACGCAGGCTGTGGGAGGTGACCTTGAGGCCGTTGATGTAGGGGACGCCGGCGTTGTCCGCGCGCTTCTTGACCACCTCGTTGACGGCCCGGCTGGTCAGATGCAGGCCACGAACGGTGGCGTTGCCGCGGCCCTTGA
Organism: Streptomyces sp. NPDC026206; assembly: GCF_040638465.1. NCBI lineage: Bacteria > Bacillati > Actinomycetota > Actinomycetes > Kitasatosporales > Streptomycetaceae > Streptomyces > Streptomyces sp. NPDC026206. The sequence continues at coordinate 5,789 of NZ_JBEZYL010000040.1, forward strand.
GGCTGCCCGTGGTGGTAAGGGCCCGAAAGAAGGGCAGCATCGGGTTGTCGGCGCCGAGTTCGACGAGGTCCTGCATCCACGCCCGGACCCGGCGGACGATCTGGAGGTCGGCGCGGTCGCGGATGAACCGCCACTTCCCGGTGCCGTCGCGGCGGGTTTTGGACTTGGCGGTGAACACCCAGACGCCGTTGCCGGCGACGCGGACGTGCCGGACGGTGAAGTCGGCGACTTCGATGGCGCGGGAGAGCTTTGCCGTACTGCACGACGAGCATGGCGGCGTCCCGGCGGCCGATCCGGGTGCTCTCGTCGATGCATTCGAGGACCTGGACGAGGTACCGCATGCTCAGGGCCGGCGGCCTGTTCCTTCTCGCCGCCCGCCGGGATGTAGTCCTCCAGGCGGTAGTCCTCGATCACGGCGCGGACCATGGAGCCGTCGGGCCGGTCTCCCTTGGGGTACCAGGTGATGATGCGGGAGAGGTACTGCTGCAGGGTGTCGGGGCTGTAGAGGCCGCCGGCGTTCGGCTTGCCGGTCTCCATGAGCCGGCCGATGTACTCGGCGATGTTTGCGGCGGTGGTGGTCGGCCGGGCGACGCGCCCGTTCTTCTCGCACCAGGCGGCGAAGCGCTCCCGGGTGGAGTCGCGGTTGATGCGCGTGTTGCGCGCGCCCCGCTTCTCGGTCCGCTCCTTCACGCGGGCCGAGACGATGAAGTCCTTCTCGGTGAAGGTGGGTTGCTCGTCGACGCGGGGCGGCAGCTCACCTTCGGCGAGGATCGTGTCCCGGGTGATGCGGTAGGCGGGGGAGGGGGCGGTGATAGCGGTGGTGGGCAGGTGGATGCCCGTCGGCGTGGCGTCGTCGACCAGCTCGGCGTTGACCACCTCGCCGGCTTCGACCTCCTCCGTCGTGGTGGTGCTCACCGCTCGGCTCCGTCGGCCGTGGTGTCGTTGGCCTGGCGGACGGTGTACCAGCATCCGGAGCACAGGTCGAGCCAACGCGGCCCGACTTTCTCGGAGTTGACGATAACGACGCAGGTGGCCAGTGCACCGCAGCCGAGGCAGAGGTGGCCCTCGTCACGAGCCCGGCGGTGGAGATCGGCGCCGCTCGCGCCGGCGGGGGCCGCGGCGAGCAGGGTCGGCTCGGCGGAGATCAGGTGCAGTAGTCCGGTGGCGGCGGTGGCGTTCACGGAGCCTCCGGGCGGGAGAGGGTGCCGGTCTGAGCGATCACCGGTCTGGCGCCGAGGGCGGCGGCTGCCTGGGCGTACAGGCTGTGCTCGTGCGGGGCGGTCTCCAGCCGCTGGGAGAGGTGGAACTTGGCAGCGGTTGCCGCGTCGTGCGGGGTGCCGACCTCTGCCGTAGTGCCGTAGATCGGTTCGATGCCGAGCCGGGTGCCGTCGGCGCGCTGGACGAGGACGACATGCACCACCGGGTCGGCGCCGGGCGGTGTGCCGTCCGAAAGCCGCACGCATCCATTACTGCCGCTAACGTTCAAGGTTCGAATCCTTGCATGCGCCGGGTTTCTGACTGCTCGTCAGGTACCTCGTATTCTTCCACGAATAGGAGGTAAGGATGCGCTAACTATGCGGAGTGAGCGTGAGCGGGGGTGCAAGGGAGCCCGAAACCCGCAGGCGGCCCGCTGGCGGCCTTGCGCCACCTGCTGGATCCGATCACACCGGGGTGCCTGTGAACGGCCGCGAGAGACCCCATTCTGCGAGTCACTTTTCTGGTGGTCTGGGTGAAATTTAGGAACAACGCCGTCTTGCTGGCCTGTGGCAGCGAACTTTGACTACATGCCGTCGAAGCTTGAGCAGCAGGCACCCACCCTCACCGAGTCGGCGAAGGCAGGGAGCGACCAGGCAAGCGATGGACCGCAGCGCAGGTGGCGCGCAAGGGTACGGCGCGCTCCGCCCAACGATTTCCGGCTTCCCGTAGTTGACGCCACCGCTCACCCAGTGGTGACTTTCTGCGCACTCTCATTGTGGAGAAATGGTGGTGGCAGCTCGGTGCTCGAGTTCAGGTGAGCCGCGTTCAATTGGGCGGCCAAAAGTCCCTCTGTGTCCTGCAATTTAGTGGAATGTGGCTGTGCCCCCTCCAGTTTCGTGCCAGCCAGCTTAGCCCAACGAAGATCCGAAAAGTCGAGTACGGCTTCCCTCAAGTCCGTATTCTCCAGCCGCGCATACCGCAGCTTCGCCCCGGCGAGCACTGCACCCTGCAAGTGTAGGTTCGAGAGATTCAACCGCTGATATTCCGGCCTGCGCGGGCGTTTACCCAATGCGTCGAGTGCGGCTTGAACGTCAGAGTCCGACTCCAGCCTCAACTTGAAGTATGGATCAAATGGTTCGCGGGTTTTGTCGCGAATGAAGGCAACCAGGAGCTGCACGACATCCTGGTGCAGTTCGGCGGCCTCCTCCATCAAGTGCAGCAGGGCGTGAATGCCACCGATCCGGATGTATGTCTCGTCAGAATCCAGATGTTCCAGGGCCTTTGATAGACGTTCAGTCAACTGCCCTCGATGGGCCAGCCGGTAGTTGCGTGCAGTGAAGAGCAGGCCGCAAGCGACAAATGTCGCTGCGCCAGCTTGAATGAATTCAAGCTGCCGATCACGGACAGCGGCAAGCCACTCTTGGTGCTTCAGGCCTTTCGGCGCAACGAAATTCGGGGCCTCCAGCCAAGCCCAGATGAACGGTCCGAGGACCGCCGCGACAACCACAAGCCACGTGAAGAAGGGGAACTCTCTGGGCGGCTTCTGGCGCCATGCTCATAGGAAGAGAAAAGAGCTGGCCTTCTCAACCCGCGTATGGATGTCTTTCGGGAGCTTGCGCCACAGCCACCGCAGAGGCCACGTGATCACCCATACGGCCCAGCGGGGCGGTTCGAGGGTGGCGCGTACGGCTACCCATAGTCGACTCGTCCATCCCACCCTCCCAGTTCACATGATTGCCGAATAAAACACGGGTAACACGCCACACTCTGGTCCAAAGTAGCCCTCGAGTACGTGCAGCTGAAAGGTGGCGTTTTGAATGAAATTAACAGCTCTTTTGGCAGGTGGAGGGCATAGCCTTCAAACGTCCGGCAGGTGCAGTAAAGGGGCTGGCCAGTACTCTGCTCGGAGCGCCGAGGGTGTCCTGACCAGTGCCCTATCGTGGACTCAGTCCACCAACTCGTGGACAAGACGAAAGGCCGCTCTCGCAGAGAACGGCCTTCAATGGGATGTGGTCCTGGTCGGCGCAAGGCGCAGTCCTCATGCGCCATCCGCGACCACCTGAGCAAGCGCGGCAACCGAACAGTGATCCCCGTCCCGGTGAACCAGCGGGGCCACCGGCGGCGTCGAGGCAGCTGCGGCGGTTTCGACCGCGAGGCATATATCTACCGAGCCGGACTTCACATTGCAGGCATTTTCATCTGGTCCGCGAGATAAAGCTGCCCCTATGACGAGGCCATCTCTTCCCAGCACGAACGCAGCTCCTCCTGAAAGTCTGGAACGGATGCTGCGTCGCACGACATGACGACCACGAACTTGCTGAGTTCAATGCCCTCAGGCTGCTGTGTGTAAGACCATCGCCGTCCCGCCCGCAGAAGGGTCCTGAAGAGCAGCTGCCGCCCGGAGGCATCGCTCAGTAGTGCGTGCTCAGCGGCCTCGACGATCAGTACGTAATGGTCCGCAGACAGCCAGCCGAGATCGTGCAGACAGCCGGAGAGGGCGTCCCAGTTCCACCCGAAGTAATCGGGCAGCCTCAGCTTGTCGTAGAACTGCTGGAAGACGGCGTCCGTGTCGCGCATCTCCCGGCCGTCGAGACGCGCTACGTACGTCCTGCCGGTCGCAGGAAGCAGCAGATCCATGGGCACGGCGCCCCGCTCCGGAACTACATGCACCCAAGGCACGGTGTGCACAGCCGCCCTCCCCGCCGTGGTCCAGGCCGTTGACCGCCGTCAGCGCCGGTGCAAAGTCTAGATCCAAACGAAAACGGTCTAGGTCCGAGGCCCGCTCACTTGCTGGACAGGCGGAGGTCTCCAGACCAGGTATCGCACCGGACACGGCCCGAGGCGAACGTGATCTCCAGCGCGAGCCGCCCGTCGTCCGGGTCAGCTTCCTCCCGCACCGCCAGAACCGTCTCGCCGAGGTGATCCGCGAACGGCGTCTGATCGCTGATCGGTGCCACCTCGACGTGGCCGTACTCTGCCACGTCGTATCCCTCGTAGGGGGCCGACGTATCGGAGATCAGGCACCAGTCCGAGCCGGTCGTGACGCAGGTGGAGACTCCCTCGCTGTCGATCAGCCAGACGTCCAGCGGACCGGACGGTGCCTCTGTGCCGTGCAGGTGCCACGAAGCGATCACCCGCTCAAGGCGCCGCCCAACGAGGTACTCGGGACTCACACCAGCGCCATGCAGCGGACACTCACTCAACCTCTTTGCCTCCACCCGGCGACCGTACTTCAGTTAAGACGCCGTTTCTTATGGTGTGATCGTTCGTTGAGCCGTGCATGACGGATCTGGTTGAGCGACTGGTACCGGACGAGTTATGGGCGTTGTTC
>NZ_JBEZYL010000041.1:0-8604 GCF_040638465.1 Streptomyces sp. NPDC026206
TGAGCCGGAAAGGGGCGCGACCTCCAGCGCGAGCTGACCTACGACGGGCTGCGGGCCGCCGAGGCCAAGGGCAACAAGGGCGGGCGCCGCCCGGCCATCCCGGCCGACAAGACCGACGCCGTCCGCACCGCCTACCTAGTGCTGTGACCGCATAGGTTCACCGGCATGGCGTGGCAGCATGGCCAGGTCGGCGAACCATTTCCGGACTGCCCGCCTGTGGAGGAGCCAGCGGTGGCGGGTCAGGGGCCTGACGAGACTTGTGCAGGGTCGGCAAGCGCGCGGTCGGTCAGAACCAGTGCAGGCAGTGCGGCGGGCGCTCGGCGCGGAAGAGGGCGTCAGCGAGGGTGGCCGCGCCCGGGCGGTGGGCCCGAATGTGCCCGGCACGTACGAGCTTGCTCGGGGCGGTGCCGCCGAGGTAGACCGAGCCCAGGTCGCTGATGTCCAGGGACAGGTCGGGCTTCCGGTCCGTGGGGACGCAGTCGGCCTTGCCGTCCCGGACGGTCAGCAGGTAGCGGCCGTGCTCGCCGAGGAACGGGTCGTCGACGTCGAGGACGAGCTCGCCGTCGGTGAACCAACCGCGCGCGGTCAGCGCACGCGGGACGTCCAGCAGCCGCACCCAGAGCCAGTCGTCGTCGCTCACCTGGCCGGCACGGAAGTCCGCAAGCTGCCAGCGCAGCGGGTGCTCGAGCGGGAGGTTCTTGAACACGACCCGGGTGACCAGGTCGTGTCCGAGCACGAACCGGGCCAGGGCCGTGAAGACGGCATCGTCGGTGGCGATGATCTCGTCGACCGTCAGGGTGTCGGACTCGACCGAGTAGCCGGCGTACCCGTCCGGGACGCCGTCAGCGTCCCGGTGGACGGCGACGTAACGCGGCGCCGCAGAGACCGGGGGCCGCCCTGCACCCAAGGCCCACCAGCGGTGCGGCCGTGACAACGCGCCGGGCTGCGCGCGGCGGTACCGGTCGTAGACCCCTTCGATGATCTCGCCGCACTCGGCACGCCGCAGCAGCTCGACCGAGCCCGCGTCCGATCCGGCCGCTGGGGCGCCGGCCGTTCCACGCGCCCGGGGCAGAGCGAAGGCGGCCTGGTCGCGCGGCACCGTCAGCCGCTGCGCGTAGGTTGCCGGTCCGTAGCCGAACCTGCCGTAGATCGGGAACTCGGAAGCCAGCAGTACGGAGAGGAATTCCCCTCGGGCTCGCAGCTCGGTGAGCTGATGTCGCATCATCGCGCGGAGCACGCCCTGGCGCCGGTGCGAGGGCAGGACACCGACGAAGCTCACCCCGGAGACCGGTGCAAGGATCTCACCGGGCAGGGTGAGCTCGAAGGAGTACGCACCGGCGGTGCCGACGGGCCGCCCGTCCGCAGTCATGGCGAGCAGGTTGCGGTCCATTTCGAGCGCCGACCACCAGAGTCCGCCGCCGCCCTCGGTCGGGGTTTCCGGGAAGAGCCCGAACGCGGCATGGAGTGTGTCGACGAAGACGTCGAGATCCTTGTCGGTCGTAGGCCGGATCTCCATTGTTGCCGCTGCCTCCTCGAAATACCGGCACCATGATCATGGTGTCCCGCCACAGTGGAGCGTTGACCCGTGCCCAGGTCAAACGAATTACGGCCGGGCTCCCGGCCGGACAGAGCACCGCCCGGTCCGAGCCCGGCCCCGGGCATGAGTCGCGGTGGACGGGGTCGGCGGCGGTGCTCCCCGCGCGTGAGCGAAGGCGTCAGGCTGTGACCGGCAGTGGTCTGCCGCCCCAGCGGATGCCTTTCTCGCTGCGGACGCGTGCGCGTTCGCGTCGTTGTGAGGCCAGGACGTCGGGGTGTCGGGCGTTGTTGTTGCGCCAGCGCAGGTAGGTGTGCAGGGCCCGGGTCTGGACGGTGTGGTTGGGATGGTTGGAGTTGGCGAGGGTGAACTGTCGCAGGGGCCCGAAGTGGGCCTCGATGGGGTTGGCCCAGGACATGTAGGTCGGGGTGAAGCACAGCTCGACCTTGTTCCGGGCCGCCCAGCGACGGATCCGTCAATTCGCATGGGCGGAGAGGTTGTCGAGGATCATTAGGTGACGCCGTGGGTGCGGTGGTAGGTGGCGGGCAGCCGGTCCGGACGGCCGACCGGTGCCCAGCACGAGCCGGCAGTCGGACGGATGCCGAGCGGGCCGAATTCGTCGAAGGCGAAGGTGCCGTCCGGCCGTTGGTGGAGCGCGTACTCGATAAGGTCGAGCCTGGCGTCGAAAGTCCGGGTCCGGGGACTCCTTCCACGTCTTGGTCCGCTGGAAGGAGATCCCGCGGCGGACGAGCAGGAGCGCAGGGCTTCACGTCCGCCCCGGACGGGCCGTGCGGTGTTGCGCCGCAGGTGCTCAGCGAGTTTGCGGAGCGACCAGCGTGTGAACGGCTTGCCCAGCGCGGTCGGGCGGGTGGTGGCCGTCTCGGCGACGAAGTCCAGGCGGACGAGGACACCGTCCGCGCTGGTGGTGCCCCGCCGGACGATCCGCTGGAGCTCCTGCCCCTCCTGCTCGGTCAGACGACGAACCCTGACCGGTGGTGCCATCCCCGCCCTCGCTGGTCGTTGCTTCCCACCAGCACAACGAGCAACCCGGCGAACCTATGCGGTCACATCACTAGGCGGGGGCAGTGCTTTGACGATGCGGAGAGAGCTTTGCAGGCTCTTCGGCAGGCAGCCAGCAAGGTTCGATTGGAAGGCCCTGATGGGGTAGCTGAATCTGCCTATGAATGCGAGGCGGCAGCCGAGGCGGCCATGAATCAGATTGTGCACGTCGCTCAGCTTCACCAGTCTGGCGAAGCGGATGAAGAGGCACTAAGGAGTTCGGATCAACTCGCATGGAGACGTTTCGAGAGGTATATGGACCTCTCGTGGGAATTTGTAGCCAGGGCACGCAAGACGCTGGACGAGATCATGACGTCTGGGTAGGGCAACCGGGTACGCCGTTCGGGTAGGGGCGCCGCCAATGGTGTGGCAGTACTTTGGCGGCGCCGCGTCATCCCTGGTTGGGCAGCGTTCGCACTGGTCCCCAGCTGGGAACGCAGTGGGGAACGGACGCCCCAATCACGGGCAGTAGAGCCCGGTACGCCAAGGGGGCGCGCGCCCCATGTGACCAGCCAAAACGTCAGGGATGATCACCCGGCATCACTGACCGGCAGGTCTGAATTTGAACTTCTATTCCAGCGGTTTCCTCAGCTCGTCGCGCATCTCCACGGTCTTCTTCGCCAGCGCCTCAAGGGTGATCGGGGCTGCAGCGTCGGGGACGGAAACGGTGGCCACCGTGCTGTGGTCGCTCCATCCGCAGACGGCCATGGTGCCCGAGCCTTCGGAGCGATTGAAGGCGTATCTCTCGCAGGTCACGTGTTCTGCGACGCCTGGCGGAGTGACGTCCTTGGCCGGGGTGGTGACCTGGAATCCTTGATTTCCGTTCATGCCTTTGAACCAGCCGTCCATGGCACGCTTGGGGTCGCCTATCTCACCGTAGATACCGGTGAAGATCACGGTCTCCGGCCCCGGATCGGAAGCGGCGGTGTAATGCCCACCCACCCCCTTCGCGTTCCGTTCGTTCCCGCCATTCGTCAAGCCCCCGAGGTCGTTTTCCATCTCCTGGCTCATGTCTTCAGCCAGGGTGTACTGACCGCCCAAAAGAGTGCGAGGTACGGTGAGCCGGTAGCGCTGGGCAGATGGGGTGGCCGTGTTCCGGGATTCGCCGCCGACCACGGGGCCCGAGGCGGGCGCCGATGCCCGGCTCAGCTCCTCACCTCGCTCGCGGGCAGCATGGAGCACGTTCCCGAGGACAGCCACACCGACCAGGGCTCCGACGACGATCCCCGCGGTGGCAACGGGCCCCCTACGACGGGGGGCGGGCGCCGTGGGCGGCGCACCCCACGCCCCTTGCTGCGGATAGAGGGGCTGCTGCGGGTAGACCGGCGGCGGCTGCGGTGCCGCGTATGGCAGCGCCGGAGGCTCGGGCGGCTGCTGAGGCGGCGGCATCGTCATGGATCGGACTCCCTTTCAGAATGTGTGCTCGCGTGCATCGTTCATGCGTTCGCATGGGACACCGTATGCCGCAACAGCAACGAGGACATGAGTGCAGATACTCAGCTGAGACCTGGGACACGGCAGACAGGCGCGTGGCAGGTGTGTCAGTTGGGACAGCTGAGCTGTTCCATCGAGCCCCGGCGCGGTGAACTCGCCACTCGGCCGCGCGTTGGACGTTCTGTGCCGACGATGACTATGTCGCGTGTACCGGTCGTCGCCTCCGATGGGCGCACTGGCCACGGGGCGTCTGGTTGAGGTGCCCTGACATCGACCGTTGGCGGCTCAGCGAGGAAATCCTCCGGCACGTGGATGGACGTTCCGACGCCAGATGAGTGCCGGACGTCTGTCCGGACCGGCGAGGCTGACAGCCCGCGACACGGCCGACTGGCTGCTCGAGCAAGATTCCTTCAGCTACCGCCGTACGCACTTACGCCGTCCAGCGTCATTCAGCGTCTCCTCGGCTAGGGACTGTGTGAGGTTGTGATCAATCTTTGGTTCCGTTCCCGTGCGGGAGCAGTTCGAGGGAGTGATCTGGCGGTTCCGGTCCGCCGCTCAGTGGCGGGAGATGCCCTGCGAGTTCGGCCCCTGGCCGACGGTCTACGGCCGCTTCCGGATCTGGAGGGATGCCGGCGTCTTCACCGCACGGGGCGTCCGCCGCAGGGCAGGTGCCGCGGCCGGGTGGTGCGGTAGTCCTTCAGCCGGGTGGAGAAGACCCGCAGCCGGGGCAGGCCCGGGCGGAGTCTTCGCCTGTCACCACGTACACCGACGAACCGCCCGTCACCGGCGCACCCCCATCAGTTCGAAGACCCGGATTTCAACGCCAGCTGGACCGCTTCTTCACGGAACTCCGGCGAGTACTTGCTCGGTGGCGCCACTGCTTATTCGCTCGATTCCTTACAGGGCAACCCTATTTCTTCCCTGTCCGGGATCTTCGGGGCCCCTCATCGGCAATACCTGACCCGGGTTCGAGCCGCCGAGCAGGTTCTTGTGTGTCGTCGTGGCAGCAGCCTGCACTTGGACCGCAGGACGCCGGTGCCGGAAAGCGGTGGGCCGCGTTCCGCTGCACGGTATCCCCTCGCGGGCAGCCGCAGGGGTGTTAATTTTTGGCGATTACAAGTTCTTGGCAGCCGTTCTACGGGAGAGATCGTCATGGCAGAACGACCGCAGCGCAGGGCCCGGCACGTCCACGTCGGCCGGGTGGTGCGCAGTCGGCGCCTCACCCCGCACATGCAGCGTGTGGTCCTCGGCGGTGAGGGCCTGTACCGCTTCGCCGCGGGCGAGTTCACCGACCACTACGTGAAGCTGCTGTTCCCGGCGCCCGGCGCAACCTACCCCGAGCCCTTCGACCTGGACCAGATCCACGCCGAGCTGCCGCGCGAGCAGTGGCCGTTGTCCCGCACGTACACCGTCCGTTCCTGGGACGCCGAAAGCCGCGAGCTGACCATCGACTTCGTGCTGCACGGGGACGAGGGCGTCGCCGGGCCCTGGGCGGTGCGGGCCCAGGAGGGCGACATCCTGCGCTTCGGCGGCCCGGGTGGCGGCTACGCCCCCGACGCCGGCGCCGACTGGCATCTGCTCGCCGGCGACGAGAGCGCCCTGCCGGCCGTCGCCGCCGCCGTCGAGGCGCTGCCCACGGGCGCCCGCACCAAGGTCTTCCTGGAGGTGGCGGGGCCCGAGGAGGAGCAGAAGTTCGCCGGTGACGCCGAGGTCGTCTGGCTGCACCGGGGAGAGCGCCCCATTGGCGCGGCCCTGATCGAGGCGGTTCGCGCGTTCGACTTCCCGGACGGCCGTGTGCACGCCTTCGTGCACGGTGAGGCGGGCTTCGTGAAGGAGCTGCGTCGGCTGCTCCGGGGGGAGCGCGGTATCCCGCGGGAGCAGCTGTCCGTGTCCGGCTACTGGCGTCTCGGCGATGACGAGGAGGGCTGGCAGTCCTCCAAGCGGGAGTGGAACGCCCAGGTGGAGTCGGAGCAGGAGGGCGGCGCCCCGGCCGCCTGAGTCCGACGGTCCGAACAATGCCGGACGGGCTGGAGGAACCAGGGTGATTGCAGAGTCTCTTGATCACGAATCGGTGCAGGTCAATTGAGACCGAGGAGGGTTAGCGGCCGTTCGTAGAGGCGGAGGCTGTCTTGCGGAGTCCGGCGGCGATGTTGTTGGTATGGCCGGCGGTGCGGAGCTGGTTGATGGCGAAGCTGCGCAGGGTGGCCATGTTCTCGGTGCTGTGGCCGGTGCGGATCTTGGAGGCGTCCTCGCGGAAGGCGGTGTCCCGGACGAAGCGGAGCCGGTTTTCGATCACCCAGCGCGCTCTCAAGATCTTCGCGATCCGCTCGGGTGATACCTGGCGGCTGGTCAGATCGGTGATCGCGTAAACCGTCTCGCGACTCCGCTTGCCGGTGATGGTCGAGCGTGAGCAGGCTCCTTTCGGAGGCCCCTGTGCCTCTGGCCGGATCTTGTGCACTCGTGGCCAACGAAAGCACTTGCGGCACTGCCAATCCAGGGCTACCGTCCATGCCGTCATGCAGCAACTTGCCCAGGCTGCAAGCAAGTTGGTGCACGTGAGCCTGTGCATCGGGGGACCATGACGGGCTTAGGTATCGCGCGGTTTCGCTGTGCCGCGCTGGGCGTGATTCTGGCTGCAGTCCTGACGGCGTGCCACTCACAGCCGGAAGGCAACGATGCCGTGCCCTCGGCCAGCGCCATGAAGGTCCGCGATGCATGGGCCCGGGTCCAGTCACAAAGGGTGGGCGGCTGCATTCCCAGCCATTGCGCCCAGTACCTAACGGACACCTTAGGGGCCGTTGACGCCTTCCTCCTGGCTATGAAGGCCAGCCCCAAGGGGGCAGGCCACTTCAGTGAACCCATAGTGCTGATCGAAGATCTCCAAAAGAGGATTCCGCAGAGATCTGCGCCTCAGCTGGAGAAGGATAGACCTCTTATTGAATCCACCGTATCCCGGCTTCAGGCATTTATGAGTCGTCATCCCGACGACTACAAATAAGGGGAACGGGAACAGAGATGGCATTCATGCGAATGAATCGCACAGTCAAGACGGCGGCAGTCGGCGCGGCGGCCGTGGCCTTGTTTGCGGCATTCCAGGTTCCGGCGCATGCTAACGACAAGGACGGCAGATGCGAGTCTGGGGAGGTGTGCCTGTACGAGAACAGATCCTGGCAGGGAGGCCTGTTCGATGACAATGGGTGGCTGCAGGACTATGCCGGCTACACGTTCTCCCGCACCGGGGACCCTATCGATAACAACGTAGCCTCCGTCATCAACAATAACGGCAGCATGTACTGGCGGGGATGGCAGTACAAGGGGAACGCAGGCTGGCGTCCGGGACAGCGGTACGGATCCGGCCCGGCCACTTTCCGGTCGGGAACCGTGGCGGCTTCTTCCTCCTGCAGCTGACGGCGATCCGGGACATCTTCGCCGAACTTGACGGGGTTGTCCGCTGGGGCAGAGACGACCGCAAGGTGGACGAGGCTCTGTTCTACATCGATGTCAAGCCCGGTGACGCCCGGTTGAAGGAGGTCGTCAACAGGATCCGAGTCTGGAAGGACATGGCGGGCCAGGGCGCCGGCGCTCCCGTTGATCTGACATCGCGTACACGACGCAACGCTGCGAAGGCGATGGAGCACCGCCAAAAATCGGCCGCGTGACGGTGGTCACGTGCTATGCCGGATCCGGGAAATGATCTCCGCGCCGGTGATCGGGCGGGGCTTTCTCGTTTCTGGTGGTGCTCGGGAGGGGGCGTCTGGCATCCCGGCGCGCCAACCACCCATAACCGTCCGTAGTTGGACCGGATGCCGAGAGGCTGCCAGCCAGCTGCCTCCGCCACAAGCTGCGAACAGCCACCCCCGCCGACGTCGTCGGCCACCTCTGCGGACGCTCAGTCGGCGATGGCTGTCGGCGCCTGACCCTGCCCACTCTGCAGCAGACGCTTCGCCTGCATTTTCGACAGGTGACAGCAGGACCTGTGCACTGTCCTGGTTCTTCTCCGGGTCCTGATAGGTCATGAGGACGATGACGGTGCCCACACGCACCGTCATCGAGTTGCTCGGCTTGGCATAGGCGGCTCCGGGCTCGGCGTAGGCCATGCTCTCGTTGCCAGCTCGCGGCATGGACACCTCAGTGGCCCCGCTCCCGCTCAACCGGGCACTGTTCACGTTGTTGAACGCCGTAAGCAGCCGCCCCCCCAGGAAACGCCATCAGGTCCAAGTGCACGCTGCCGGAGTCACCGGGTGCCTTGTACTGCACGGCGCCATGGCTCCAATACGGCGAGCAGTCCCGGGATCCGCTGTCCTTCCCGGCACCGCTTCGCCCAAGGAACATCCCTGGCATCCAGCCGCGTCAGGCCCGTCTTCCAGCCCACCGGCATGCTCTGCAGATCCGGCAGAGCCTTCCTGAGGCCCCCTGCGTCGAGCACTGTGCCAGGGTCCAAGCTTCCGTCCCGCTGCCCACCGCTCACTGCGAAGACGCCGTCCTTTAAGACGCCGTTTCTTATGGTGTGATCGTTCGTTGAGCCGTGCATGACGGATCTGGTTGAGCGACTGGTACCGGACGAGTTATGGGCGTTG
>NZ_JBEZYL010000042.1:0-5500 GCF_040638465.1 Streptomyces sp. NPDC026206
TCCTTCAGGGCGTAGAGGGCGGTCAGGAAGACCAACGGCACCGACGCCGCCTGAGCAGAGGACCACTCCCCCGGCACCCGGACCAGATACCGCTCATCCACCACAGCGACCGGCCCGAACCCACCGGGCACCATGCCCATCACCCGGTCCCCCGGACGCAGGCCATGCACGTCGGCTCCCGTTTCGAGCACCACGCCGGCGGCCTCGGCACCCAGCAGACCGGCCTCACCCGGGTACATACCCAGGGCGTTCAGAACATCCCGGAAATTGACCCCCGCAGCCTCGACCGCCACGCGGACCTGCCCAGCCGCGAGCGGCTCCAGCACGTCCGGGGACGGGGCGAGCACCAGACCGTCCAGGCTGCCCTTCGCACCGGCATCCAACCGCCACGGCTGACCTGTCGGCGGCAGCAGGCCACTGCCGGAAGCCGACCGGGCCAGCCGGCCCACCCGCAGAACACCGTCCCGCACCACGAACTGCTCATCACCACGAGCAAGCAGACCCGGCAGACCAGGCAGACCCTCCAGTACGCCGGCTGCCTCGCGCTCCTCAATGTCGAGGAGCGCGAAACGCCCGGGGTTCTCGGACTGCGCCGAGCGCACCAGACCCCAGACCGCACCCGCCGCCAGGTCGTGCACCGATTCGCCCTCTGCGGCCGAAACAGCGTTGTGGGTCACGAAGACCAGGCGCGAGGCGGCGAACCGCTCCTCCGCCAACCACTCCTGCACCAGGCCGAGCACGCGGGCCGTCAGCTCGTGCACCGCGCCGGGCACGTCGGTAGCGGTGCCGTCGAGGGGGACCAGCACCAGGTCCTCGTCGCCCGTGACCTCGGCCAGAGACGTGACCGAGGCGCCCGCTCCGAAGTCGTCGGCACCCAGGGACACATACACGCATCGGGTCCCCTCTTTTTCCTGCGTCTCCGGCGCCGGTACCCACTCCAGCCGCAGTAGCGAATCATGCTCTGTTCTGCGCAGGACGGGGGCCTGGGCCACCGGCTGGGCACGCAGCGCCAGCGACTTCACGCTCAGCACAGGAGCGCCTTCGACATCGGCCACGGCGATGGACACCGAGTCCTCGCCGAGCTTGACCATACGTGCCCGTACGACCGAGGCTCCGCCGGCGTGCAGCGATACACCGCTCCAGCCGAACGGCATGAGAGGGTGCTCCCCGTCTCCGACGCCTGCGACGCCATGGGCGTGCAGCACCGCGTCCAGCAGCGCCGGATGCAGGCCGAAGCTCTCGGCTTCCCCGGCAGCGTCGCTCGTCAGCGCCGCTTCGATGAAGACTTCTTCGCCACGCAGCCAGACCGAGCGCAGCCCCTGGAACACGGGACCGTACTCAGTCCGCTCGTAGAAGCCCTCCAAGTTCACGACGACCGCGTTGTGTGGCGGCCAGACGGAGGCGTCGAACTCCGCTAGCTGCTCGCCGATGCACAGCAGGCCGGTGGCGTGCTCGGTCCACGCCTGGTCCCCGGCGTCGTCCGGGCGCGCGTACAGGCTCACCGTACGAGCGCCCGCCTCGTCTGGAGCGCTGACCAGGACCTGGACCAGTGCGGCGCTCTCCTCGGTCAGGACGAGCGGAGCAACGAGGGTGAACTCCTCGACCCGGTCGCAGCCGACCTGGTCCCCCGCGCGCATCGCGAGCTCCAGGAACCCGGTGGCGGGGAACAGAACCTTTCCGTCCACCACGTGGTCGGCCAGCCATGGGTGGGTGTGCAGGGACAGCCTGCCCGTGAACAGCACCTCGTCCGAATCCGCGAGCGCCAGGGTCGCACCCAGCAGCGGATGCTCCGCCGGCGACAGACCCGCACCGGTCACATCGCCCGTGAGGGCGGCCGGCCTCGGCCAGTACCGCTCGTGCTGGAACGCATACGTCGGCAGGTCCACGCGGCGTGCGCCCGTGCCGGTGAACAGCTGGGACCAGTCCGCTTCGACGCCCGCGACGTGCAGGCGCGCAAGCGCGGTGAGCAGGGCGGTCTCCTCGGCGCGGTTCCGTCGGAGCGCGGGCACCACGACCGCGTCGTCGGCGGCCTCGCCCAGGCTGTGCTGCGCCATCGCCGCCAGCACCCCGTCCGGGCCGAGCTCCAGGAAGGTGGAGACGCCTGCTTCGGCCAGCGCCTTCACGCCGTCGGTGAAGCGGACGGTCTCACGGACGTGGCGCACCCAGTACTCCGGGTCGCACACCAGCTCTTCCGTGGCCGGCTGACCGGTCACGTTCGATACAACCGGAATCTGTGGCGCCGAGAACGACAGGCCCGAGACGACCTGCCGGAAGTCCTCCAGCATCGGATCCATCAGCGGCGAATGGAACGCATGGCTCACCGACAGCCGCAGGGTCTTGCGGCCCTCGGCCGCGAGCTGTCCGGCGACCTTCAGGACCGCGGCTTCGTCGCCGGCGATGACGATCGAGTCCGGGCCGTTGACCGCCGCGATCGCGACACCGCCGACCAGGTGCTTCGTCACCTCGTCCGCACTGGCCTGGACGGCGACCATGGCTCCGCCTGCGGGTAGGGCCTGCATGAGCCGGGCCCGGGCCGCGACGAGGGTGCAGGCGTCCTCGAGGGAGAGCACGCCCGCTACGTGGGCTGCCGTGATCTCACCGATGGAGTGACCGGCCACGAAGTCCGGGCGCAGGCCCCACGATTCCACCAGGCGGTAGAGCGCCACTTCGATCGCGAACATCGCGGGCTGGGTGAATCCCGTGCGGTCCAGCATTTCCGCCTCGGGCGTGCCGGCCTCGGCGAAGAGCACCTCTCGCAGTGGCCGCTCCAGTTCGGCGTCCAGCCCGGCGGTCACCGCGTCCAACGCCGCGGCGAAGACGGGGAACCGGGCGTAGAGCTCCCGGCCCATTCCCGGGCGCTGCGAGCCCTGTCCCGAGAACAGGAAGGCCGACTTGCCGACCGCGTCCGGGGCGACGCCCCGCGCGATCTCGGTGATGCCGGTGTTGCCGCTGCCGGCCAGCAGGACAGCGCGGTGGGCGAATGTCGACCTGCTGGTCGCCAGTGAGAAGCCCACATCGAGCGGTGACAGGTCGGTGAGCGCCGAAACGCGCTCCAGTTGGGCTGCCAGGGCGTCTTCGGACTTCGCCGACACCAGCCACGGCACTGCTGCGGGCGCGGCTGCAGGCACGGCTGCAGGCACGAGCGCGGGCGCGGCCTCGGATCCGGCGGTGGACACCGCTGTGGGCCGAGCTCCGGATGCGTTCGCGGCCGCTGCGCCGGCCGCGGCTTCCGCCGGCTTTCCGGCTGCCCCGTCACCTGCCTCTGCGGACGGTTCCTCGGCCGGGGCCTGCTCGATGATGGCGTGCGCATTCGTACCACTGATCCCGAAGGACGACACGCCCGCGCGCCACGGACGGTCGGCCTCGGGCCAGGCCGTGCGCCCGGTCAGCAGCCGCACCGCGCCCGCGGACCAGTCCACGTGCGTCGAAGGCCGGTCCACATGCAGCGTCTTGGGCAGCACGCCATGCTGCATCGCCAGGACCACCTTGATGATCCCCGCGACACCGGCCGCCGCCTGTGTGTGGCCGATGTTCGACTTCACCGACCCGAGCAGCAGCGGCCGCTCGGGGTCGCGGTCCTGCCCGTACGTGGCCAGCAGGGCCTGCGCCTCGATCGGGTCACCGAGGGTGGTGCCCGTGCCATGGGCCTCGACCACGTCCACGTCGGCAGTGGACAGGCCCGCGCCGGCCAGGGCCTGGCGGATCACGCGCTGCTGCGACGGGCCGTTGGGGGCCGTCAGCCCGTTGGACGCACCGTCCTGGTTGATGGCCGAGCCGCGCACCACGGCCAGGACCTTGTGTCCGTTGCGGCGGGCGTCGGACAGCCGCTCCAGGACGAGAACGCCCACGCCCTCGGACCAGCCGGTTCCGTCGGCGGCATCGGCGAATGCCTTGCACCGGCCGTCGGATGCCAGTCCGCCCTGGCGGCTGAAGCCGGCGAATCCCATCGGCGTGGACAGGACCGTCACACCGCCGGCCAGGGCCAGCGAGCACTCGCCGTTGCGCAGGGAATGGGAAGCGATGTGCAAGGCCACGAGGGACGACGAACATGCCGTGTCGACCGTTACGGCAGGGCCTTCCAGGCCAAAGGTGTAGGAGACACGTCCGGAGATCACGCTGCTCGCCAGGCCGGTGCCGGCGTGGCCCTCCGTGTCCTCCCGGGAATTCATCACGACGCCGGCGTAGTCGACGCCGTTCGTGCCGACGAATACGCCCGTCCGGCTGCCGCGCAGGCCCACCGGGTCGATACCCGCCCGCTCGAACGCCTCCCATGACGTCTCCAGCAGCAGCCGCTGCTGCGGGTCCATCGCCACGGCCTCACGCGGTGAAATCCCGAAGAAACCCGCGTCGAACGCACCGGCGTCGACGAAACCGCCCTCAGCGGTCGCGCTGCTGCCATTCCCTTCACCATGGAGAACATCGATATTCCAGCCACGGTCCGTGGGGAACTCCGAGATTCCGTCCCGTCCCTCGTCCAGCAGTTGCCAGAGCTCTTCCGGTGACTGCACTCCACCCGGCAGCCGGCAGGACATACCGACGATCGCGATCGGCTCCTGCTTTCCGGACTCGACTTCCAGCAGCCGTTGGCGGGTCTGGTGCAGATCGGCCGTGACCCACTTGAGGTAGTCAACGAGCTTGCTGTCGTTCGACATGACGAGGAACCTTCCCTGTGAATAATGAGGCCGGATCAGCGATCGCTCAGACGGCCGAGCTCGTTGTCGATGAAGTCGAAAATTTCATCGGTGCTGGCGGATTCGATCCGCTCGGTGACATCAGCACCGGTGTTCTCCGCCTCGTCACCTCTCCACTTCTCCAGCATGTGGAGCAGCCGGTTGGCGACTGCCGCCCTGGTGAGGGCATCCGGCTCGGTCGCCGCCAGCGTGGAGTCCAAGCGGTCGAGTTCCGCCAGGAGAGAGGGGCCTTCCCCGGCACTGTCCTCGCCCACGAGCTGCGAGACGAGGTGTCCGGCCAGGATGGCTGGGGTCGGGTAGTCGAATACCAAGGTGGCGGAGAGACGCAGTCCCGTCGCCGCGGCCAGCCGGTTGCGGAGTTCCACAGCGGTCAGCGAATCGAAGCCCAGGTCGTGGAACTCCCGCTTCGTTTCGACCGCCTGGGACGAGGCGTGACCGAGAACGGCGGCGGCTTCGGTCCGTACGAGGTCCACCACGAAGCCGAGTCGTTCCGTTTCCTGCATGACCCGCAGTCGGCGGGTGAGCATGACGGCGGTGACGGACCCGCCGGCTGTGGTCGCGGCCGTCCGCCGGGCGCTCTTCACCAGGCCCCGGAGCAGCGGAGGCACATCTCCCCGGACCTTCCTGGCACCGGAGGTGGGGCCGATGGGCACGAGGTAGGCCTCGTCGGAGGCCGTGGCAGCATCGAACAGCGCCAAACCCTGCGCTACCGAAAGCGGCGGCACCCCGGAAGCCGCGATCCGCTGCATATCAGCATCGGACAACGCACCCGTCATACCACTCGACTGCGCCCACGCACCCCACGCCAA
>NZ_JBEZYL010000043.1:0-5472 GCF_040638465.1 Streptomyces sp. NPDC026206
CCGCTACGAACGCAAGGCCGAACACTTCCTCGCCTTCGTAGGCATAGCCGGGGCCCTCATCTGCTACCGCCGCCTCACCAAATGAAACGACGTCTTACTCACCAGGAGTGCCAACGCCCACTGACAGCGCCGGCGGGAGACCGGGGACTGACATCCCCAGCCTTGCCGCATCTGTTCAACCACATGCTCGGCCGGCTCCATCACTGGCTTCAGGCCCGCGTTACGGCCAACGGGGTAAGCCGCTACTACTGCTCTGTAGGCAGCCGCGCCCAGGTGCCCGGCTGCCTCTGCTGCTCCAGCCACTTGCCGAGGTCATCACCGTCCATCAGCACGCCGGGCTGAATCTCGGGCAGGCTGCTGTCGGCGTCGACCAGGTCGCGAGCACCCGGTAGTACCGCTGCCAATCCAGCGGCCACGGGCAGTCCCAGTCCCGGTAGATCGCCGTCAGCTGCTCCGCGCACTCCCTGGCCCGCTCCGGGGCCTTGCCCAGGCCGTTCTCCTGTCCCTTGCGGCGGAGGTTGTCATCACCATGTGCTGACCGACCGGCACGCCACCGAGCCGATCGCGGACGAGGCTGGCGAGGTGGGGGCTGCGCGACTGGGACCTGGTGGATGGGCGGTTCTGGGAGCAATGCTCAGGATCGCGCCGGTGCGCTGGGCTGCCCACGTCGTCTTCCGGCTGATCGCGAACAACCGGCAGAGAATGCCAGGCGGAACGGGAGCATGCGCTTTGCCCGCTGTATGGGCCTTCTCTGAAGAATCAGCGTTCAAGCGCCGTGGGAGGGGCCAGTTGAGCACGCATGTGGAGTGGGTGCCGGATCCTGAGCGATGGGGGGCCTTGCCGCCGGGCGGTGTCCTCGGAGTGCGGAATCTGCCGGAGGCGGTGGCACGGATTGGTCTGAGGCCGGGTGATCCGGTGTTCGTCGGGCCGGACGGCATGGTCGATGCGGACCTTCTGGATTTCGTCCGGTCCAGGAGCTTCAGCAACCTGGAACGCGAGTCGAAGCGGAACTACGCGACGGACATCCGGCTGCTGCTGGGGTTCCTGTCCTCGCGGGATGTGCCGTGGCGGCGTGCGACGGAGCAGGACCTGGCCGATTACCGGAACTGGCGGTGTGAGGCGCCGGGGAATCCTGGGCGGATCGGCGGGTCGAAGTGGGACCGCGAGGCGGCCGCGTTCACCCAGACTCTGTCGGGAATCTCGGAGGTGCCGAGGTCAGCTGCCCAGGGTTCGCCAGGACTTCGGCCAGGGTATCTCGCGCTGGTCGAGGTAGTTCTGGAATGCAGTGGGCCGGCGGGGTGGGTGTGTTTCCTCGGTTGGCGGCAGTGCGCTGAGGCGCTCGATGTTGACGGCGATGGCTGTCAGGACGTGCTGGATGTGGGCCTTTCCCTGTCCTCGGTAGCGGCAGTGGCGCATGCCGTGTCCGTGGGCGAACTCGTTGACGGTTCCCTCCACTCCGGAGCGCACTGCGTAGCGGGTCTTCCACTCGGGCGTCTGTTGCTCGGTGCGGACGCGGAGTTGCAGGTCGCGGAGTTCTGGTGGGGCAAAGCCCACGGTGCGGGTGCTTTCGCGGGAGGTGGTGCACTGGGTGCGGGCCGGGCAGGGCTGGCACTGGCTTTTGGTGAACCTGGCCACGATCAGCGGGGCCGCGGTGGGTGACGAGGTCGGGTAGGGGCCGTGCCAGCCCTGGCTGACCTGGCCCTGGGGGCAGGTGACCTGCTGACGGTCGTAGTCGATGTGGAAGTTGTCCCGGGCAAAGCCCTCGTTTTGGCGTTGTTGGCGGGTGGGGTTGCTTCGGAGTGGCCCGGAGACGGTGACCTGGTGTTCACGGGTGGCTTGTTCCAGGTGGGGCAGGGAGGTGTAGCCGGCGTCGACCAGGTGCTCGGCGGGCAGCAGTCCGCGGCGTGACAGGCGGGTGTGGATGCCGGGCAGGACCTGGCTGTCGTGGGTGGTGGCCGCGGTGGTGGCCACGTCCGTGATCACGTTGGGGCCGTCGGGAGCACAGGTCTCGGTCAGGTGAGCGGAGAACCCCTTCCAGCTGATGATGTGTCCGTGCCGTGCGTAGCGGGCCGAGGTGTCGTAGGGCGAGACAATCGCCCGGGACGAGGGCGGCAGCCCGGGCCCGTCTTCCGTCTCGGCGGTGCGCCAGCGCAGATGCCCTGTGCCGTCATGGTGGTAGTTCTGCACCATGATCTGGCGCAGGGCCTGGATACGAGGGCCGGACGTGCGGTCTGCCCAGCGACGGTGGAGGTGTTCCAGGAGCCGGACGGCGTCGTTTCCGGTGGCAAGGATCCTGGTCTTGGGCTTCGTGGGGTTCTTGCCCAGGCGGACCGGTCGGCCGTAGCGACGCCCCCAGTCCTCATCGACCAGCTCGTCCAGCAGGTGAGGAGAGGTGCCGGCGACTTCTTCCAGTGCGGCGCGGACCGCCTCGGTGATCAGCTCCAGGCGGGTCAGGTCACGCACCGCGGCCAGGACATGGGTGGAGTCGGTGCGCTGCGTGGTGCGCTCGCGCACCAGTCCGGACTCCTTGAGGCGAGCCAGCGCGAGATCCAGGAGGCGGTCAGCACGGTCGCCTTCGGCGAGACGGTCTCGGAAATCGGCCAGCACGCTGTGGTGGAAACCGGGGTCATCCAGTTCCAAGGCCATCGCCGTACTTGAAGTCGATGCGGCGGCGGACCGCCTCGGCGGCCTGCCGGTCCGACAAGCCGAGCAGGAACTGCAGCACACAGACGGTGGCCAGTTGAGCGGGCGAGAGACCCGGACGCCCGTCACGCGGGTACCAGCCGGCGAAGTCCTCGTCGCACCACAGCCCATCCAGCCGGTCACGCACCCATATCGCCGTCGTGCCGCCCGGGTTGCTCGCCCGCGCGACTTGCGCAGTCAGAGGCGGGACGTGCTCACCAGAACGCGGGCGCAGGGACAACGGGCACCTCGACAGCTGCATCGGTCATCGGAACGTACCGAGCATGCCCGTCGGCCATGCTGCCGCACCGCGAAACTCCAAGATCCCCGACAGAGTCAAGCTGAGGACGTCGTAGAGCTCATCGCCCGGGACGGACCAGAAGTACTCCTTGTCGAGCGTCATGGTGAGGCCAGCTGACGCTTCCACCTGCCGGAGCATCACATCGAAGTCATGGCGAAGTTGATCAAGTGGGATCTGCAGGGGTTCGCTGGTCATGAGCGAGATTCACAGCCACCCTGAGGTCCGTAAGGCCTGTGCGACGGGTCGCAAGGGGTAAAGAGGAGTTCGCTGGCCTCCGCCCCGGGAAATCGCTTGCCGACGCTGGGATCATTGCTGCATGGCCAGCGCACAACTCCCCGCAGGATGGACCCTCCAGCAGATCCGCGACGTGTCCGGGGACCGGGAGGCCGTCCCGCTCCACACCGATTGCGCAGTGACGTCGTGCCTCTCCCCAACGGCTGACGAGGTGATCCGTCCCGCGATCGTGCTGGGGTTCCACACCTTGTGCCTGGTGCAGTCCGCCGACGACAGGGACTGGTACATGGGCAGCCTGAACGATGACGGCAGCATCATCTGCTGGTCGAACTACGGCGACAACCTTTACGAGGCGTTGCGCGGTTTGTGATACGGGATCCCGTCGTGAGCGGAGAGTAACGGAGTGGCTGCCGACCTGCACGTCACCGGCTCACCGGACAGGCAGGGACGAAGTCCCCGGCGCCTGACGGGAGAGCGTCCTGCTATCACCGGACCCGGTGGGCGCGGCAGGGAAGTGCCTCAGCGCCGGATGAGCACGGAGCTCCAGGCCGTGCAGTCCGACCGCGTCGTCAGGAGAAGGTGGGCCTGCGGATGGCAGCCGTCTGGGACACCGTCCACCGGGCGGGCTGCCTGCCCGCGGCCAGCTGGCGTGGTGACCCCGCGGACGGGACCCGACAGCGGGGGCTGGTGCGAAGTTCGCTTGCTCAGTCACCGCTCCATGCTTTCCGGCAGCTGCTGTCGGCACATCCCTCCGGCGCATCAGGCTCAACTCAGCCGAGCGGCGGAGGCATGTACTCCCCTGGAAGCATCCACCGGCCAGCCTTCCGGCAGCTTCGCTCTTGGGGTATGGCCGTCTCCGGCACCCGTACCCACCATTGCGCGTGGGATCGCCGAGCTGGGCCGGGCGCTCCCGGCCGACCCGGTGTAACCGTAAACTAGCGGGGCCCGCTACTGACCGGCTACGAGGTCGTTCTCGAAACCATTGCTGCCACAACCACCCAGACCGGGCTGAGCATCGGAGCCCAGTTTGACACCGACAGCTACGGCCTGGCCGCCACTGTCACGCCCGCCCCAGTTCCACGCCCTGCCGATCACAACCAACCCTTCCACGGCGACTGGAACTACACGCTGGCGCCAGTCCGGCCACGACCGCCCCATTCACCCAGGAATGGAACGCCCGCCCGCCCCCTGGAACAGCTCCAGTCCGCTTGACGTCCCACGAGGACCGCCAAACAGTTCGACCCTGACAGTTATCGAGATGCAGGTCCCTGGGCGTACGGAGAACTGCCAGGTCGCGGTGTTCGCGGTCTACACGTCCTCGCCGGCCGGACGTTGGTGGACCGGGAGTTGTATCTGCCAGCTGGTTGCTGTCGCCGGCAGCCGCTGGGCGATCGAGTCCTGCTTCTAGAGCGCGCGAAGAACGAGTGCGGCCTGAACGAGTACGAGGTCCGCCGCTATGTCGGCTGGTACCGGCACATCACCATGGCCATGCTCGCCCACGCCTTCCTCGCCGCCGCACCGCCGGTCACCAACTCCCACCACATGACGGCACATCAGCTCGCTGCCCTCAGAAACCGGTCTCTGACCAGCAGGATCAGCGAACTGCGACTGAAGTAGTAGAACGCCAACAGAATGACCCTGGAAGCAGGCTGTCACCCGCCGGTCCCCGGCTCGATAATTCCGCGTGGTTCACGCGGACACGGGCGGCCTTTCCTGGCTGACTGCTTCGAGTAGCAGTTTCGCGGCGACCGTCGCCCCGTCGGTGCGGATCTGGGCGCATCTGTTCGAGCTGCTCCAGATCAGGCGCCATCTGCTCGCACGCGGCGAGATGCATTGCGGGCGGCAGGAACTTGTCCCAGTTGTGATGGAGGGCGTCCAACCAGACCAGCCCCGCCACGTCCTGCGGGTACAACTGCGCGAACCGATGCGCGAGAAGCCGCCGAACGAGGGAGTGTGGCACGAGAACGTATGGGGCGGCAATGCTCTGGGCGCGCAGCAGCTCGTGCAGTTCCGTAGCGACCGCGGCGGCGGTGCGCGGCAGCGGGAGGGGATCGCTGTAGCCCGTGCCGCCGCGGTCGTACACCACAGCGGTGCTGAACCGTGAAACCTCTTGCTGGACGAAATAGTCCAGACCGACTGCGCTGGTACCCAGCAGGAACACTAAGACCGTGTCCTACATGGCTGTTGTCCGTTGGTGTGGTCATGGGGAGTGGGCGGTGGGACTGGATTGTTCCCGGCGGTCTGTGGCAGTTGGT
>NZ_JBEZYL010000044.1:0-5072 GCF_040638465.1 Streptomyces sp. NPDC026206
GGGACGTTGTCGGAGGCGGAGATGCAGCGCATCGCGGCTTCGGGGGTGCCGCCGCTGACTGTCGAGCAGGGCCTGGCGCTCTTCGACGCCGCCACCAGCTGCGATGACGCCCACCTCGTGGTCATCGGCCCCGTCTCCGGAGCCGTACGCGTCCCCGGTGAGGTTCCTGCCGTGCTGCGGGGCCTGGTCAAGACCGGCCGGCGGTCGGCCGCGACCGCGGCCGGCGGGGCCGGCACGGCCGCGCTGCTCACCCGCCGGCTGTGGGAACTGCGGGACGACGAGCGGCTCCGCTACGCGGTCAACCTGGTCAGCGGCGAGGCCGCGGCCGTTCTCGGCCACGCTTCCGCCAAGGCGATCGAGGCGACGCAGGACTTCCACAACCTGGGCTTCGACTCGCTGACCGCCGTCGAGCTCCGCAACCGCCTGACCACCGCCACCGGCCTGCGCCTGCCCGCCACCCTCGTCTTCGACTACCCCACCCCCACCACCCTCGCCGAACACCTCATCGCGGTGCTCCTGGACGAGCACGGCGATGCGGACGCCCCCGTCGCAGTCTCGTCTGCGGTGGCGGAGGATCCGGTCGTCATCGTCGGCATGGCCTGCCGCCTGCCCGGCGGCGTACGGTCCCCCGAGGACCTGTGGCAGCTGGTCCTCGACGGCCGGGAAGGCATCTCCGACTTCCCCACCGACCGCGGCTGGGACCTGGACACCCTGATGGGCGGAGGGGAGAGCGGCAGGGGCCGCAGCGCCACCTCCAAGGGCGGGTTCCTCGAGGGCATCGGCGAATTCGACGCAGGATTCTTCGGGATCTCGCCGCGCGAGGCGCTGGCCATGGACCCGCAGCAGCGACTGCTGCTGGAAACCTCCTGGGAGGCCATCGAGCGCGCCGGAATCAAGCCTGCCTCCCTCAGGGGCAGCCAGACCGGCGTCTTCGTCGGTACCGGTGGCCAGGACTACACGATGCTCGTGATGAACTCGCGCGACGACCTCGAGGGACACACCAGCACCGGCCTCGCCGGAAGCGTCGTCTCCGGACGTGTGTCCTACACCTTCGGCCTCGAAGGCCCCGCGGTCACCGTCGACACCGCGTGCTCGTCGTCCCTCGTCGCGCTGCACTGGGCCGCCCAGTCCCTGCGCACCGGCGAATGCTCGCTCGCCCTCGCCGGGGGCGTCACGGTGATGTCCACCTCCATCGGCTTTCCCAGCTTCACCCGGCAGGGCGGTCTGGCATCGGACGGACGGTGCAAGGCGTTCTCCGATTCGGCCGATGGTACGGGCTGGTCGGAAGGCGTGGGCGTGCTCGTCCTGGAGCGGCTGAGCGACGCCCGCCGCAACGGGCACCCGGTGCTGGCCGTGGTGCGTGGTTCGGCGATCAACCAGGATGGTGCGTCCAACGGGCTGACGGCCCCCAACGGCCCGTCGCAGCAGCGCGTGATCCGCCAGGCCCTGGCCGGCGCGGGCCTGTCCACTGCCGACGTGGACGCGGTCGAGGCCCATGGCACGGGCACCACCCTCGGCGACCCCATCGAGGCCCAGGCGCTGCTGGCCACCTACGGGCAGGAGCGGGCCGAAGGACAGCCGCTGCTGCTGGGCTCGATCAAGTCGAACATCGGCCACTCACAAGCGGCGGCCGGTGTTGCCGGCGTGATGAAGATGGTCATGGCGATGCAGCACGGCACACTGCCGCGCACGCTGCACGTGGATGCGCCCTCGTCCCACGTCGACTGGACGGCCGGTGACGTCAAGCTGCTCACGGAGGCCTCCGACTGGCCGGAAACCGGCCGACCGCGCCGCGCCGGCGTGTCGGCCTTCGGCATCAGCGGTACCAACGCGCACACCATCATCGAGCAGGCCCCGCAGGTCGAAGCGCCGGAAAGCCAGAACGGGCCGCGCGAACCGCGGGACGAGCCGCGCGAACCGCGGGACGAGCCGCGCGAACCGCGGGACGAGCCGCGCGAACTGCAGGACGGGCCGCGCGAACTGTCAGCGGCGCCGTGGCCGGTGTCAGGCAAGTCGGCGGAGGCACTCACGGCCCAGATCGAGCAGCTGAGCACATGGATCGGAGAGCGGCCGGACCTGTCCCCGGTCGATGTGGGCTTCTCGCTGGCGGCGGGCCGGTCGGCCTTCGAACACCGTGCGGTGTTGCTGGCTGATGGTGGTGCCGTTTCTGAGGTGGCGCGTGGTGTGGCGGCCTCGGGCCAGTCGTTGGCCATCCTGTTCTCGGGTCAGGGTTCGCAGCGGGTGGGGATGGGCCGGGAGTTGTACGGCCGGTTCCCCGTCTTCGCGGAGGCGCTGGATGCGGTGCTGACGCGGATGGATGCCGAGACCGAGCGTCCGTTGCGGGAGGTGATGTTCGGCGACGCCGAGTCGCTGAATGAGACCGGTTTTACGCAGCCTGCGTTGTTCGCGGTCGAGGTGGCGCTGTTCCGTCTTGTGGAGTCGTGGGGCGTACGTCCGGACTTCGTGGCCGGTCACTCCATCGGCGAGATCGCAGCGGCTCACGTCGCTGGGGTGTTGTCGCTGGACGATGCGTGCACGCTGGTGGCGGCCCGGGCACGGTTGATGCAGGCGCTGCCTGCGGGTGGTGCGATGGTCGCGATCCAGGCCACCGAGGCCGAGGTGACCGAGCACCTGGCCGATGGTGTGTCGATCGCGGCGGTCAATGGCCCGACCGCGGTCGTCATCGCCGGTGATGAGGCAGGCGTGCTGCGGATCGCGGAGAAGTTCGCGGGCGAGGGGCGCAAGACGCAGCGTCTGTCGGTCAGCCACGCGTTCCATTCGCCGCTGATCGAACCGATGCTGGAGGAGTTCCGGCAGGCTGTCTCGACGCTGTCGTTCGCGGCTCCACAGATTCCGCTTGTCTCCAATGTGACCGGTGAGCAGGCGACCGCTGATCTGGTCTGCAGCCCCGAGTACTGGGTACGTCACGTCCGTGAAGCCGTCCGTTTCGCCGATGGCGTGAAGGCGCTCGCCGAAGCGGGAGTCTCGGCGTTCCTGGAGCTGGGCCCCGACGGTGTGCTTGCTGCTATGGCCCAGCAGAGCCTGGACGGCGACAGCAGCGACACCGTGGTCGTGGTCCCCGCTCTGCGTAAGGACCGGCCCGAGGAGACCGCGCTGCTGACCGCTCTCGCCCGGCTGCACGTGGCCGGCGTGGGCGTCGACTGGACGTCCTGCTTCACTGGAACGGGTGCCCGTCGTGTCGACCTGCCGACGTATGCCTTCCAGCACGAGCGGTACTGGCCCACTCCGGCCGTCCACATGGGTGACGTGACGGGCGCGGGTCTGTCGCCGGCGGAGCATCCGCTGCTGGGTGCGACCCTGGCGCTCGCGGATTCGGACGAGGTGCTGTTCACGGGCAGGCTGTCCCTGCAGACGCACCCGTGGCTCGTTGATCACGTGGTGGACGGCAAGGTCATGTTCCCGGCCACCGGTTTCCTGGAGCTGGCCATGAGCGCCGGCGACCAGGTCGGCTGCGACCGGGTCGAGGAGCTCACGCTCCTCGCTCCGCTTGTGCTGGCCGAGGACGGCGCCGCGCTGGTCCAGGTGCTGATGGGCGAGGCCGACGAGACCGGCGCCCGTACGGTGAACTTCTACTCGCGCCCGGAGCGCGCGGCGGACCAGGTGTGGAGTGAGCACGCCGCGGGCCTGCTGGGCACCGGCGAGCGGGTGGCGAAGTTCGACGCCACCGTCTGGCCGCCCCGGAACGCGGCTGCTGTGGACATCGAGGGATATTACGAGCGGACCGAGTACGGTCCCGTGTTCCAGGGGCTGCGCTCGGTCTGGATGCGCGACGACGAGGTCTTCATCGAAGCGGCGCTGCCGCACGACGCCATCGAGGATGCCGAGCGCTTCGGGCTGCATCCGGCACTGCTGGACGCGGTGCTGCACGCCCACGAGATCGCCGGTGTCGGCAACGACGGCTACGTTGTGATGCCCTTCGGCTGGAGCGGTGTATCGCTGCACGCCAGTGGTGCGTCGGTCGTACGGGCACGCATGGTCAAGCTCGGGGAGAACTCGCTGACCATCGCGGTCGCCGACGTAGAGGGCGCGCCGGTGCTGAGCGTCGAGTCGCTTGCGATGCGAGCCCGGCAGGCCGTAGTGGCGCCTGCCCACCAGAGCACCGAGCAGGACTCGCTGCTGTACCTGGAC
Organism: Streptomyces sp. NPDC026206; assembly: GCF_040638465.1. Taxonomy (NCBI): domain Bacteria; kingdom Bacillati; phylum Actinomycetota; class Actinomycetes; order Kitasatosporales; family Streptomycetaceae; genus Streptomyces; species Streptomyces sp. NPDC026206. The sequence continues at coordinate 4,150 of NZ_JBEZYL010000044.1, forward strand.
TGGGTCTCCGCTCCGGAGGCACAGGTCTCCGAAGAGACTCGATGCGTGACACTGAGCTCGGCGGACGACTTCGGCGTCGGCGCGGCGGCAGCGTCTCTGGCAGAGGTCACAGGCGATGAGAGCCTGGTGCTGGTCCCGGTCCGGGGTGCGGGCGATGACATCCCCGGCGCCGTGCATGAGCTGACGGCCCGTGCCCTCGGCCTGGTGCAGGAGTGGTTGGCGGAGGAGCGGTTCGCCGCCTCGCGCCTGGTGTTCGTGACTCGCAACGCGGTGTCGGCCGCAGACGGCGAATCGGTGCACGACCTGGCGGCCGGTGGGGTGTGGGGCCTGGTGCGCTCGGCGCAGTCCGAGAACCCCGGGCGCTTCGCGCTCCTTGACGTCGATGTCGACGATCTCTCGTGTGTACTGCCGAGCCTGCCCGGGCTGCTTGCCACGGGCGATGAGCAGTTCGTGCTGCGGGACGGTGCTCTGCGGGTGGGCCGCTTGGCCCGTACCGCTTCGGGGCGGAGCCTGCTGCCTCCGGCCGGGGAGCCGTGGCGGCTGGACGCCGGCGCCAAGGGCAGCCTGGACGGCTTGGTGCTCGTCCCGCATCCGGAGGCCCTGGAGCCGCTTGCTCCGGGGCAGGTCCGGGTGGCGGTCGAGGCCGCAGGCGTCAACTTCCGGGACGTTCTCAACGCCCTCGGCATGTACCCCGGTGAGGCCGGCCCGCTGGGGGCCGAGGCCGCCGGTGTGGTGACCGCGACGGGGACCGACGTGCATGGCCTGCGTCCGGGGGACCGGGTGATGGGCATGGTGCCTGGTGGGTTCGGGCCGGTCGCTGTGGTCGACGAGCGGTATCTGGTCCGGGTGCCGGGGGAGTGGTCCTCTGCTCAGGCGGCGTCGGTGCCGTTGGTCTTCCTGACCGCCCTCTACGCCCTGAAGGA
>NZ_JBEZYL010000045.1:2500-4957 GCF_040638465.1 Streptomyces sp. NPDC026206
AGTTTGCGGTGTGTTGCGAGGTTAACCCGTGTGGGGAAGCCGTAGCGAAAGCGAGTCCGAATAGGGCGGTTGAGTAGCGCGCCCAAGACCCGAAGCGGAGTGATCTAGCCATGGGCAGGTTGAAGCGGAGGTAAGACTTCGTGGAGGACCGAACCCACCAGGGTTGAAAACCTGGGGGATGACCTGTGGTTAGGGGTGAAAGGCCAATCAAACTCCGTGATAGCTGGTTCTCCCCGAAATGCATTTAGGTGCAGCGTCGTGTGTTTCTTGCCGGAGGTAGAGCACTGGATAGGCGATGGGCCCTACCGGGTTACTGACCTTAGCCAAACTCCGAATGCCGGTAAGTGAGAGCACGGCAGTGAGACTGTGGGGGATAAGCTCCATGGTCGAGAGGGAAACAGCCCAGAGCATCGACTAAGGCCCCTAAGCGTACGCTAAGTGGGAAAGGATGTGGAGTCGCAGAGACAACCAGGAGGTTGGCTTAGAAGCAGCCACCCTTGAAAGAGTGCGTAATAGCTCACTGGTCAAGTGATTCCGCGCCGACAATGTAGCGGGGCTCAAGCGTACCGCCGAAGTCGTGTCATTTCAGCATGAGGGCCAACGCCCGCTGGGATGGGTAGGGGAGCGTCGTGTGCCGGGTGAAGCAGCCGCGGAAGCGAGTTGTGGACGGTTCACGAGTGAGAATGCAGGCATGAGTAGCGATACACACGTGAGAAACGTGTGCGCCGATTGACTAAGGGTTCCTGGGTCAAGCTGATCTGCCCAGGGTAAGTCGGGACCTAAGGCGAGGCCGACAGGCGTAGTCGATGGACAACCGGTTGATATTCCGGTACCCGCTTTGAAACGCCCAGTATCGAATCAGACGATGCTAAGCCCGTGAAGCCGTCCTGGACCCTTCGGGGAAAGGGAAGTGGTGGAGCCGGTGACCCGGATCTGTAGTAGGTAAGCGATGGGGTGACGCAGGAAGGTAGTCCAGCCCGGGCGGTGGTAGTCCCGGGGTAAGGGTGTAGGCCGTGTGATAGGCAAATCCGTCACACATTGAGGCTGAGACCTGATGCCGAGCCGATTGTGGTGAAGTGGATGATCCTATGCTGTCGAGAAAAGCCTCTAGCGAGTTTCATGGCGGCCCGTACCCTAAACCGACTCAGGTGGTCAGGTAGAGAATACCGAGGCGTTCGGGTGAACTATGGTTAAGGAACTCGGCAAAATGCCCCCGTAACTTCGGGAGAAGGGGGGCCATGTTCGGTGATGGAATTTACTTCCTGAGCTGGGTGTGGCCGCAGAGACCAGCGAGAAGCGACTGTTTACTAAAAACACAGGTCCGTGCGAAGCCGTAAGGCGATGTATACGGACTGACGCCTGCCCGGTGCTGGAACGTTAAGGGGACCGGTTAGCTCCATTTCGGTGGGGCGAAGCTGAGAACTTAAGCGCCAGTAAACGGCGGTGGTAACTATAACCATCCTAAGGTAGCGAAATTCCTTGTCGGGTAAGTTCCGACCTGCACGAATGGCGTAACGACTTCTCGACTGTCTCAACCATAGGCCCGGTGAAATTGCACTACGAGTAAAGATGCTCGTTTCGCGCAGCAGGACGGAAAGACCCCGGGACCTTTACTATAGCTTGATATTGGTGTTCGGTTCGGCTTGTGTAGGATAGGTGGGAGACTTTGAAGTCATGGCGCCAGCCATGGTGGAGTCGTCGTTGAAATACCACTCTGGTCGTGCTGGATGTCTAACCTGGGTCCGTGATCCGGATCAGGGACAGTGTCTGGTGGGTAGTTTAACTGGGGCGGTTGCCTCCTAAAGAGTAACGGAGGCGCCCAAAGGTTCCCTCAGCCTGGTTGGCAATCAGGTGTTGAGTGTAAGTGCACAAGGGAGCTTGACTGTGAGACCGACGGGTCGAGCAGGGACGAAAGTCGGGACTAGTGATCCGGCGGTGGCTTGTGGAAGCGCCGTCGCTCAACGGATAAAAGGTACCCCGGGGATAACAGGCTGATCTTCCCCAAGAGTCCATATCGACGGGATGGTTTGGCACCTCGATGTCGGCTCGTCGCATCCTGGGGCTGGAGTCGGTCCCAAGGGTTGGGCTGTTCGCCCATTAAAGCGGTACGCGAGCTGGGTTTAGAACGTCGTGAGACAGTTCGGTCCCTATCCGCTGCGCGCGCAGGAGTCTTGAGAAGGGCTGTCCCTAGTACGAGAGGACCGGGACGGACGAACCTCTGGTGTGCCAGTTGTCCTGCCAAGGGCATGGCTGGTTGGCTACGTTCGGGAGGGATAACCGCTGAAAGCATCTAAGCGGGAAGCCTGCTTCGAGATGAGGACTCCCACCCACTTGATGGGGTAAGGCTCCCAGTAGACGACTGGGTTGATAGGCCAGGTGTGGAAGACCGGTAACGGTTGGAGCTGACTGGTACTAATAGGCCGAGGGCTTGTCCTCAGTTGCTCGCGTCCACTGTGT
>NZ_JBEZYL010000046.1:0-4897 GCF_040638465.1 Streptomyces sp. NPDC026206
CACCGCTGGCCGCCTTCACGTGGTGGATGCGCAGCGACGGGCACCGGGCGAACATTCGTAACCCGCAGTTCGAGACCATGCACGTGCAGGTGGTGCTGGGCAGTGCGAACCCGGCTTCCGGGTCGGCCACGCCGGCGGCGACGTACGTGCAGATGTTCGGATTCTGTCGGCACTGAGTCCGCTCCCGGCATGCGCCTCCTGACCGGGGTCGCTCATGTCGGTTCCTTCTGGCCGGAGTTGGCGGGGGATGGGAGTCCTTGCGGACCCGGGAGACCGGGCGGTCACGGCCGCAGACGATGCACTGTGCGTCCGTGCGGTATTCGTTGTTGGTGTCGTAGTCGGCGCACTTCCAGACGAACCGCGCCGTGCCTGCGGACGGGTCACCGCAGTACCCCGCCGTCCGAGGACGTAGCCGATGGCGGTGCTGCCGAGGGCCTCGACGACCAGCGCCGGCAACACCAAAATGGTTCGCCATGACCATCACGCTCAAGTGGGCCTCCGACGGCTGGACGTTGCGCGAGCTTCGTGATTCACACACCACAGCGCGTTTGGTTGTCTGCCTTGCGCCTCGACACGATCCCGGCGGCTTTCCGAGGGAGAAAGACACCCGGATACGTCCGGCAACTCCATTGCGTAGCTTGCGGCCGGGGACAGAGATAGGAGTCCTGGGCCGACCCAGCGTCTTCACCGTGAACCCGCGGGGCCAGCTCCGAAAATGGCGGCACCGGACCCTCGTGTTCCCGCTGAAATACCTTCAGTTTCCGCAGCCTGGCGGAGCCCCGGGTCTGCTGATTTACTCGCTCGGCTCAGTCGGTGGGCGGAGCTGGTAGTCCGGGCACTTGCCGGGGTCTCCCCACGGCGCAGTGTGCGGCTCCATGCTCCCGCACCAGGGGCAGGGGAGTACGGGACGGGCCTGGCTGCCTTCGATTCCGCAGTACCCGGCATCGCCGAACTCTGCGTTGCTGTAGACGACGATGGCCTGGCGACCGCAGGTGCACAGCTCGCCGGATGCGGCGCGACGTTCTGTCGACTCGGTCATGCCGGAAGTCTGCCAGAGGCCAACGACACGGGGGGCGTCTCCACAACGGGGCTGTACCGGACGCAGTCTGGCTCCGGTGCGGACGGGTGACCTGTGGGTGTGTCGACGATCCGACGATCCTGGGGTGCGCGACGCTCCGGTCATGACCATGGTGAAGATTCGACTGCCCGAGGACCGACTCGACATCACCGCCCTGAACGTCTCGTTCGCCGATCTGCCTGTCGCCAGTGCGTCGGTCGAGCTGGTGCGCGGGTTCGGCGGTGACTTGGAAGAACTGGGGGAATCGCTGCTGAAGTGCTTCGCCGATGGCGCCTCGTGGTGCCGGGTCGGCAACGCCGTCCACACGGTGACCCACGGGGATGCCGAGGTGCGGCTGGTGCCGCGGTCGGACACGCCGGCCTGGCACGTGGACTACTTCCAGGCCGGTTGGGGAAGTAGCGACGGTGCGCGGATTCCGCCGGAGTTTCGGCCGGAGTACGCCAGGTACGTGGACCGCAGGCACAAGGCACGCGAATCCTGCCTCGAAGGCGAGGATCTGCGCGCGGTAGCGGCCAAGGACGGGGCCGGAGGCGTCGACAAGCTGGTATGGCACCATCGTGCTCAGCTCACCGAGTGGTACGACGCCCTGGACAACCTGCTCCACTCGGTGCCGACCGCTTCGAGCCTCCCCGAATGGGCCACGTCGGTGGCCAGGGACGAGCTGCTGGACTGGCACCGGACCCCGCGAGTACCTGACGAGCGCCGTGCTCGCATACCACCACGGCGACAACGGGCCACGTCCCGAAACCGTGTTCGGCAATCTGTGCTTCCGCTTCTCGACGGGCTCGGTGGAACTGGTGCCCGATCTCTAAGTCCAGTTCACGGGCACAAGGTCTTGAAAGCACAGTGGCGAACCCGGAATACGCCCCACCAGCGCTGTCCTGCAGGCGCGAGGTCTTGGATCACGCCGCCGACTGACCGAGCCCCGCCAGGACAGCGGCGTCGATGAGGGTCAGGCGAAGTGCCGGGCGGCGGCCGTGACGAACCGGTCGGTCGCGGTGATGGCATCCTGGCGAAGGATGTCGAGCGTTTCCCGGTCGGCGGCGCCGCGCAGGGCGAACACTGCAGTGCCTGTGTGGAATCCTCGAAAGAGCAGTCCGGGGGCGCGGTATGGTGCGCGTGTGGCAGATGCTGACTTTTGATGGCACGTCAGGTTGGCCGAAGCCCGAGGGGCTTGAGGGGTCGGGGTCTGCTCTGTGGGTCGCGTGGAAGAGAAGGTCGCACTGGAGTACCGCATGTAGCCCCAGGGCAGTATTGATTACCTTCCGCGCTTGTAATAATTCATAGAGTCATGAATGTTATGCGCTTCGCGCGCCCCATCGCTGTGGCCGCCGCGCTCACCTTCACCACCCTCATGCTGGCCACCGCGCCGGCCTCGGCGGCGCCCGCGCCTCAGGAGATCAAGGACCAGACGCTCGCCTCGGCGAACGCCGCCCGTGCCAAGTACGGTGCCCGGCCGCTGACATGGAGCGATCCGCTCTACCCGGCCACCGACCAGTACGCACAGATGTGCAAGTTCGCGCACTCCGCCGCTGAGGGCCGCTACGGCGAGAACCTCTATGCGGTCATTGGGCCCTCGGACACCAAAACCGCGATTCGGCAAGCGTTCGCCTCATGGATGGCGGAGGCGTCCAAGTACGACTACAACAAGCCGGGCTTCTCGTCGGCGACGGGCAGGTTCACGCAGTTGGTGTGGAAGGGCACCACTCAGATCAGTCTCGCCGTCAGCAAATGCCCAGCGGGCATGCTTTTCCCCCAGGCTGGCGCCTTCGTCCTGGCGCGCTTCACCCCGGCGGGTAACTTCCCGGGTCAGTTCCCGCAGAACGTCGGCCGCCCCGTGGACTGACCTCGCATACTGTCGTCGGCACTGCCAACGGTGCCGACGACAGCGCAGGACGCCCGGCGACAGTCCGGCCACCGCAACATCCGGTTGAGCCCTGCCTTTTTGTGAGGCTCAGCTGCGTGCGCCTTCTCGCGGTCGCTCACACCGAGGTCATCGGCCAGTGACCGGCAACCGTGACGGCAACCGTGCCGAGGGCGCGCCGCGGGCCAGCCGGCGGGTCATGAGCGTGATCGCGGCCCAAGTGATCAGTGCCTCCGAGTGCTGCGGCAGTCTCTCGTAGTCGCGGGCATTCCTGCGGGCCCGCAGGATCCACGAGATCGTCCAAATGCCGAGGACGCCCTCAAGGCCGCACGCACCGAAGTCCTCGCCCAGCGGACTCGAATCGGTGCACTCCTCGGCCAGATTCGCGACTTGGAGAGCGAGTGGACTGCGGAGAGCGTCCAGCGGATCACCACCGAGAACACCACCCTCAAGCAGCGAGTCCGCCAGCTGACCACCGACAATCGGACGCTCGACGAGCGGCTCAAGGCCGCTCGCCCCAACATCCGCTTCCAGGACCGGCGCATCGCCGACCTTGAGGCCCGTCTCGCCGACCCTGAATCAGCGACGTGATCCCGCACTGCTGACCGCCTCACGGCCCGTCCACCGTTCCGGTGGACGGGCCCTCCCACGAGATCACTCAGACGAGCTACGGAAGCATCCCCACCCCGCCGTCACGGACATGTAGTCTATGAATCGCCGCAGGTCAGAGCCGGTTCACGGGCTCCCGCGGTCGGTAAAGAGATTGAGCCGATGCAGCCGGTGGGCGGCGCTCATCCGGCCCTGGGTGAAGACCTCTTCAGCGTCGACGCCTCGTTGCAGATCTACGCCGACGACCTGGGGTGGCGCTGAGTACGGTCCGCAACTACCGGTTCGCCGCCCACCGCTGGCCCGAGAAGCAACGTCGTCACGGCGTCTCCCACAAGGTCCACTACGTCCTCGCGGGCATCCATGACGATGCCGAGCGCTTCGAGGCGATCGGCGACCCTCCGCTGGACGAGCGCGCCCGGGTGCGGCGCTGGACGATGGACCTGGCCAAGAAGCACGTCGGGCAGCTTCCGGGCCGTCCCGAGACGCCCGCGCAGAAGGTGGCGGCCATCCACCGCCTGGCCGCCGACGACGAGGTCGCGGCCCAGGTAGCCTCGGACGTGCTGCGCCGCCCGGCAGTGGCGGCCAAAGTCGTCGCGGACGACACCGCCCGCCACATGGTCAACAAAGCGCAGACCACGCAGCACAAGACCGAGGTCGTCCACGACCTCATCGCCGACGACACGGTCGCGGCCCAGGTCGCCTCGGACGTACTGCGCCGCCCAGAGGTCGCGGCCAGGGTGGTCGCGGACGACACCGCCCGGCATGCGGTCAACCGCGCCCAGACCGACCGTTCCCAGCAGCAGGCCGACGCCTTCCGGCAGGAGACGCCGGCGGGGCGGGCGGTGAGGAAGATCTGTGCGATATCCCGTGGGTTCGCTTCAGCGTCCATCCCTCGGGTTGACAGTGTTGTCCCAGGTCAGCAAGGCGCGAAGGCACGGCCTACCCGAATGGATGATGATGGTCCTTCAGGATTCCCGAAGAACAATCGTGATCTCCACGGCGAAGCGCGGGCCGGTGCCGCGAAATCCCTGGTCGGACCCCTGCCGCGCGATCACCGACCGGCGGGAACCCACGGGATATCGCACATTATCCCAGCAACCTCAAATCCTGCTCTGAAACAGACTGTTGAGGAATGCTGGACAGCGGGCTGTGGAAATGATGCACGGCATGAACACGTACATCAAGCGCATCCTGCTCGCGGTGAGCATCACCCTCGCGGTCATCGGGTACGGGCTGCTGCTGTGGCGGGGACCTTGGTGGATAGATGGCGCACACCTTCGCCACCGCGACCTCCAGCCCGCCGATGGTGTTGTGATCACCGGTTTCCGCACCATGCTCGTCGCCCT
>NZ_JBEZYL010000047.1:0-4882 GCF_040638465.1 Streptomyces sp. NPDC026206
CCGCATCGGCATCAGCGACATCACAGGCGACGAGGGTCACATCGGCGCCCAGAGCGGTCAGCTCCGCCCGCAGCTCCACCGCACCCGGTGCCTCCGGACCGCGCCGACTCGCCAACAGCAGATGCCGCATGCCGCGTTCGGCCACCAGGTGCCGGGCCAGTTCCCCGCCGAGACCGCCCGTTCCACCGGTGATCAGCACGGTGCCTTCGGCATCCCACTCCTGGGCCGACGCCGTTCCGGCTGTGAGGCGAGCCAACCGGCCCACCCGCAGCACACCGTCCCGTACGACGAACTGGGCATCCCCCCCGGCCAGCAGGCCGGGCAGGCTCGGCAGTAGCCGGGCGAAGCCCTCGCCTTCGTCCTCTTCGGCCCCTTCGGCCTCTTCGACGTCGAGCAGGACGAACCGTCCGGGGTGCTCCGACTGCGCCGAGCGCACCAGGCCCCAGACGGCGGCCGCCGCCAGGTCATCGACGCGGTCGTCGGCGTGAGCGGCGACAGCGTTGCGGGTCACGAACACCAGCTGCGAGGCAGCGAACCGGCCGTCGGCCAGCCACTGCTGAATCATGTCCAGTACCTGGGCCGTGAGCTCATGCACCGTCGCGGGTACGTCACCGCCCGTACGGGCCGAAGAAGCCAGCACCAGCTCCGGGACCGGTCCGCCCAATGCGGCGAGATCCTCGGTTCCGACGGTGACGGTGGCGTAACGAAGGCCCTCGGACAGGGGGGCTTCCGGCGCCGGTACCCACTCCAACCGGAGCAGTGAACCCTTCTCGGCACCACCGGCAGCCGATACTTCGGCGTCCTGGAACGTACGCAGGACCAGTGACTCCGCTGACAGCACCGGCGCACCCGCGGCATCGGCCACCGCGATGGCCACCGAGTTCTCACCGGTCCTCGTGAGCCGTGCCCGCGCTACGGAGGCGCCACCGGCGTGGAGGGATACCCCGCCCCACGACAGGGGGGTGAGCCGCTGTTCGTCGTCGTCCAACCCGGCAAACCCGGCGGCCTGCACCACTGCTTCCAGCAGCGCCGGATGAAGCCCGAAGTACTCGGCGTCGTCCGCCTGGCTCGGCAGCGCGACGTCGACGAACGTCTCGTCGCCCCGCACCCAGGCCCCACGCAGTCCCTGGAAGACCGGCCCGTACCCGGTCGCGTCCTCGTAGAAGCCCTCCAGATCGACGGCCGCGGCCCCCTCCGGCGGCCACACCGACGCGTCGAACTTCACATTCCGCTCGTCCGGGGACAACACACCAGTGGCGTGCCCGGTCCACGGCTGGTCTTCGGGAGCACTCTCAGGGCGCGAGGAAAAGCTCACCTTGCGCGCGTCTGCCTCGTCCGGAGCGGTTACACGGATCTGAAGGACCACGGCGTCGTTCTCAGGCAGTACGAGCGGCTCGCCGAGGTCGAGTGCCTCGACCTGGTCGCAGCCGACCTGGTCGCCGACGCGAATGGCCAGCTCCAGGAACCCGGAGGCCGGGAAGACGGCCGCCCCACCGGCCGTGTGCTCCGCAAGCCACGCATGTGTCTGCAAGGACAGCCGGCCCGTGAACAGCACACCGTCGGAGCCCGCCAGCGGGATCGCCGCGCCGAGCAGCGGATGCTCTGCGGGCCGCAATCCTGCGGAGATCACATCGCCCGCGTACGCCGCCTGCCTGGGCCAGTACCGCTCGTGCTGGAAGGCATAAGTCGGCAGATCGACACGGCGGGCACCCGTGCCGGTGAACAGGGCCGGCCAGTCGACGCCGACGCCCACGACGTGCAGCCGGGCGAGAGCGGTCAGGAGAGCGGTCTCCTCCGGGCGGTCCTTGCGCAGGGCCGGCACGAGGACGGCGTCATGCTGGTCGCCCTGGTCCAGGCTCTGCTGGGCCATCGCGGTGAGCACACCATCGGGGCCCAGCTCCAGGAACGCCGACACACCGGCCTCGGTGAGCGCCTTCACACCATCGGCGAAACGGACAGTCTCACGAACGTGACGGACCCAGTACTCGGGGCTGCAGACAAGCTCGGCAGTCGCCTGTTCACCGGTGACGTTCGAGATGAGCGGGATCTTCGGGGCCGAGAACGACAGCCCGGAGACCACCTGCCGGAACTCCTCCAGCATCGGATCCATCAACGGCGAGTGGAAAGCGTGGCTGACCGACAACCGCTGCGTCTTACGACCCTGCGCCGCGAAGGTCTCGGCAATGCGGGAGACCGCAGCGTCGTCACCCGCAATCACGACCGCCTGCGGACCATTGACCGCCGCAATCGACACACTCTCGACCAGACGATCGGACACCTCGACCTCGCCGGCCTGCACGGCAACCATCGCCCCACCCGCAGGCAACGCCTGCATCAGCCGCGCCCGGGCCTCCACCAGCGTGCACGCATCATCCAGCGACAGCACACCCGAGACGTGCGCCGCCGCGATCTCACCAATGGAATGGCCCGCCACGAAGTCCGGGCGCACACCCCACGACTCCACCAGACGGAACAACGCCACCTCGACCGCGAACAACGCCGGCTGCGTGAAACCGGTGTCATTCAGCAGCTCCTCGTCACCGAACAACACCTCCCGCAAGGGACTGTCCATCCGCTCCAGCACCGCATCCAGTGCCTCCGCGAAGACGGGGAACCGGCCGTACAACTCACGGCCCATCCCCACCCGCTGCGAACCCTGACCCGAAAACAGGACGACCAGCGAACGGTCGTCCACCCGGCCTCGGGCAGCCTCGATCAGACCGGAATCGGCTTCGGTGTCGGCATCGGCATCGGCATCGGCATCGGCATCGGCCAGCAGCACCGCACGGTGTTCAAAGACCGACCGGTCTGTCGCCAGGGAGAAGCCCACATCGATGGGTGACTGTCGGCCGGCCAGCGAGGCGACACGCTCAAGCTGCTGAGCCAGCGCGTCCTCGCTCTTCGCCGACACCAGCCACGGCACCACAGCAGGCGACGACACGGGCGCCGCAGTCCGCTCGGCCGGAGCCTCCGACGTCTCCGCCTGTTCCAGCACTACGTGCGCGTTCGTTCCACTGAGCCCGAATGACGAGACACCAGCACGCCAAGGCCGATTCGCCTCGGGCCACGGCGTGTGCTCGGTCAGCAGCTCCACAGCCCCAGCCGACCAGTCGACGTGGGATGACGGCGCATCCACATGCAACGTCTTCGGCAGCACACCGTGCCGCATCGCCATGACCATCTTGATCACACCGGCGACACCTGCCGCTGCCTGCGTGTGACCGATGTTCGACTTCACCGAGCCCAGCCACAACGGCCGGTGCTCCGGCCGACCCTGCCCGTACGTCGCCAATAGCGCCTGCGCCTCGATCGGGTCACCCAGCGTCGTACCCGTACCGTGCGCCTCCACCACATCGACATCCGCAGCAGACAACCCACCACTCGCCAGCGCCTGCCGGATCACCCGCTGCTGCGACGGACCGTTCGGCGCCGTCAAACCATTCGACGCACCGTCCTGATTCACCGCCGAACCACGCACCACAGCCAGCACCTCATGGCCGTTGCGTCGAGCATCGGAGAGCCGCTCCAGGACAAGTACGCCCACGCCCTCCGACCAGCCCGTGCCGTCGGCCGAGTCGGCGAATGCCTTGCACCGGCCGTCCGTGGCCAGTCCGCCCTGGCGGCTGAAGCCCGCAAAGCTCATCGGGGTGGACAGGACCGTGACTCCGCCGGCCAAGGCCAGCGAGGTCTCTCCGTTGCGCAACGACTGCGAGGCGAGGTGCAGCGCCACAAGTGAGGAGGAGCAAGCGGTGTCGACCGTTACCGCCGGCCCTTCCAGGCCGAAGTTGTAGGAAAGGCGCCCGGAAATCACGCTGTTGGCGAGACCGGTGCTGGCGTGGCCTTCCACGTCTTCCCGTGAATTCATCACGAGTGTGGCGTAGTCCTGGCCTGTGGTGCCGACGAAGACCCCGGTGCGGCTTCCCCGGAGGGTCGCGGGATCGATCGCAGCGCGTTCGATCGCCTCCCAGGTGGTTTCCAGCAGCAATCGCTGTTGTGGGTCCATCGCCAGCGCTTCGCGTGGCGAGATTCCGAAGAAACCGGCGTCGAATTCGCCCACGCCCTGGAGGAATCCACCGCGTCGAGTCGCGCTGACACCTCGGCTCTCCGGGCTGTTGCCGAACAGTGCGTCCAGGTCCCAGCCCCGGTCGGTGGGGAATCCACCGATCGCGTCCTGCCCGTCAGCGAGCATCTGCCAGAGCTCTTCCGGGGAACTCACCCCGCCGGGCATCCGGCATGCCATCCCGACGATGGCGATCGGCTCGTCGGCGATGCCCGAGGTGGCCACAGCGATGGGTGTGTCCGACTCGGCGTGCTCCTCCAGGAGCTCCCCGAGGAGGTGCTGGCCGAGCGCGGTGGGGGTGGGGTAGTCGAAGATCAGGGTGGCCGGGAGCCGCAATCCGGTGGCGATGGTAAGGCTGTTGCGCAGTTCCAGTGCGGTCAGCGAATCGAAGCCCAGTTCGCGGAACTCCCGCCCCGCGTCGATGGCCTTGGCCGAGGCGTGTCCGAGTACGGTTGCGGACTCGGCCCGTACGAGGTCCGCCACGTAACGGACCCGGTCCTCCTCCCCCAGGCCCAGGAGCTGACGGATGAGCGCCGCTGCCGTACCGGCCCCGCCGATCGCCGTCGCGGCCGTTCGCCGGTATCCCTTGATCAAGCCGCGCAGTACAGCCGGTACCTCACCGCGCATGCGCATGGTCCCGGTTTCCGGAGCCGGTCCGATGGGCACGAGGTAGGCCTCGTCGGAGGCCGTGGCAGCATCGAACAGCGCCAAACCCTGCGCTACCGACAGCGGCGGCACCCCGGAAGCCGCGATCCGCTGCATATCAGCATCGGACAACGCACCCGTCATACCACTCGACTGCGCCCACGCACCCCACGCCAA
>NZ_JBEZYL010000048.1:0-4794 GCF_040638465.1 Streptomyces sp. NPDC026206
CCGATCAGGTAGTCGGGCCGTATACCGAGCGACTCGGTCAGGCGGAACAACGCCACCTCGACAGCGAACAGCACTACCTGCGTGTACTGCGTCGCGTTCAGCAGCCCCGCATCCTCGGAGCCCTCTTCGGCGGACAGCAACTCCCGCACCGAGCGGCCCACCAACGGGTCAAGTTCCGCACACACCTCATCCAGAGCCTCGGCAAACCGCGGAAACTCCGCCGCCAACCCGGCACCCATACGCGCCCGCTGCGCACCCTGACCGGTGAACAACACTGCCGTCTCGCCCGCCACCTGGCTGCCCTCGACCACCCCGGCAGTGGGCTCACCACCGGCCAGGGCCTCCAGCCCCGCCAGCAGGCCCGCTCGGTCCGACGCCACGATCGCCGCACGCCGCTCGAGCAACGCACGCGACGTCGCCGACGAGAACCCGACATCGGCAAGCACCAGCCTGGGATCCGCCAGCACCCGCTCGCGCAGGCGAGCGGCCTGCGCACGCAACGCCGCCGCACCACGCGCGGACACCAGCACCGGCACCGCGCCGGGCGCCCGGTCCGCCTGGATCCCGACCGAAACCTGCTCCTCCGCCGGAGCCTCCTCAAGGACCACGTGCGCGTTCGTGCCACTCACACCGAACGACGACACACCGGCACGCCGCGGCCGCTCCGAAGCCGGCCACTCCTGCGCCTCGGTCAGCAGTTCGACCTCGCCCGAGGCCCAGTCCACGTGCGGTGACGGCTCGTCCACATGCAGGGTGGCCGGCAGCACACCGTGGCGCATCGCCATCATCATCTTGATCACACCGGCCACACCGGCGGCCGCCGACGTGTGGCCGATGTTGGACTTGATGGATCCCAGCTTCAGCGGGCCATCGGTACGTTCGCGGCCATAGGTCGCCAGCAGGGCCTGGGCCTCGATCGGGTCGCCCAGCTTCGTGCCGGTGCCGTGGCCCTCCACGGCATCCACGTCCGCCGGGCTCAGGCCGGCGTTGGCGAGCGCTGCCCGGATGACGCGCTCCTGCGCGGGACCGTTGGGCGCCGTCAGGCCGTTGCTCGCGCCGTCCTGGTTGACCGCGCTGCCGCGCAGCAGGCCCAGGATCCGGTGACCGTTGCGGCGCGCGTCCGACAGCCGCTCCAGCACCAGCAGACCCGCACCGTCGGCGAACCCGGTCCCGTCCGCTGCGGCCGCATACGCCTTGCACCGCCCATCCGGCGACAGCCCCCGCTGCCGGCTGAACTCCGTCAGCAGGAACGGGCTGGACATCAGTGTGACGCCCCCTGCCAGCGCCAGCGAGCACTCGCCCGCCCGCAACGCCTGCGCCGCCAGGTGCAGAGCCACCAGGGACGACGAACACGCAGTGTCGACCGACACCGCCGGGCCTTCGAGCCCGAAGGTGTAACTGAGCCGGCCCGACACCACGCTGGCCGCGATTCCGGTAAGGCGAAGTCCCTCGACCCGGGACTGATCGCCCCCGGCCACCACTGCGTAATCCGAGGAACCCACACCGCAGAACACGCCGGTGTCACTGCCGTGCAACGAGGTCGGGTCGATCCCCGCATCCTCGAATGCCTCCCACGCCGACTCCAGCAGCAGTCGCTGCTGCGGATCCATTGCCAACGCCTCACGCGGACTGATCCCGAAGAAATCGGCATCGAAGTCCCCGGGCCGTTCCAGGAAGCCACCACCCCGCGTGTACACCGTCCCGAGCCGGTCGGGGTCCGGGTCGTACAGCCGCTCCACGTCCCAGCCACGGTCGTCCGGCAGTCCCGTGACCGCGTCCCGGCCGGCCGCCACCAATTCCCACAGCTCGTCCGGCGAGGCCACCCCACCGGGGTAGCGGCAGCTCATTCCCACGATCGCCAACGGCTCGGTGGACCGGGCCAAGAGCCGTCGGTTCTGCTGCCGCAGGCGCTCCGTCTCCTTGAGTGACTTCCGGAGGGCGTCGATGAGGTCGTTCTTTTCGGTAGCCATGCTCACTTCTCCAGATCCGGACGCCCGGTGACGACCACGTGCTCGCTTGCTTTCATGCCGTGCCCTCTTGAGCCATCCGGATCAGCTCCGCCGCGTCCATGTCGTCGATCGAGGCCTCGCCCCCGGTCGCCGGTTCGTCCTCGTGCAGGTCGTCGCCGGCCAGCTCGCGCAGCGTTTCGAGCAACCCGGCCCGACGCATGCGGCTGACCGGGATCGACGCCAGCAGGTCGCGGAGCTCGTCCTCCTCCGACCGGCGAGGCGCAGCGGTCGCATCGTCCGGCACGACTTCCGACAGCAGATACCGGGCGATGGCTGCCGGTGTCGGGTAGTCGAAGACCAGCGTCGAGGGCAACCGCAACCCGGTGGCCTGCGTCAACCGGTTGCGCAACTCGACCGCACCCAACGAGTCGAACCCGATCTCCTTGAAAGCGCGATCGGGATCGATCACGGCTCCGGAGCCATGACCGAGCACGGCCGCCACCTGCGCCTGAACGAGCCGGAGAACGACCTTCCCTCGTTCGGCCTCCGCCACCCCGGCCAGCTGCTGCGACAGCGTCGCCTCCGCCGGCTGTGCCCGCCGCGCCGGCATCCGCACCAAGTCGCGCAGCAAGGCGGGCAACATGCCGGCCCGCGCCTGTGTCCGCAACCCGCCCGCGTCCAGCCGCACCGGCGCCAGCAACGCGGCGTCCGATCCGAGTGCCTGATCGAAGAGATCCAGCCCCAGCTCGGCCGACAACGTACGCACGCCCATGCGCTCGAGCCGCGCCAGATCCGCCTCGTCCAGTTCACCGGCCATGCCCGCGGTGCCGTCCCACAGACCCCATGCGAGCGAAGTGCCGACCAGGCCCTCGGCACGCCGCCTCGCAGCGAGCGCGTCGAGAGCAGCGTTGGCCGCAGAGTAGTTGGCCTGACCGGGACTACCGATCAATGCCGCCACCGAGGAGAACAGCACGAACGCCGACAGCTGCATCCCGGCGGTGAGCTCGTGCAGGTGCCATGCCGCGTCCACCTTGGGACGCATGACCCGCTCGACCTGCTCACCGGTCAGCGACTCGATGACACCGTCGTCGAGCACACCAGCCGCGTGCACGACCGCCGTGAGCGGCCGGTCCAAAGTGTGGAAAAGGTCCGCCAATGCGGCGCGATCGGACACGTCGCACGCGGCCACCTGAGCCTGCGCATCGAGAGCCTTCAGCTCGGCGACCAGCTTGTCCACGCCCTCGGCGGCCGCACCACGACGGCTCACCAGCAACAGCCGCTTCGCGCCATGCCGCTCCGCCAGGTGCTTGGCGAACAACCCGCCCAGGCCACCCGTACCACCGGTGATGAGCACCGTGCCGTCCGGATCCAGCGGTCGGGTCGACGGCTCCGCCGACACACGCGTCAGCCGCGGCGCCAGCAACCGGCCCTTGCGCATGGCCAGCTGTGGTTCGTCCACATCGGCCAACGACGCCCAGTCGAACTCGGCGTTCTCGGCGACATCGACAACCAGGAAGCGGCCCGGGTGCTCGGACTGGGCACTGTGCACCAGACCCCGCACCGCAGCCTGCGCGATATCCGGCGTCTCATCGCCCACCGCGACCGCGTTACGGGTCACGACCACCAGCCGGGCGTCGGTCAGCCGCTCACTGGCCAGCCACCGCTGCACCAGTTCCAACGCCCGACCGGTCAGCTGGGCACTGTCGGCCGCTTCCGCCGCGGGCTCGATCGCGGTGACCACCATCTGCGGCACCGCAGCGCCGCCCGCCACCGCCTCTTCCAATGCGCTCAGATCCGCGAACCGCTCTCCCGGCCCCGCGACCGCGCCGAGAACCGCGACCCGCTCCGCTCCGCGCGAACCGGCGGCAACAGCAGCCCAGTCGAGTCCGTACAACGAGCGCTGCCCAGCGGATCGCGCGGCCTCCAGCTGCGCCTGCTCCACCGAACGAACAACGATCGACCGGACCGATATGACCGGCGCCCCGGACTCGTCGACGGCGTCGAGCCGGATCGAGGAGTTGCCGTTCGCGACGGCGCGGACGCGCAGCCGCGAGACGCCCTGGCGCACGATGCGGACGCCTCCCCAACTGAACGGCATCGGCTGTCCGGCAGCATCGCGGTCGACCACCAGGATGCCGCTGTGCAGCAACGCGTCGAACAGTGCCGGGTGGATGGCGAAGCCATCGTCTGCGACATCGTCGGGGAGTGTCACCTCCGCGTAGGTCTGCGCACCACTGCGCCAGGCCGCCCGCACGCCCTGGAAGACCGGGCCGTAGTCGTAGCCGAGATCGCTCAGGAAGGCATAGAGCGAGTCGGTCGTCAACGGCTGAGCACCCACCGGTGGCCATTCAGCGGGCCACGCGGCATCGGGCTCGGCATCGGAGGCGGGGCCCGCATCGGCAGTGAGCCGGCCTCGCCCGTGGCACACTGCCTCCGCCTGCTCATCCTCCGCGCCGGTTTCCGGGCGAGAGTAGACGGCCACGTCCCGGAGGCCGTCGTCACCGAGCTCGCCGACGGTGACCTGGATCTGTCGTGCGGCGCCGTCCTCCAGGAGCAGCGGTGCTTCCAGCACCAGCTCGTCCAGCTCCGGGCAGCCGACCTCGCGGCCAGCCGTCACCGCCAACTCCACCAGCGCCGTACCCGGCACGACGATGTTGCCCATCAGAACGTGCTCGGCGACCCAGGGCTGGGTCTCGGTGGACAGGCGGCCGGTGAACACCCATTCGTCCCGGTCACCGATGTGGACGGCGCCGGCCAGAATCGGGTGCTCGACCCGGCCCAGCCCGGCCGCGGTCGCGTCTGCGGTGCCGGTGTTGGGCGCCAGCCAGTACCGCTCGTGCTGGAA
>NZ_JBEZYL010000049.1:0-4513 GCF_040638465.1 Streptomyces sp. NPDC026206
GTTCCGTATTCCGGCATGCCGAAATACTTCCCGTTCAGGGACCGTGCAGTGGTGATTGCCGCCGGTGCGGCTCGAAGTGCTGTCCCGGCGTCCTCGCGGACCCCGTGGCAACTCGGAGAACACTACACGCTCCCGTACGCCCCATCAAACCCGTGGCGCAAGAGGGTTTCGAGGGCTACCGTCGTCCTGTGACCAAGCATGCGCTCACCCAGCAGTGGTGGGCCGCCTGACAGGCGGCCCAAGACCTGCGCATGCACCAACGGCCGCCGCCTCGGCGGCCTTTTTGCTGTCCGTGGCGGTGGCTCCACCTCAAGGAGACCAGCAAAGACATGGCGCGCATCTTCAGTGGCATCAAGCCCACCGGCCATCTGACCCTGGGCAACTACCTGGGCGCCGTCCGCCAGTGGGTCGACGCCGACCAGCACCGGGCCGACGCCCTCTTCTGTGTCGTCGACCTGCACGCGCTGACCGTCGACCACGACCCCGCCCGCGTACGGAGGCTCAGCCGGCAGGCGGCGACCCTGCTGCTCGCGGCCGGGCTCGACCCGGGCCTCTGCACTCTGTTCGTACAGAGCCATGTGGACGAGCACACCCGGCTCGCGTATGTCCTGGAGTGCACGGCCACCGACGGCGAGATGCGGCGGATGATCCAGTACAAGGAGAAGTCCGCCCGGGAGCGGGCCGCCGGCGGGAGCGTACGGCTGTCCCTGCTGACCTATCCCGTGCTCATGGCGGCGGACATCCTCGCGTACGGCGCCGACGAGGTTCCCGTCGGCGACGACCAGGCGCAGCACGTCGAGCTCACCAGGGACCTGGCCGTGCGGTTCAACCAGCGCTACGGACGTACGTTCGCCGTACCCAAGGCTGTGCTCCCCCTGGTGGCCGCCAGGGTGATGGATCTGCAGGACCCGACGTCGAAGATGGGCAAGTCGCACGCCGAGACGGCCGGCATCGTCTATCTGCTCGACGAGTCGGATGTCGTCCGCAAAAAGATCATGCGCGCGGTGACCGACAGCGGCAGCGAGGTCGTGTACGACCGTGAGGCGCAGCCCGGGGTGGCGAACCTGCTGGAGATCCTGGCCGGGTGCACCGGCCGAAAGCCGATGGAGGTCGCCGCGGAGTACAGCTCGCGGGGTTCCTCGTACGGCGCGCTGAAGAAGGACACCGCCGAGGCCGTCGTGGAGCTGCTGCGGCCGATCAGGGACCGGCACGCGCAGCTCTGCGCCGACCCCTCTTATGTGGACGGCGTCCTGCGGGAGGGGGCCGGGCGGGCCCGTGGTCTCGCGCGGCCGACCGTCGACGCGGCGTACCGCGCGATCGGTCTTCTGCCGCCGGTGTGAAGAGCGTGGGGCCGCGTGAAGAGGGTCAGGCTTTGTGACGAGTGTCAGGCCTGGCCGGAGGCCAGTTCGCGGCTGCGGTCGCGTGCTGCTTCGAGGGCGGCGATCAGTGCGGCTCGTACACCGTGGCGCTCCAGCTCACGGATCGCGCTGATCGTCGTCCCGGCGGGGGAGGTGACCGCCTCGCGCAGCTTCACCGGGTGCTCGCCGCTGTCGCGGAGCATGACGGCTGCGCCGATGGCGGCCTGGACGATCAGGTCGTGGGCCTTGTCGCGCGGCAGGCCGAGGAGAATTCCCGCATCGGTCATGGCTTCGACGAGAAAGTAGAAGTAGGCCGGTCCGGAGCCGGAGAGGGCGGTCGCCGCGTCCTGCTGGGACTCGGGGACGCGAAGCGTCTTTCCGACCGGCTTGAAGATCGCTTCCGTGCGGAGGAGGTGGTCCTCGGTGGCGTGGGAGCCGGCGGAGATGACGGACATGCCCTCGTCGACGAGGACGGGGGTGTTCGGCATGACGCGCACGACGGGGGCGCCGGCGGGGAGCTTTTCCTCGAAAAAGACCGTGGGTACGCCGGCCGCCGCGCTGATGACCAGCCGGTCGGCGGGCAGGTGGGGCGCGAGCTCGTCCAGGAGGAGCGCCATGTCCTGCGGCTTGACGGCCAGGATGAGGGTGTCGGCTGCCTTGGCGGCCTCGGTGTTGCTGACGACCTCCACGCCGTAGCGGGTGCGCAGCGCCTCGGCGCGCTCGGGCCGGCGGGCGGTGCACATCAGGTCGTCGGGCGACCAGCCGGCGCGGATCATGCCGCTGAGGAGTGCCTCGCCGATCTTTCCGGTGCCGACGACGGCGACTTTCTGGGTCACGGGGCTCACCTCTTGGCTGCGCTGTGGCTTTGCCTGGCATCTTCGCACTTCGGTGCCCTCGGGCGCGGCTCGCGTCCACGACTCGGAACCGGTGGCGAGGCGCGGTGGGGGCGCTTGCGGACGGCCGCCCGCCGGGGCGAAGGGAAGTGGGAGCTCCTGTTTCACGACTCCGCTTTTACATCGCAGTTACAGATCAATTCGCGGAACAGCACCACGACTTGGCCAAAATATGGTCAAGTGATGAGCAGTGCGGCGCCGCAGGGGACGACGGCGTCGTAGTCCGTGCTGGGGTCCGTGCTGGGGTCCCTACTGGGTTCTGTGCCGACGTTCATTCCGGCGCCCGGCGGCCGTGTGCCGTGTTCGCCCCCGGTGCCCGTGCTCACGCCGGTCCGTGCCGGCTGCTCCTGCCGTATCCGCTGTTCCCGCTCGTACCGCTGTTCCCGCTCGTACCGGCCGACTGGCTCGACCCGATCCGTCCGACCGACCGACGAACCGTCCGACGAACCGTCCAGCCATACGACGCCTCACCCCACTCCACCTGTCAGGCAACGATCCTCATCGCATCGCTGCGCGCGCCTCGAGCGCGCTGGAGGAAAACCTCATGCAGAAGACACGCTTCCGCCATGTCCGAAACGTCGTCGCCCGAGTTGACCTCAGGACCAACCTACGGGCCGACTTCACCGCGTCGCTGGTCGTCTTCCTCATAGCCGTGCCGCTGTCCGTCGGCATCGCCGTCGCGTCCGGTGTGCCGGTCGAACTCGGGCTCGTGACCGGCATCGTCGGCGGGCTCCTCACCGGGCTCCTGCCGGGCAGCAGCATGCAGGTCAGCGGGCCTGCAGCAGGGCTGACCGTGCTGGTGTACGAGGCCGTACGGGAGTACGGCCTCAGGGCACTCGGCGTGCTGGTGCTCACCGCCGGGCTGCTGCAACTCGCCATGGGGGTCTTCAAATTGGGGCGCTGGTTCCGGGCCATCTCGGTCGCAGTGGTGCAGGGCATGCTCGCGGGCATCGGGGTCGTGCTGATCGCGGGGCAGCTGTACGCGCTCGCCGACGCGGACGCGCCGGCCGGCGGCCTGGAGAAGCTCGGCGGGCTGGTCACGCTCCTGACCGACACCCTCGCCTCGGCGGACGCCCTGGCCGCCGTCGCGGTCGGCGGTGGCACGGCGGCCCTGCTCGTACTGTGGCCACGCTGGAAGCACGGCGCGCGCGTCGTACCCGCGCCGCTGGCCGCGGTCGCACTGGCCACAGCTGTGGTCGCCCTGCTGCGACTGCCCGTCGACCGGGTCCAGGTCCGCGGTCTCCTCGATGCGATCCAGCCACCAGGTGGCGGTGACTTCGCCCGACTGACCGAGTTCGGGGTGCTGGGTACGGTGCTGGCCTTCGCGCTCATCGCGTCGGCCGAGTCCCTCTTCAGCGCGGCCGCCGTAGACCGGCTGCACGACGGCCGCCACACGGACTACGACAGGGAACTCATCGCCCAGGGCGCCGGCAACACCGTCTGCGGGGCGCTCGGCGCCCTGCCGATGACCGCGGTGATCGTACGCAGCGCCGCCAACGTCCAAGCCGGTGCGCGCACCAAGGCCTCGCGAGTACTGCACGGGGTGTGGCTCCTGGTCTTCGCCACGCTGCTGCCCTGGGCGCTCGAACTCATCCCGGTCGCGGCCCTGGCCGGCGTACTGGTCCACGCGGGGTGGAAGCTCATCCCGGGAAGGGAATTGGGTCCCCTCTGGCGGGACCACCGTGGCGAGGTCGCGGTGCTGGTGACGACCACCGGGGCGATCGTGGCGACCAACCTCTTCGAGGGCGTGATCATCGGTCTGCTCCTGGCCGTCGTCAAGGCGGCCTGGGATACCTCGCACATCCACATCGAGGCCGTCACGACCCCGAGCGGCGTCGTACGGGCCCGAGTACTCGGCAACGCCACCTTCCTGCGTCTGCCGAAGCTGCTGGACGAGCTCGAATCGCTTCGCCGCGGCGGACACCATGTAGAGCTCGACATCAGCGGCCTGCGCCACATGGACCGTGCCTGTCACACCGCTCTGGTCGGCTGGGCGGAACGGCACGGCGAAATGCGCGAGGAAAGCGACGGAGAAGAAGGGCGGGGCGACAACGAGAACGGGGACGGCGAAGCCACCGGGCGCGTGGTCGCCGTCTGATGCCGGCCTGCTAAATGCGAGCCTGAGAACGCCGCAGAACGCCGCCCGGAAACGCAAAAAAGCCCTGGTAGGAACCTTTCGGTTCCCACCAGGGCTTTCTCAAAAATTGTTCGGCGGCGTCCTACTCTCCCACAGGGTCCCCCCTGCAGTACCATCGGCGCTGA
>NZ_JBEZYL010000050.1:0-3783 GCF_040638465.1 Streptomyces sp. NPDC026206
CACCTCGGACACCACCGACGCGCAGTGGCAGGTCATCGCGGCGGTGATGCCGTGGCCGGCCTGGCTGGACGGCAATGGCGGGCGCCCCGAGGAGTACTGCCGCCGGCTGATCGTTGACGCGATCTTCTACGTCGCCGACAACGGCTGCAAGTGGCGCAACCTGCCCTGCGACTTCCCGCCCTGGCGCACTGTCCACGCGATCTTCACCCGGTGGTGGCAGGACAGCGATGTCAACGCGATCCACAACGACTTGCGCGACGAAGTCCGCCGGGCCGAGGGGCGGGACGTGGACCCGACCGCCGCGATCATCGACTCGCAGTCGGTACGGGCCGCGGAGACCGTCGGCACGGAGAGCAGGGGATACGACGCTGGGAAACGGGTGGCAGGGCGGAAGCGCCACGTGATCGTGGACACGATCGGCCTGCTCCTGGTCGTCATGGTCACCACCGCGAGCGTGCAGGACCGCGACGGCGCTCGACCCGCGCTGTCGCACCTGTGGGAACTGTTCGAGTCGATCCGCCTGGTCTGGGCCGACGGCGGCTACGCCGGGAAACTCGTCAACTGGGCCAGGGAGAAACTCCAGCTCACGCTGGAGATCGTCAAACGAAGTGACAATGCCAAGGGCTTCGTGGTGCTGCCGCGCCGGTGGGTGGTGGAGCGGACGCTGTCGTGGATCTACCAGCGGCGCCGCTGTGTCCGCGACTACGAACGGTTACCCCAGCACCACGAAGCCATGGTCAAGTGGTCCGTGATCATGCTGATGGCGCGAAGGCTGACCCGCTCCACCACCAAGCACCCCTAACGATCAGTTTGCACACGGGCGCTTACGCACCGTCAACCACCCCTGGGGTCTTGGCAGTCCATCGAGCGATAAGTCTAGGTGGGACGCCCGTCCGACGGGCGGCTTAACTGTTACCCGTTTCGGACAACGACCCGCAACCCCGGCCGGCCATCGGTGCATCTCCCGCCACACATCGAGATCCGGCCACGCAGGGGGGATGGATATGAGGCACACAAGGATGCCACGGCTGGTCGCCGTGAGCCTGGCCGCGACGCTGGCCATGGGGCTGTCGGCCGGATGCGGCCCGGAGGACGCGAGCGGCGACGGCGCCCCCGGCGCCCAGAGCCCCACCGGCAGCGCGAACCCGTCGCGCTCCGCCGCGCCCCCGCCCGCCGGGCGGAGCCAGGCACCGACCCCGCGCCCCAGCTCGGCCACCCCGACCGCCCGGCCCACCACCGCCGCCGCGCTGACGTGCGATCAGCTCCGGAACGCCGCGGTGCAGACTGCCCTCGTCAAGCTGCCCGACTACCCGTGCGACTCGATGCGACTGACCGACGGTCACTGGGAGGACGAGGACGGCGTCCAGGTCGACCTCCAGCCCCAGTGCGCGATCGGACACCTCGTCGGGGACGGTGCGGCCGACGCCGTGGGCGTCGTGAAGATCACCACCCCGGGCACGGGCCGCTTCTACACCCTGGTCGTGTGGCGCAACGACCACGGCGCTCCGGTCCCCTTCGCCACGGAGTCCCTCGGCGACCGCACCCCGGTGGTCTCCGTGACGGTGACCCGCCCCGCCGTGACGGTGGTCTACCGGACGCGCCGCGACACGGATCCGCCGGTGGCCAACACCCTGACCCGTACGGCCGTCTACCGCGTGGCCGGAACGGGCCTGGACGAAGTCAGCCACGTCGACGCCCCGTACGCCGGGGGCTGACGCCGGGCGTCGGCGTGTTCAGACGGCGGGCCGCTTGAGCACCTCCACGAGGCTGGAGCTGCTGTCGCCGCCGCGCCCGGCCTCGACACCACGCCGGAAGAGGTCGACGACGGCGGCGGGAAGCGCCGCGTCGACGCCGGCGTCGACGACGGTGTGCAGGACGTGCTCGGCGCTGGCGAGCCCCATCGCGAGCCGGTCGACTTCCCCGGAGTGGTCGCCCGCGTCGACGCGGGGTGCGTAGAACTCCAGGAACTGCTTCATGTCCAGGGCGCCGACGGCGGTCGGGAGAAGGTCGGCGGC
The DNA here is from genome assembly GCF_040638465.1 of Streptomyces sp. NPDC026206. Taxonomy (NCBI): domain Bacteria; kingdom Bacillati; phylum Actinomycetota; class Actinomycetes; order Kitasatosporales; family Streptomycetaceae; genus Streptomyces; species Streptomyces sp. NPDC026206. The sequence goes on from NZ_JBEZYL010000050.1 coordinate 2,016, forward strand.
CTTGATGCCGTGCGCGTCGGCGAGAGCGATGGCCTGCCAGTAGGAGCTCAGGGCGGTCCAGAACATGACCATGTTGAGCTGGTAGAAGAGCGCGGCGAGGCCGGGGTCCTCGCCTCGGTAGTCGGCGGCGGTGAGCACTTCGAGGGTGGGACGGTGGGCCTCGAAGACCTCGCGGGGGCCGCTGTAGAAGGCGGAGGAGCCTGGGCGGCCGATCCCGGAGGGCGGCACGAGCACCCCGCCGGTGAGCTGGACGGCGCCACGCTCCCGCGCCCAGTCGGCGGCCTCCTGGGCGCGGCGCGGGGTGTCGGAGCTGAGGTTGACCAGGACCCGGCCGGCCAGGACGGCGGGGTCGACCCCGTCCAGTACGGCGTACAGCGCCTCGTAGTCGGTGAGGCTGAGAACGATGACGTCGTTGGCGGCGATCGCCTCGGCGGGCGAGGCGGCGAGGACGGCGCCGCGGCGCACGAGCTCGTCGGCGCGGGAGGCGGTGCGGTTCCACAGGGCGACTTCGTAGCCCTGCTCGAGGTAGGCGTCGGCCATGGCCTGCCCCATGGGGCCGAGCCCGATGACGGTGACAGAGTTCTTGCGCATGATTGAATCCCTCTAGACGTCTAAAACGAACGCTCTATCTAGCGACGGGGCTGAAGCTAGCACACCTCTAAAACGAGCGCTCTACTTAATGGCTGGCTAGACTCACCGCATGCAGACCAGCAGCACCCGCGACCGGATCGTCGTCGCCGCCTCCCGCCTCATCCAGCGCCAGGGCTACGTCGGCACGGGCATCAAGCAGATCGCCCAGGAGGCGGAGGCCACCCTCGGCTCCGTCTACCACTTCTTCCCGGGCGGAAAGGAAGCCGTGGCGGTGGCGGCGATGGAACACGGCCGCGAGGAGTTCGCCGCCGTCCTGCGCACCGCGCTGGACGGCGAGGACGACCCGGCCGCCGCTGTCGACGCCTGCGCCCGCCTGCTGGCCACCGAACTCCGCGCCTCCGGCTGGACCGACGGCTGCCCGGTCACGGCGGCCGCCCTGGAGACCCTCGGTACGGACAACCCCATCCAGAGAGCCTGCGCCGAGGCCCTGCTGGCCTGGCAGAGGCTGGTCGCCGACAAACTCCTTGGCTGCGGCTTCCCCGACCCCATGGCCCACGACCTGGCGGCGACGGTCATCAACACCCTGGAGGGCGCCGAGGTGACCGCCCAGGTCACGCGCAGCGAAGACCCGCTGCTGCTCGCCGGCCGCCACCTGTCGCGCCTGATCGCGTCGTACACCGCCTGAGCCCACGGCAGACGCCGGTTGAGTACCCGTACTCACGCGCACGGCGCCGCCCCCTTCGTGCGGTCGCCCCATGAAGAAGACCGCCGCGTCCCTGCTGATCGTGCTGCTCGCCGCCCTGACGACCACGGGCTGCTCCGCGCTCGGCAAGAGCCTGGAGAGGGACTACCCGTCCGCCGACCCGGCGGTCGTCTCCCACCGGCTCGAAGACCGCGCGCAGTGGGCGTACGAGGGCATGGAACTGCCGCCCCACGAACCGGTGGAACCCACACGGGTCAACCCGAGCCACACCTGCCAACGAGGCGGACTCACCATCGACAAGGTCGCGCTCGACGCCGTCTCCTTCGAACTCGGCTGGACGGTCGAGAACATCCCGGTCGACGTCGCCCGCACCACGGAACAACGACTCCGCCGCCACTTCACCACGGCTGGCTGGACCCTCACCCACGACAGGAACCGTCAGAGCAAGGACTGGATCGCGCTCGGCTTCCGCTC
>NZ_JBEZYL010000051.1:0-2232 GCF_040638465.1 Streptomyces sp. NPDC026206
CGAACGCCACCCCCGCAACTACCTGGCCTTCCTCGGCCTCGCAGCCGCGCTCTGCTGCTACAAGCGACTCCTCAAACTCACCATGTAGGACACGGTCTTACTCGGAGCGGATCACCGGGGATGGGGCATCTCCGCGGGTGTGGACGGAGGAGGGCCGGGCGACCCGGCCCTCCTGCCGATTCTGTTACGGCCAGCCTTGCTGCACCTTGGCGGGGGCGGTGTTCCAGCTCTTGGGTATGAACGTGATCATGTAGGTTCCGCGGTCGAAGTCCGCGTAGCCGGCAGACCAGTTCGGGAACTTGCTCTCGTATACGTGCATGGGGCCAAGGCCACTATTGGGCGCGTGATAGTGGTCGCCGTGGGTCCATACCGTCTTGTCGGCGTCCGCTTCCGTCTGAGCCCCGAACCAGCCGTAGTCGAAATTGACCCAACTTTCGCCAGGCTTGGCGGGACTGCGCGGGATGCTTCTGTCCCTCGACATGTCGACCAGGCCAGTACCCTGGTGGGGGCGGAAGGCATCCGGATCGCCGTACTTCCTCCTGTCGGAGGGGCCCCGCTGGTCCTGCCCGCTCCAGAAGTGCTTCGAGTAGATCACCGCCTTCATCTTGGACGGGTCGTAGTTGCCTCCGTCTCTTTCTTTGAAAGACGGTGTATTCCTCAGTGCCGAGTAGAAGTTCGAGCGGCTGTCCTCATAGAGCAGAGCGTCATTGTTTTTCGTGAGCCCCGTCTTGAGGTTTTCGACGTACGTCCCCTCGTCGTGGGCGCTTTCCAGGGCCTTGTTCATGATGGACGCCACATCAAGCGCCCGCTTGAAACCCTTCCCCTCGTCGAAACTGTCCTTGGCGATGCGACCCTCGAACTCTGCCCGTGTTTCACCGGGTCGGGGGCTGGTGTTTTTGAGGTCGTTCTTGTACTTGTTCTCGTCGAAGAACGCAAACGCCAATTTGTTCATCGGGTAGGGACCCGAATTGAGCCAGGTGACGCCAACGCAACCGTAGGACAGCTTTTCTCGCTGCTCTTCGGTCATTTGCTGCTTCTTTCCGTCGCGGTGGCTGTAGACCTGCTGCCACTTGCGTATGTAGTTGTTTATGACCGTAGTGGCCCTACCTCCGTAGGCCCGGTACGCATCGGGCATCCTTTCGAGCGGCTCGGCCGGAGGGGTTACCCTGTCGTCGGTAGCGTCGGGGGCCCGGAAGGACGGGCTGGCGCTCGGCGGTAAGTCCGCCGGAGGCTTGCCAGGTTGCCCCAGAGCCAGAGCGCTTTCGTTGAGTGCGTTGATGTTCGTGACGTCATCCGCCGTCAGTCCGTGCGTTTCAGCGTAGGACCCCTTCTCTTCCCTGTCGCTGCTGCCGACGGCCTGACTGACCGACGGGATGAATCCGTCGGCGCATATGACTGCGCCCACAGTGGCGAAGGCTAGGAACATCCGACGTTTATGCATGAAAACGAACAACTCCCTTGTGGTTGAATCTCGTGAAACGAGAGCATGCGAGAGCACGACGAATTGGAGGGACTTGCAGCGATCTGCCGTTCAGGGCCTTGGCCGCGCTGTCCTGCGCCGATACCCGATGGCATCAGGAAGGCCGCCGCCGCGAGGCGGAAGGAGATGCGGGATACGGGAGATGGCGGTGGCGGCGCGCTCGTCGCCGGTCATGACCGTGGTGGCCGCCGGGCGGGCCGGCGCGACTCGGTCACGGGCCCGGCGTGGGCTGGTCGGCCGGGTCAGGCGGGGCTGGCGCTACATCAGCGTCGTCGCCGAAGCGACGACGCGGGCCCGGTTCGGGTGGTCGGGGTCGCCGTAGCGGACCTCGACGCGCGGGTGGGAGCGCATGAACTGGACGTCGGCCGGCAGGCCGTCCAGTTCCATCCAGCGGAAGGGGTTGTCGTCGTCCGCGTTGACCGTGGCGGGGGTGGCGGCAGTCACCGGAGCGGTCGTGGCCGGGGTGGCCGCCTGTGCTCCCTGGGTGAGGGGCAGGGCGAGGGTCGCGGTCACAGCGACGGTGGTGAGGATGCAGAGAGCGGTTCTGCGTATCACTTCTCGGCTCCTGGATGAGTGATCAGGTCGATACGAGCAGTGATCATGTCTCCGTGTTAACTCGCCTGCAACATCATGGCTTTGAAACCGGCCAACCTGCCGCTAAGACGCCGTTTCTTATGGTGTGATCGTTCGTTGAGCCGTGCATGACGGATCTGGTTGAGCGACTGGTACCGGACGAGTTATGGGCGTTGTTC
>NZ_JBEZYL010000052.1:0-2162 GCF_040638465.1 Streptomyces sp. NPDC026206
CCTTGGTGGATAGATGGCGCACACCTTCGCCACCGCGACCTCCAGCCCGCCGATGGTGTTGTGATCACCGGTTTCCGCACCATGCTCGTCGCCCTCGGCGCCGGCGCCGTCGCCGGAATCGGGCTGTACTACACGCACCGCACTCACCAGCACGCCGACAAGCTGTACGAGCACAGCCAGGAACAATTCACCCACGCCCGCGAGAAGGACCGCGAACAGGCCGAGTTGACCCGTGAGAGTCAGGTCACCGACCGCTATGTGCAGGCGATCAAACTCCTTGGCTCACCCAACATCACTGAGCGGCTCGGCGGAATGTACAGCCTTGAACGGATCATGCGGGATTCAGAGAAGGATCACGCCACGGTCGTTGAGGTACTCGCAGCCTTCGTGCGCCAGCATGCTCGGATCTTGCGACTGGAGCCGGATGGCTCTGACCCAAACCCTCCCAGAGCAAGACCAGAGGAAGACGTCCAGGCCGCACTCACAGTGCTGGGGCGGCGCCCGGTCCGCAAGGAGGGATTTCTCATCGACTTGTCACATACCGACCTTCGCGGGGTGGACCTACTCGAGGCGCGCATGCAAGGCGTCAGCTTTGCTGCTGCTTGGCTGGACGGCGCAAACCTCAGCGCCATCAATCTTGAAGGCGCTTACTTGGAAAGTGTCCGACTCGACGGAGCGGTTCTGGCTGAAGCGCACCTGGATAGCGCTGACCTCTCGGATGCCCAATGCGGGAAGGCGACCTTCCTGGACGCGAGTCTCAAGTCAGTGCAGTTGCGGGGCGTAGACCTTTCGGAGACCTCGACCTTGACTGCGGAACAACTCCTGCCAGCGATCCTCAGATCCTCGACAAAGCTCCCGGAGCGGCTGGCCGGCCATCCCGCGCTTCTCGATCGCATCTCACAGGTCGAGAGTCCATCGAGGCGAGCGCACCCGGCGTTCCGCGCCCGGGTCCAGGAAGAGACGACGGCCTGATGCAACTGGCGAGAGCGGCAGCTCTCACCAGCCTGAGGAAGGCCAGGTCAGGCATGACCGTCCGGGCGTCGCGTCCTTGCGGGCAGGGGGATGTAGCGGGAGACCAAGCGGTACAGGAGGTGGAATCCCTCTACCCGCTGCCAGCACGTGTCGGGGTCCTCGACGTCTGCCCACTTCGACCAGAGCCTTCCGGGGCCGAGTAACTGCTGGGCACTGTCGGTGCCGTTGATGGCGTCGATGTGCTGGAGGGAGCCGAGGGCCCATTCCTGGTCTAGCGGCAGTCAGGTCGCCGTAGCCACCAGTGCAGGTAGCTCACGAGCAGGGCGGCGTCGTCAGGGGTGCCGAAGCGCGCCAGGGCAAAGCAGTAGCCCTGCCCCGCGAAGGGAAACTGGCTCTTCAACAGCAGGTCACCGAGGCACTCACGGAACTGCGTGCGGCGGTCGAAGCCGGCGAGCCATCCGGCCACAAGGCGCCCTCGCCAGTTCATCTTGAGCAATGTGGTCAGGTCTTCATCCGTCGCTTCATGGGCCGCAGTGACCAAGGACTGGAAGAAGGCCGGCTTCTTCGGCTCCGGTATTCGCTCGACGTTTCCGTGCAGGAGTTTCATGTACCGGTCGGGTGCCTCGTCGGGCGTCACGTACCGCTGGAAGAGGCCCAGCTGGTGATCGGTGTAGAGAGGGTGCTCCATCCAGACATCCTCGTCCATGGCCCCTGCGGGCCAAGGTGAGGGACCAAGGATACGAGGGCCTGCCCAGGCAGTCACCGTCCGGCCTCACCGTCCCCGACGGCTTCGCCCACAAGCCGCTGCACAACCGCTGGCACACAGGCCTGCCCGGCGGCCACGGGCCACCTGCAGACTCAGCACAGCACCTCTGACTGAGGACGAAGGCTCAGCTCCACCATTCGCTCCGGCGTCGGGCATGATTCCCACCGTGCATGAAGACCAGGACCATAGCGGGCGGGTGCGGTACACGCTGACCGAGACGGAGCACGATCATGTCTGGGGTGTTTGTGCCGAGGCGGAGGGGCTGTTCGGGGGGCCCCGGCGCGGTACGTACGAACTGTTCGGCTGGGTTCCGGAAGGGGCCGAGGTGCGCGGCTGGGTCGGCAGCCGGGTGTGGCTGGTGCCGGAAGACGGGACGTCCTATCCCTGGCTCCTGGAAGACGCGGAGAGCCTTGGGCAGCACTCC
>NZ_JBEZYL010000053.1:0-1320 GCF_040638465.1 Streptomyces sp. NPDC026206
CTACCGGCCGGATCTGTTCGAGCGGGTGGTGGTGGAGGGTATCGGCGGTCGTCTGGTGCGGGTGCTGGAGGCGTTGGTGGCGGATCCGGGTCGTGTGTTGGCGTCGGTGGAGTTGTTGTCGGAGGAGGAGCGGGCGGGGTTCGCGGAGGGCTGGAGTCTTGCGGATGGCGGGCTGGTGGAGCGGGTTTCGTTCCCGGAGTTGTTCGCTGCGCAGGTGGTTCGTACGCCGGATGCGGTGGCGGTGGAGTCGGCGGGTCTGTCGTTGACGTATGCGGAGCTGGGTGCGCGTGCGGGGCGGTTGGCGGCGCGGTTGAGTGGTGTGGGTGTGGGTCCGGAGCGGGTGGTGGCTCTGGTGCTGGGCCGGTCGGTGGAGTCGGTGGTGGCTTCGCTGGCGGTGCAGATGGCCGGTGCGGCGTATTTGCCGGTGGATCCGGATTATCCGGCGGAGCGTATCGGGTTCATGTTCGGTGATGCGAAGCCTGCCGCTGTGGTGACGACGTCGGCGTATGCGGATGTGGTGCCGGATGTCGATGGTTTGACGGTGGTGGTGCTGGACGAGGCGGGGCTGCCGGGTGTTGAGGTGGTGCCGGTGGGTCCGGTGTCCGTCGACAGTCCTGCGTATGTGATCTATACGTCTGGTTCGACGGGTGTGCCCAAGGGTGTGGTGGTGACGCATGCGGGTCTTGCTGCGTTTGCGGCGACGGGGCGTGAGCGGTTTGCCGTGAGGGCCGGGAGCCGGGTGCTGCAGTTCTCTTCGCCGAGTTTTGATGCGTCGGTGCTGGAGTTGTGCGTGGCGTTGACGTCGGGTGCGACGTTGGTGGTTCCGGAGCCGGGTCCGTTGGCGGGTGAGTTGCTGGCGGAGGTGATTGCCGGTCGTCGGGTGACGCATGCGTTGATTCCGCCGGCGGCGTTGGCCAGTGTTCCGGCGGTGGAGTTGCCGGAGTTCGCCTGTTTGATCGTGGGTGGGGATGCCTGTTCGCCGGGGTTGGTGGAGCGGTGGGCGCCGGGTCGTCGGATGGTGAATGCCTATGGGCCTACTGAGTCGACGGTGGCGGTGTCGGTCAGTGAACCGCTTGCTGTCGAGGTGGGTGTGCCGTCGATCGGTGTTCCGGTGTTGGGCACGCGGGTGTATGTGCTGGATGGTTCGTTGCGGTTGGTGCCGCCGGGTGTTGCTGGTGAGTTGTATGTGGCGGGTGTGGGTCTGGCGCGTGGTTATCTCGGTCGTGCGGGGCTGACGGCGGGGCGGTTTGTGGCTGATCCGTTCGGTGGTCCTGGTGCGCGGATGTATCGCACGGGTGATGTGGTGCGGTGGCGTGCCGG
>NZ_JBEZYL010000054.1:0-1244 GCF_040638465.1 Streptomyces sp. NPDC026206
CTACGAACGCAAGGCCGAACACTTCCTCGCCTTCGTAGGCATAGCCGGGGCCCTCATCTGCTACCGCCGCCTCACCAAATGAAACGACGTCTAAGGCGGTATCTGGCCATGCGTCGATGCCGACCTGGATGAGGAGCCCCATTCGGCGGCGGTCACCCGGCTGCAGGAGATCCAGCGAGCCTGCCGCGGGGGGCTCGGAACGCCGACCTGACCAAAACGCGCATGGCAGAACTTCTTGATCCGTGCGGCCGGATTCTGTTCGGGTTCGCCGGCGGGGGGCGCCCTGCGGCTGTCCGGAGCGGGCGGGGCAGTGGGGGTGCCGCGACGGGGGCGACTGAGAGCGTGTCGGCGGTGCGGGCAGTCGGCGCCCTTGTCCATGGGGCAGTTCGAAGGTGGGTCTGGTAGGAGGGCTGCCGGGGCGCTCGTGGGCAGACGGAGGGCCCAGGTGCCGTGGCACCGGGCATTTTCGGCGGTTGATGAGCACCTACGGACGCCGAGGGCGGGCTCCTGACTCCTCAGTGAGGTGTCGTCTCCGCCTCGCTCTTGATCTTCATCATCCGCTCGGGGGAATCGGCCAGGACGGCATAGGCATCCATCCCAGGGCGGTGGCGTAGTCGTCCTTGGTCTCAATACCGATCAATACGGTCCTTACCCGGGGGTGGGTGTGGAAGCAGGCCGCGGTGCCCCGGTCCCACATCAGGGTTTGCTTGACCGGGCTGCGACCTCGCCAAGGGTGAACTTCTCGGAAACCGTCATGTCACGGCGCAACTCGAAGGCCGTCCAGGTCCCCCTCTTGGGTGGGTTGAGGCAATGGCCAGTGAGGCGCGAGGTGACCAGGCGGGTGCGGTGGTGTCGCGGTCCTCGAACAACCGGGCTTGGGGGTAGGACGCCATGGCGTCGAGGTTGGGCTTCTCGGTGGAGTAGAACCGCACGCGCTGCCACTCCCTGCGCCCCTCGTTCTGCAGGGCGTCCAGTGTCTTGGCGATCGCGGGCACCACGGTCTGAGCGTCGGCAGACTTCATGTCCAGCAGCACGCCCATCCGTTGCGGGATCCGCCGCAGCGCCTGCTCCAGCGTGGGCAGGCGCGTGGGGTGTGTCCGGTACGGATGGCCACCGGAGGCTCCCTTGAACTGGTAGCCGGCGTTAAGGCCGTGTCCTACATGGTGAGTTTGAGGAGTCGCTTGTAGCAGCAGAGCGCGGCTGCGAGGCCGAGGAAGGCCAGGTAGTTGCGGGGGTGGCGTTCG
>NZ_JBEZYL010000055.1:0-1086 GCF_040638465.1 Streptomyces sp. NPDC026206
GCCCGCAAGGGCATCGAGTCCTCACAGCGGCTCGGCCGTCATCGCTGGGTGGTCGAGAGGACCGTGTCATGGCTGGCCGGCTGCCGACGCCTGCATCGCCGCTACGAACGCAAGGCCGAACACTTCCTCGCCTTCTTAGGCATAGCCGGGGCCCTCATCTGCTACCGCCGCCTCACCAAATGAAACGACGTCTAAAGCCCCGACCCCGCCACTCAAACGCTTCCTGCAGAACGTCTGCACCAGGCAGCGCGCGTGATACCCGAGAGAAGATGCACTCGATCGGTGGCTTCCGGGTCCCGTTCTCCAAGCCATGGCGTGAGCGACTGCCGCCAATGCCTGTCTGGGGGCAGATGGACAGCTGTTGCTGGGAGACTGCCTGTTCTGCCGCCCACCCCAGAGCCACTCAGCACACGGTGGTGGCCGCCTCGGACGAGCAGCTGGGGCTGGCGGCGCTGCTCGGTGAGCGAAGAGGAACAAGCCGCGTCGTGAATGGCCCGGCATCCCCAACAGGGTCATCACCGCGGAGGAAGCGGCCGGAGCACAGACATGCCATCGCGGGCCGAAGTTCTGGACCTGCCGGCCATCGCCTCCAAGTGTGCGATTTCCCGTGCGTTCGCTTGCGCGTCCATCCCTCGGGTTGACAGTGTTGTCCCAGGTCAGCAAGGCGCGAAGGCACGGCCTACCCGAATGGATCAGGATGGTCCTTCAGGATTCCCGAAGAACAATCGTGATCTCCACGTCGAAGCGCGGGCCGGTGCCGTGAAATCCCTGGTCGGCCCCCTGCCGCGCGATCACCGACCGGCGGGAACCCAGGGGATATCGCTCATTAGCCCAGCAACCTCAAATCCTGCTCTGAAACGGGCTGTTGAGGAATGGTGGTGAGCGGGCTGTGGAAATGATGCACGGCATGAACACGCACATCAAGCGCATCCTGCTCGCGGTGAGCATCACCCTCGCGGTCATCGGGTACGGGCTGCTGCTGTGGCGGGGGCCTTGGTGGATAGATGGCGCACACCTTCGCCACCGCGACCTCCAGCCCGCCGATGGTGTTGTGATCACCGGTTTCCGCACCATGCTCGTCGCCCT